>NZ_JBHFII010000049.1:6008-66176 GCF_057334215.1 Achromobacter maghribensis | reverse complement strand
GGGCCCCCCCCGCTTTTCATGCAAGAAGCCGGACCGCGCCGGCCTAACAAGCGGCGTTAAGTACAATCCCCCGACCATGAATATCCCTCAAGAAGTTGCGCGGCGCCGAACGTTCGCGATCATTTCCCACCCTGACGCGGGCAAGACGACGCTGACCGAAAAGCTGTTGCTGTTCGCAGGCGCGATCCAGATCGCCGGCAGCGTCAAGGCGCGCAAAGCATCCCGCCACGCCTCGTCCGACTGGATGGAAATCGAAAAGCAACGCGGCATTTCCGTGGCGTCTTCGGTGATGCAGATGGAATACCGCGACTGCGTCATCAACCTGCTCGACACCCCGGGCCACCAGGACTTCTCCGAAGATACCTACCGGGTGCTGACGGCGGTGGATGCCGCGCTGATGGTGATCGACGCCGCCAACGGCGTCGAACCGCAAACCATCCGCCTGCTGCAGGTCTGCCGCGCGCGCAACACGCCCATCATCACGTTCATCAACAAGATGGACCGCGAAGTGCGCGAGCCGCTGGAACTGCTGTCGGAAATCGAAGGCCACCTGGGCATGGACGCCGTGCCGTTCTCATGGCCGGTCGGCATGGGCAAGGCGTTCGGCGGCGTGTTCGATATCCGCCGCGACCGCATGCGCGTGTTCCGTCCGGGCCAAGAACGCCGTTCGGACAACGATGACGTCATCGAAGGCCTGGCCAACCCCGAAATCGCCCGTCGTTACGGCTCGGCGTTCGAGCAGGCCAGCGGCGAGATCGAGCTCATCAACGAAGCGGCGCCCGCCTTCGACCGCGAACAGTTCCTGGCCGGCAAGCAGACCCCCGTGTTCTTCGGCTCGGCCATCAACAACTTCGGCGTGCAGGAAGTGCTGGACGCGCTGGTCGACCACGCGCCGCCCCCGGGCCCCCGCATGGCGCTGCAACGCGAAGTGCTGCCCGAAGAGCCCAAATTCACCGGCGTGGTATTCAAGGTGCAGGCCAACATGGACCCGGCGCACCGCGACCGCGTCGCCTTCGTGCGCGTCAGCTCGGGCCGCTTCGAGCGCGGCATGCGCCTGAAGGTGGCCCGCACCAACAAGGAAATGCGGCCCAATAACGTGGTGTCTTTCCTGTCCCAACGGCGCGAGCTGCTGGACGAGGCCTATGCCGGCGACGTGATCGGGATCCCGAACCACGGCGTGCTGCAATTGGGCGACGTGCTGACCGAAGGCGAAACGCTGCAATTCACGGGGCTGCCGTTCTTCGCTCCCGAACTCTTCCAGGCGGTCGAAGTGAAGGATCCGCTGCGCACCAAGCAACTGCGCACCGGCCTGACCCAACTGGGCGAAGAGGGCGCCATCCAGGTGTTCCGTCCCGAGGCCGCAGGCGGCTCGCTGCTGCTGGGCGCGATCGGCCAGCTGCAGTTCGAAGTGGTCGCCCACCGCCTCAAGACCGAGTACGGCGCGGACGCCCGGATGCTGCCTTCGCGCTACACAATGGCACGTTGGATTACGTCTGAAAACCCCAAGGCGTTGCGCAAGTTCATGGATGCCAATGCGGCTCATATCGCCTATGATGTGGTCGATGCGGCGGCGTTTTTGATCAGTTCCCCTGCGCAGTTGCGCGTAGCCGAGGATCTGTATCCCGAAGTGAAATTCCATGCAATGCGCGAACACGGCGGCAAGGTATTCGGGGACAAGGCGTAGACCCGTTCGGGTCCCGCACGGCAGATGAGGGTAGCAATGTCTTGGCGTTTATTATTCGCAACGCTCCTGATCGCGCTTGGCGCGTCGGCCTGGGGCGGAATTCAATTGGGTGACTGGCTGGTGGCGCATGCGCCGCCCGCCGCACCGGCTCCTGGGCAGGACGCCGCGGCTTCGCAGCAACCTGTCCTGGACGCCAATGGGCGCCCGTACGTGGCGCAGCCTCCTCAACCCCGCATCGACGGCACGCTCGGCGTTCCCGACAAGCCCGCAGACCGCGAATGGCAGGTCAATACGGTGTCACTGTTCGACACCGTCAGCGATCCCGCCGTGAAGCTCTCGCGCGAACGCATCACGCCGGAACAAGCCCGCGAAATCGCAGCGTCCTCTGAAGTGCCGCTGCCGTCGGGCACGTCCGATGTCAGCACGCTTGACCTGCAGGTGCCCGGCACGTCCACCGCCATCAACGGCGGCCAGGCGCAGGCCGGCGGCTACGGCACGCCGCAAATGGTGCAGGCGCCCCCGCCGCCGCCCAATACGGCGCTCAGCCCCGGCGCGCCCGGCTGGCAAGACGCCCTCAAGCGCGAACTGGCGCAATGCGCCTCGCAAGGCTTCTTCGACCGCCCGTCGTGCTCGTGGGCCGCTCGCAACAAGTACTGCGGGCCGAACCGCGCATGGGGCACGATGGCCGAATGCCCGGCCCGCCCGCAGTAAAAAACCCCCGCTGCGGCCAAAAAAAATGGCGCCCCGAGGGGCGCCATTGCTTTGGCCGGAACGTTTATTCGGGCACGGACATCTGGCTTTGCAGGTAGTTCTGGATGCCGACCTTGTCGATCAGGTCGATCTGCGTTTCCAGGTAGTCGATGTGCTCTTCGGTGTCGTCCAGGATGTCCTGGAACAGATCGCGCGAGACGTAGTCGCGCACCGATTCGCAATAGGCGATGGCTTCCACGACGGTGGCATGCGCCGCCTGTTCGAGCTTCAGGTCACAGGCCAGCAGTTCGGGCACGTCTTCACCGATCAGCAGCTTATGCAGGTCTTGCAGGTTGGGCAGGCCGTCCAGCATGAAGATGCGCGCGATCAGGCGATCAGCGTGCTTCATTTCACCGATGGATTCTTCGTACTCGTGCTTGCCCAGCTTGTCGAAGCCCCAATGGTTCAGCATGCGGGCATGCAGGAAATATTGGTTGATGGCCGTCAGTTCGTTGGTCAGTTGCTTGTTCAGGAACTGGATGACGGTTTTGTCGCCTTTCATAATGGACTCCTTGCAGTCAGGCGCGACGCAAATGCATCGCGACAAAGGAGCGCACGATGCCGCGCGTACGCAACCCCGGCAGACTACCATCAGCCGGAGGGCCGCGCCTAGCCTTGCGCTGCATTTGGTAAACCGCTTTAGAACCGCTACAAGAAAGCGACAAGCCAATGAGAATGAGTATGCGTACTTGATGGCTTGCAGGCGCAAGACAAGCGTTATGCGGCCTGTACGCAAGCGGTGCGGGCAGATCTGTCGCGATATCGGCGCGCAACCCGCGCCGGCAGGCATCAACGGCCGGTCAAAACCGGCCCGGAACTTGGCCGCGGCGCAACGTTGCATATCGGCAACCCGAAACGCGATTGTGGCCGTGCATGGCTCAGACAGCTTTGCGCGTGGTCAACCAGATGCCGAAGGCGATGGGAACGATGCCCAGCAGATCCAGCCATGACACCGGTTCGCGCAGCACGAGCCATCCGAACAACAAGCCCAACGGCGGCATCAGGAAGTGCAGCGCGCTGGCCGACGTGGCGCTGGCGCGGCCAAGGATCATGAACCACAGGTAATAGCCGCCCATCGACACGGCGACGATCATGTAGGCCATGCTCCATGCCAGGCTGGCGGTCAGGCGTGCATCGCCCAGGCTCTCGCTCATCAGCGCGAACGGCAGCAGGGCGACGGCGCCGGCCAGCGACTGGATACCCGTCGATGCCCACAGCCCCGCCGTCGGTTTCAAGAGTTTGTAGAGCAAGGTGCCCGCCACCAGCGCCACCAGGCCGCCCGTCACCAACAAGGTGCCGTGGATGTCTTCCTGCATGCCGCTCAACCGCGATCTCAGCACCAGCGCCACGCCAGCCAGTCCCAGGCACAGCCCGGCCAGCTTGCGCCACGAGAGGCGCTCGCCCAGCACCGGCCCGGCCAACACGCCGATCAGCAACGGGTTGGTGCTGATCAGCACGGCGGTAAACGCGGACGACACCGTGGTCATCCCCGTCCAGCTCAACCCAAGGTACAGCGCGTTGTTCAACACACCCAGCAGGATCAGCGACGCGAGGTCGCGGCGGCTGGGCCATTTCCCCTGGCGGCCGGCTGCGGCGATTCCAAGCATCAACGCGCCGGCGATCAAAAATCGGATCGTCAGCAGCGTCAACGGCGGACAGTCCCGCACCGCGATCTTGGCCGCCGCGAAGGCCGAACTCCATAGAAAGCAGAAGGCGGCGATTGGCACCCAGCTGATCCCCGGCGCGCCGTTGGCGGTCGGGGTGGCGGAAACGGCGGGCGAGGTGGCCTTCATCGGGGTTCCATGAGAGCGGGACGCCACGCATGCCGCGTGGAGCAGGCATTCTGCGCGCCCCGTCCGCCGGGCGCAACCCGTCATCCGGCGCCAGCGGGTGGCGGCACGGGCCAGGGAAATTCAGTCAAACAAGGGGGATATTGCGGGAAGAAAACGACGCGGCCCGCTGCAGAACGGCAGCGAGCCGGGAAAGACGGCTAATGCTTAACCTGCGGCGACCAGCGGGATGGGGAAGCTGCTGTGGTTGGCAGCGGCACCCGACTCCACCAGCGCGGCTGGCGCATTGACCGGAACGGCGATGGAACGGACGTCGCATACGCTGGAGCAGCGGCCGCCCGGCAGGTATTCGGCGGCGGTTGCCGCACAGCAGCCGCAGCACGTGGCTACGCCCAGCTCGAATTGCAGGTCGGACAGCGTCGTCGCGCCCCCGTCCACGCTGGCGCGGACTTGGCGTTCGGTGATGGCATTACATACGCAAATGTACATGCGAATGATTATCGAAAATTATCAACCGGATGACAAGCCCCTTGCACAATAAATTTGCAACGGACTCTTGTCGCGCAAGCCCTTGAAACAAAGGACGAATTCTTAAAGATTCGTCCCTTATTTCAGCGCGCCGAGGCCTGGGCCTTGCGCAGCGTCGCGGGGGCTATCCGCAGCGCTTCGCGGTACTTTGCCACCGTCCGGCGGGCAATCACTATCCCCTGATCGGCCAGTTTTTGCATGATCTGGCTGTCGGACAACGGCTTGGCGCGGTTCTCATCCGCGACCATCTGGCGGATGAAGGTCTGCACCGCCGTGGCCGACGTGGCGTCGCCGCCATCGGTGGATACGCCCGCGCCAAAAAAACGCTTGAGCTCCAGCGTGCCAAACGGAGTGAGCATGTACTTCTGCGTTGTGGCGCGTGAAATGGTCGATTCGTGCAAGCCGAGCTCGCCCGCGATGTCCTTCAGGATCAGCGGCCGCATGGCGGCGGGCCCCTGGCTGAAAAACGCGGTCTGGCGCTCGACGATGGCCTGGGACACCCGCAGGATGGTGTCGAAACGTTGTTCGACGTTGCGGATCATCCATTTGGCCTGCTGCAACTGGGATTGCAGGCCGGCGTGGGCGGATTCCTTCTGGTTGCCCAGCATTTGCGCATACAACCCGTTGATCTGCAGGCGCGGCACGGCAGCGCTGTTGAGCGTGACCTGCCACCCGCGCCGCGTCTTGCGCACGATGACGTCGGGCACCGCGTAGTCGGCGGCCGGCACCGTCCAGGCGCGCCCGGGGCGCGGCTCCAACCGCAAGATAAGGGAGTGGGCGGCTCGGAAGGTCGCGTCGTCGCAGCCCACCGCCGCACAGAGGCGGGCGGCGTTGCCGGTAGCCAACAAGGGCAGGTGCTGCGTGCAGATCTGGCGGGCGCACGCCAGGACGGCGGGATCGGCCGCTTCCGGCAGGCGGGTCAGGTCGGGGTTGCGCAATTGCAACACCAGGCATTCGGCCATGTCGCGCCCGCCGATACCGGGCGGGTCAAAAGATTGCAGCAACGACAGCGCCGCGCGCAGTTCGTCGATATCGGGTTCGGTATCGGCGGGCAGCCAGCCCAGAATCTCTTCCAGCGGCGATCCCAGGTAGCCGTTTTCGTCCAGCTCGTCGATCAGCAGTGTCGCCAGCACGACGTCGCGGGGCGCCGCGCGCGTCAGCATCAACTGCCCCAGCAGGTGTTCGCGCAAGGTATCCGGCCGCGCCGTCTCGGGCGGGCCGGAATCGTCATCGGAATAGACCCCGCCCGAACCGGGCATTTCATCCACCGGCGTCTCACGCTCCGCGGCGGGCTCGTCGTCCTGCACGGACGATTCGCGCTCGGATTCGGCCTGCGCCTCCGCTGCGGGGGTATCGTCTTCACGCTCCAGCAGCGGATTGTCCGCGAGCACTTGCGAGATCTCGGCCTCAAGGTCGAGCGTAGACAACTGCAACAATCGTATCGATTGTTGTAGCTGTGGGGTCAGCGTCAGATGCTGACCAGGTCGCAGTTCTAAAATTGGGCGGGTCATAGGTACAATATTTTGCATGATGAATCTGACTTCGCCCGCAAGCGTTCGCCAGGACAGCCGACTTATCGGCCAAACCCTGCTCAAATTGGCGCTTCCCCGACTCGTTGTGCGCGCGATAGTCATCGCTGTCGCCGTCGTCCTCTGGTATCTGGTTGCCTCCTGGATACTCGACTTCGGCAAACGCATGAACTACGACTTCCTGCATTCCCTGGGCCAGCCGACCATGGACATGGTGCAGAAGGTCAACCCGTACATCTGGTGGGTCGTGACCGGCATCTGGTCGCTGATCGTCTTTTTCTCGGTCAAGGCCTGGTTCTCGGCCAGCCTGGCGTCGGGCGCGGCCACGCCGGTCGGTACCGACGTGCTGGCCGACCTGGCGCCGAACCTGTCCGAGGAATCGCTGGGCGTGCTGCGCTGGACCTGGGGCGACCGCCAAGAACCCTTCACGGTGGGCGATCTGCGTCGCGCATTGTCTGAAATTCGCCACAATCGCATCGGCAAGATCGCCATGGTGGCCGAACAGGCGCAGATCCTGGAAGGTTCCGCCGCCCGCCCCCACCGCGATCCGCGCGATGACGGCCGCCGGGAACCCCTGGCCGCGCCGCGCGCCGACGTCCGCGGCGAAACCCGTGGCGACCGCTACGTCGAGCCCCGGATCGGTCCCGCCCGCTAAACGCCACGCACTTTCCTGATTCCGGGCCGCCCACGGGCGGCCTGTTTGTTTCAGTCGCCTGCCAGCCGGGCCGCCCTATACTGCCCCTCCAGGCTCGCGCAACCGCAGCCGCGCACACAAATAAAACGCTACCGGCAGCCGAGACCTGCCGGATGCGCGGCCAGCCCCTGGAGCCGTACCCATGTTTCGCACCCCCGTCCGCTACGCCACCGGCTTGCTGGTGGCCTGTTCGGCCGCCTTCGCCGCCGCGCCGGCGCTGGCCGCCTGGCCCGATAAACCCATCACGTTCGTCGCCCCTTTCAGCGCGGGCGGCGCCAACGATCTGGTCGCGCGCATCATCGCGAAAGCGGTGGGCGCAACCCTGCACCAGACGGTCATCGTCGAAAATCGTCCTGGCGCGGGCGGCGTCGTGGGCGCCGCCCATGTGGCCCGCAGCGAGGCCGACGGCTACACCTATCTGGTCGGCAGCAACGGCACCGTCACCAACAGCCTGATCCGCGCGGACCAGCCCTACAAGGACGAATCGCTGACGCCCGTCGCGTTGCTGTCGATCACGCCATCCGTCATCGTGGCCAACCCCTCCAATCCGGCCAAGGACTTGAAGGACTTCGTCCAGCGCGCCAAACAGGCCAAGACCGACCGCATCACGTTCTCGACCGCTGGCAACGGCAGCACGCCGCATTTCGTGGCGGAAATGGTGAAAGAAGCCACGGGTCTGCCGATCGAGCCGATCGCCTACAAAAGCGGCTCGGAAGGCGTGACTGCCGTGATCGGCAACCAGGTCGACGCCACCTCCGAAGCCAGCATCGTGACGCTGCCGCTGATCCAGAGCGGCAAGCTGAAAGCGCTGGCCACGACGTGGGACAAGCGCATGGCCAGCGCGCCGGACATCCCCACCACCGC
Source organism: Achromobacter maghribensis (assembly GCF_057334215.1). Classification (NCBI taxonomy): domain Bacteria; kingdom Pseudomonadati; phylum Pseudomonadota; class Betaproteobacteria; order Burkholderiales; family Alcaligenaceae; genus Achromobacter; species Achromobacter maghribensis. The sequence continues at coordinate 58,337 of NZ_JBHFII010000049.1, read as the reverse complement.
GGAAGCCGGCTTTCCCACGGTCCGCATCGGCCACTGGGCCGGCTTGTTCGCGCCCGCCGGCACGCCGGCCGAGGTACTGGACAAGATGAACGCGGCGGTCGAGAAATCCCTGCAGTCCAAAGAAGTGAAGGATGCGTTGAGCCAGAGCAGCATTGAACCGGGCGGTGGCTCGCGCGCAAGCTTCGTGGAGTTCGCCGCCAGCGAGCGCGAACGTCTGGGTAAAGTCGTGAAAAACGGCCACATGCAAACCCAGTGAATCTGCGATGAAGCACACGGCGGGGCCATCCGCCCCCCGTTTTCCAGGACTTTTTCGTTTGCGCTCCAGCGCAAAGTATGTTTGACTAGCAACCTATGGCCGCACACCGCACCTCCCTCGCGATTGCCACCGGACGCTCCGCCGCTCCGGTTGCCGGCCTGCGCGCTCGCTCCTCCTCGTTTGCCGCGCTATCGCTATACCTACCGATCGGTTGCCGGGCCTAGTGTCCCCGTGGTAGCTCGGCAGCCACGCTTGCCACACGCGATTTCCCCCTTTTATTTGTGAATCCTGCCGGTCAATCACGGCAAACCCTGGCACCAGACCGTCATCCGGTCACAAATGCCGCCGAGAGTAGTGCTCCCGGGATTCAAAAGAAACCGATCAAGGTGTAGTCATGATGCTTGCCAACCCCGCTACCAAATACGTCCCCTTCGCGCCCTTTACCCGCGACTTCTCCGAACGCACCTGGCCCAGCCGCCGCATCACCAAGGCGCCGATCTGGATGAGCACGGACTTGCGCGACGGCAACCAGGCGTTGATCGAGCCGATGAGCGTCGAGCGCAAGGTCCGCTTCTTCGAACAGCTCGTGAAGATCGGCTTCAAGGAAATCGAAGTGGGCTTCCCGTCCGCCTCGCAGACCGATTTCGACTTCGTCCGCAAGCTCATCGACGAAAAGCGCATCCCGGATGACGTGACCATCATCGTGCTGACCCAGTCGCGCGAAGACCTGATCAGCCGCACCGTGGAAGCCGCGGCGGGCGCCAAGCAAGCCATCGTCCACATGTACAACGCGTGTGCGCCGGCCTTCCGCAAGGTCGTGTTCAACATGTCCAAGGACGAGATCAAGACCATCGCCACGACCGGCACGCGCCTGATCAAGCAATACACCGCGCAGCGTCCGGAAACCAAGTGGAGCTACGAGTACTCGCCCGAAGTGTTCAGCACGACTGAACCCGAATTCGCGCTGGAAGTCTCGGATGCCGTGGCGGACGTCTGGCAACCGACGCCCGACCACAAGATGGTGCTGAACCTGCCCGCCACGATCGAGGCCACCAGCCCCAACCTGTACGCCGACCAGATCGAGTGGATGCACAAGAACCTGGCGCGCCGCGACAGCATCGTGCTGAGCGTGCACCCGCACAATGACCGCGGCACCGCTGTTGCCGCCGCCGAATTCGCCGTGATGGCCGGCGCCGACCGCATCGAAGGCTGCCTGTTCGGCAGCGGCGAGCGCACCGGCAACGTCGACCTCGTCACGCTGGCCCTGAACCTCTACACGCAGGGCGTGCACCCGGGGCTGGACTTCTCGGACATCGACGAAGTGCGCCGCTGCGCCGAATACTGCAACCAGTTGCCGGTGCACCCGCGCCATCCGTACGCCGGCGACCTTGTCTTCACCGCGTTCTCGGGTTCGCACCAGGACGCCATCAAGAAGGGCCTCGCGCTGCAACAGCCGGACGCGGTCTGGGAAGTGCCTTACTTGCCCATCGACCCCGCCGACCTCGGCCGCAGCTACGACGCCGTCATCCGCGTGAACAGCCAATCAGGCAAGGGCGGCGTGTCGTACCTGCTTGAGCAGGAACACGGCCTGGTCTTGCCGCGCCGCTTGCAGATCGAATTCAGCCGCGCCATCCAGCGCGTGACGGACGAGACCGGCCGCGAAGTCACCGCCGACGACGTGCACACCATCTTCAACCGCGAGTACCTTGAACAGAAGGCGCCGTGGAAGCTGATCCGCCACCGCATCGACGGCAATCCGTCGGCCGGCGAAGGCCAGCACTTCAGCATCGAAGCCGAACTCGAATACAACGGCGAACGCCGCATCGTGACGGGCAAGGGCGACGGCGCCATCTCGGCCTTCGTGGCCGCGCTGGACGTGCCCGTGCGCATCATGGACTACCACGAGCACGCCATCGGCACCGGCACCGACACGCGCGCCGCCTCGTACGTGGAATTGCGTGTTGGCGAATCCAGCACGGGCTTCGGCGTGGGCATCGACCGCGACATCGTGACGGCCTCGTTCCAGGCCGTGCTGAGCGCCGTCAACCGCCACATCAACGCGGGCGCCGTGACGGCGGCCGAGCAGGAAGCCGCCGAGGCCGCGTGATCCGCATGCCGGCATGACTTGAAGCGCCCGCCGCAAGCCCGAAACATGGGCTTGCGCGCCCCGGAAGACACACCGCTTTTCCGCGAGGCCCGGCCAAAAAAAAGCCCACCGTACCTGGTGGGCTTTCTGTTTTCAGCCGCGAGGCCACATGTCCGAGGCGCCAATATCGGGCGCGTTGGCGGCCAGCAGGCGCTCGTGCACCCAGGCGGCCACCGCCAGCGTGCGGTGGTCGTCGTAGCGTTGCCCGACCACCTGCAGCCCCACGGGAAGGCCCTGCGGGCCGGTCGCGAAAGGCAGGTTCAGGCACGGCAAACCGAACAGGGTCCAGGCGCGCGAAAACTGCGGGTCGCCCGTGCCCAGGTCAGCGAAGGGCGCTTCGCCCGCGGCGCTGGGCGCCAGCAGCACGTCGAAATCCTGGAACCAGCCGTTCACGCGGGCGCGCGATTCCTCGGCGCGGGCCAGATTCCTGATATGTTCCTCGGCCGTGATCTGCGCGCCGGCTTCCAGCACCGCCTGGATCTTGGGGCTGAGCTGGCTGGCGTGTTCCAGGCGTTCGTAGGCAAGCGACTGCGAGGCCTCGTACGCCATGATGTCCGCGTGCAACTGCACCAGCATGCAATCCTGCGACGGCAGCGGCACCTCTTGGACCTCGGCGCCCGCGCGCGACAGCGTGGCGGCGGCTTGGGCGAAGGCTTCCTTGGTTTCGGCCTGCGCGTGGCGCCACTGCAGCGTGCGGCACATGCCGATGCGCGGCTTGCCTTCATAGGTCAGGTTCAGCATGCGAGGGTCGCGCATCATGACCGACGCAAACAACGCCACGTCCGGCACCGACCGCGCGAAGCCGCCGACGGTGTCCAGCGATTCGGCCAGGCTTTTCACGCCCGCGCGCGGCACCGCGCCGAACGTGGGTTTGAAACCCACGATGCCGCAGTACGACGCGGGCCGGATGATCGAGCCCGCGGTCTGCGAACCCAGCGCGAAAGGCACCATGTCGTCGGCCACCGCGGCGGCCGAGCCGCTGGACGAGCCGCCCGGCGTGTAGGCTTCGTTGCGCGGGTTGCGCGTGGGGCCCGCCTGATAGGTGGCGAATTCGGTCGTGACGGTCTTGCCGACCACGACCGCGCCCGCGCCGCGGCACAACGCGACGGAGGCGGCGTCCAGGCCGGGACGGTGGCGTTCGTAGATGGGCGAACCGTAGCGGGTGGGCAGGTCGAACGTGTCGAACAGGTCTTTGACGCCGATGGGCAGGCCGTGCAGCGGCCCGCGCAGCGCGCCGCCGTCCAGCACGGCCGCATGGTCCAGGGCGGCCTGTTTCTGCAGCGCCGTCCAGGCGTGGATGGTGTTCTCGCGTTGCTCGATGCGGGCGAAGCACGCCCGCACCAATTGCACCGCGGTTAATTCGCGCCGTTGCAGCTTGTGCGCGGCTTCAAGCGCGCCAAGTCTGTTTAAGGCAGTAGACATGTTCCTTTCCTCTTTACCGGTGTCTCGCATCACGCAAGACAGCTGAACTCCGCACCCGGTCCCCTTGACCGAGGGTCTGCCCTTGCCGGCCCCGCGGCATATTTGCCACAGTGTTCCAGCGGACCGATCCCAGCCATTGTGCGCGCCGCGTCAATTGGGAAAAACACCAAAAACACCGTGTTTTCCCGGGTAAACCGACTGCGCCGCGCCATGGCTTTCTGTTGTTGCGTCGTTACCAGCATAGCGCAAACCCGTGCAATACAAAGGTCATATTTGTCTTGTAAGATGAAATCGTTTTCAGTAAACCGACAGCAATAAAGATATGGCAACGCGCCCGTCGCCCCGCTTTTCGATTATTGAAGTGGCCCGCAAGGCCGGGGTGTCCCCGGCAACGGTTTCGCGCGCGTTCAACCAGCCGGACATCGTTCATCCCGACACGCTGGCGCACATTCGCAACGTGGCCAAGCGAGCCGGCTTCCGACCAAACCGCGTGGGCCGCAGCCTGCGTTCAGGCAGCACCCGCACCATCGGGCTGATTCTGCCAACGCTATCGAACCCCGTGTTCGCCGAATGCTTCGAAGGCGCGGAACGCCGCGCCCGCGAATCCGGCTATAGCGTCATGCTGACCGCCACCGGCTACGACCCCGCGGTGGAATCCGCGGCGGTGCAGGGACTGATGGACCATCAGGTCGACGGCCTTATCCTGACGGTGGCGGACGTGAACAAAAGCGCCACGCTGGACGACCTGGACAGCGCCGGCATGCCGTACGTGCTGGTCTACAACGAATCGGGCACGCATCCTTTCGCATCCGTCGACAACCGCGCCGCCGCCAGCGACATGGTCGCGCACCTGGCTGCGCTGGGCCATCGCCGCATTGCGCTCGTGACGGGCCCGCTGACCGCATCGGACCGCGCGCGACGCCGCCTGGCAGGTGCGCGCGCCTGCGCCAAAAAAATGGGCTTGGAAGCGGTGCAGCATATCGCCATGAGCTCCCACACCGGCAGCGACGCCGACGCACTGAAAAGCGCGTTGCGCGGCAAGCAAGCGCCTACCGCGCTGTTTTGCTCCAACGACCTGCTGGCCACCGCCGTCATCGCCGATCTGGTGGCGCTGGGCCTGTCCGTGCCCGCCGACATCTCGGTATGCGGCTTTGACGGCATGCGTTTCGGCGCCTTGCTGACGCCACCGCTGACGACGGTTGCACAACCCAGCGACGGCATCGGGCAGACAGCCTGCTCGAACTTGCTGGCGCAGATCCATGGCCAGCCGCCGCAGTCGAACCGCCTGCCGCATTGCATCGTGGTCGGCGGCACGGCGGCATCCGTGCGCCGCTGACCTTTCCCACCCTGACTCCTGATCCGCATCATGCTCATCGCACAAATCACCGACCTGCACATGCGCACCCCGGGCGACAAGGCCTACGGCATTATTGATCCGGCGGCGTTCCTGGGCCCGGCCGTGCGCGCGCTGAACGCCCTGACGCCGCGTCCCGACTGCGTGCTGATCACGGGCGACCTGACCGACCTGGGCCGTCCGCACGAATACCAGGCGCTGCGCGACCACCTGCGAGCGCTGGAAATCCCGTACTTCCTCTTGCCCGGCAACCACGACGACCGCGCGCAATTGCGCGCCGCCTTTCCCGACCACGGGTACCTGCAAGGCGACGGGCAGTTCATCCAGTACGCGATCGAAACCTACCCCCTGCGCATGCTGGCGCTGGACACGGTAGTGCCGATGAAGAGCCATGGCGAACTGTGCCAGGACCGCCTGGACTGGCTGGCCGCGCAGTTGGCCGAACAGCCTGGCCGGCCCACGCTGGTGTTGATGCACCATCCGCCATTCCTGACCGGCATCGAACACATGGACGCCATCGGTCTGCTGGCCGGCGCGCCGGAACTGGAACGCATCGTGTCGCGGTTTCCGAACGTGGAACGCGTGCTGTGCGGCCATTTGCACCGCACCATCTTCCAGCGTTTCGGCGGCACGATCGCATCCACCTGTCCCGGCACCGCGCACCAGTTGGCGCTGGAGCTGGGGCCGCGCCCGACCCTGCAATACATCATGGAACCGCCGGGCTACCAGCTGCATTGGTGGCAGGGCAAGAACCTGGTCACGCACCACGCCGTCATCGGGGAATACCCCGGGCCTTACCCTTTTGCCTGAGTCGTTTGCCTGACCCGTAGGCCGGGGCTTGACCGCCCCGGGCAATGCCACGAATCCGTCATGTTTGCGCTGCACAATGAAAAGGTTTTCATAACAGGCAACAATGCGGATCTAACTATTAGATCGTCGAGACAGCATGTCATCCATCGTTCTGGATAACCTCACCAAACAGTATGGCGGCGCCGCCGCGATCCATGGCGTGAGCTTTACCGTGCCGGCAGGCAGCTTCACGGTGCTGCTGGGCCCGTCGGGCTGCGGCAAGTCGACCACCCTGCGCATGATCGCCGGGCTGGACACGCCCACATCGGGCACGATCCGCATCGGCGACCGCGACGTGACCGGGCTGCCGCCCGCCAAGCGCCGCATCTCGATGGTGTTCCAGTCGTATGCGCTGTTTCCGCACCTGTCGGTGCGCGAGAACATCCTGTTCGGGCTGCGCGTGCGCAAGGAACCGGCGCGCGACTTCGAGCGGCGCCTGCAACGCGTGGCCAGCCTGCTGGGCCTGGGCCATCTGCTGGACCGCAAGCCTTCGCAATTGTCGGGCGGACAGCAGCAGCGCGTGGCGCTGGGACGCGCGGTGATCTCCGAAGCGCCGGTGTGCCTGATGGACGAGCCGCTGTCCAACCTGGACGCGCAGTTGCGCCACGAAATGCGCCGTGAGATCCGCGCCTTGCAGCAAGACCTGGGCATCACGATGGTCTACGTCACGCACGACCAGACCGAAGCCATGAGCATGGCCGACCAGGTAGTGCTTTTGCGCGGGGGCCAGATCGAACAACACGACACGCCTGACGGCCTGTACGCGCGCCCGGCCAGCGAATTCGCGGCGCGCTTCATCGGCACGCCCCCCATGAATCTGATCGGGCTTGCCGCCGCCAACGGCACCGCCGTCATCGCCGGCACCCAAGGCCCCGTGATCGCGAACGCGCCGGCCGGCGCCATCAAGCTGGGCGTGCGTCCGGAACACATCCGCATCGACAGCGCCGGCATTCCGGCCATCGTCGAAAGCGTTGAGTACTTCGGCGCGGATTCCATCGTGGTGTGCCGGGTCGGCGACACCAGCGGCGTGGCCGTGCGAGTGGGCGGCCATTTGCGCGCCCGCGCCGGCGAGGCCCTGAACCTGTCCTGGCAGGACGGGCAACAGCATTTCTTTGCCGCCGATTCGGCGGTGATCAACACCGTCGGGCGCTAAGAAAAGTGGCCCCCACGCCGCGCCTTCGGCTTGCTGCCCCTTACACAGAAAAGGAAACCCCCATGCGACGCATCGTACTGAAGACCCTGGCCGCCAGCCTGGCCGCCGCCTGCCTCTCGCTGCCTGTGCAGGCGCAGAACAAACCCGTCGAAGTCGAGTTCTATTACCCGGTGGCGGTCGGCGGCCCCATCACGAAGATCGTCGATGACATGGTCGCGGATTTTCAGAAGGAAAATCCCGACATCAAGATCAAGCCGATCTACGCCGGTTCGTACCAGGACTCGATCGCCAAGGCGCTGACGGCGCTTAAGGGCGGCACGCCGCCGCAGCTGGCCGTGCTGCTGTCCACCGACATGTTCACGCTGATCGACGAAGACGCCATCGTCTCGATTGATTCGCTGGCGAAAAGCGATGCCGACAAGAAGTGGCTGGGCAGCTTCTACGACGCCTTCATGCAGAACAGCCGCACGGGCGGCCACACCTGGGGCGTGCCGTTCCAGCGTTCGACCATCGTCATGTACTACAACAAGGACCTGTTCAAGGCGGCCGGCCTGGATCCCGAGCGCGCGCCGGGCACCTGGGCCGAACTGGTCGAGTACGGCAAGAAACTGACCAAGCAGGACGCCTCGGGCAACACCACGCAGTGGGGCATCGAGATCCCGTCGGGCGGCGCGTTCGCGTACTGGCTGTTCCAGGCCCTGACCACGCCCAACGGCGCGATCCTGATGAACGAAGCTGGCAACGAGGTTTACCTGGACAAGCCCGCCGTGGTGGAAGCCGCCCAGTTCTGGCGCGACCTGTCGGCCAAGCACAAGATCATGCCGACCGGCACGATCGACTGGGGCACCACGCCGAAGGACTTCCTGGAGAAGAAGGCGGCGATGGTCTGGACCACCACCGGCAACCTGACCAACATCCGCAAGAACGCCGACTTCCCGTTCGGGGTGGCCATGATGCCGCAACAAAAGCGCGGCGGCAGCCCGACGGGTGGCGGCAACTTCTATATCTTCAAGAGCGGCACGCCGGCGCAACAACAGGCCGCGCTGAAGTTCGCGCAATGGGTGACGACGCCGGAACGCGCCGCCGACTGGAGCATCGCCACGGGCTATGTCGCGGTTACGCCGGCCGCCTGGCAGACCGAGAAGATGAAAAAGTATGCGCAGGAAGTGCCGGCCGCAGCGGTCGCGCGCGACCAGCTGGAAGTCAGCGTGGCGGAATTCTCCACGCATGAAAACCAGCGCGTCACCAAGACCTTGAACGACGCGCTGCAAGCGGCGTTGACGGGTTCGAAGACGCCGCAGCAGGCGCTGACCGATGCGCAACGCGAGGCCGACCGCATCCTGCGTTCCTATAAATAAACCGACAAGCACGATGAGCCGCTCTTTACATGCGCTTTATGGCTGGCTGCTGTTGCTGCCGGCCATCGTGCTGCTCGCCGCGTTCACGCACTACCCGGCGCTGGCGACGCTTTGGCACAGCTTCTTTTCCACGCCCAAGGGCGCGCGTCCGGCGCGCTTCGTGGGCCTGGAGAACTATGCCGTCATGCGTGACGATCCGGTGTTCTGGCAGTCGCTGTGGAACAACCTGTGGTTTGCGCTGGGCACGATCCCCACGTCCATCGGCATTGCGCTGATCATGGCGCTGTGGGTAAACCGCAATCTGCGCGGCCGCGGCTTTCTGCGCATGGCGTATTTCACGCCGACGGTGCTGCCGATGGTGGCGGTGGCCAACATCTGGCTGTTCTTCTACACGCCGCAGTACGGGCTGATCGCCCAGGTGATGGGCTGGTTCGGTTCCCCCGGCCCCAACTGGCTGGGCAGCCGCGACACGGCGTTGCCGGCGCTGATGCTGGTGACGGTGTGGAAAGAATCCGGTTTCTTCATGATCTTCTATCTGGCCGCCCTGCAGACCGTGTCGCCGTCGCTGCGCGAAGCCGCCATGCTGGAAGGGGCGTCGCGCTGGCAGTACTTCCGCCGCATCCTGTGGCCGCTGCTGATGCCGACCACGCTCTTCGTGCTGATCAACGCGCTGATCAACGCGTTCCGGCTGGTGGACCACGTAGTCGTCATGACGCGCGGCGGGCCCGACAATGCCAGCACCTTGCTGCTGTATTACATCTACCAGGTGGGTTTCAGTTTCTGGGACACGGCTTACGCCGCCACGCTGACCGTCGTGTTGCTGGTGGTGCTGGCGCTGACCGCGCTGATCAAGTTCCGCTGGCTGGACCGCAGGACGCACTATCAATGAAAGACAAGCTAGATACCCTGGGCGCCTGGGCGCTTGGCCTCTTGTGGATCCTGCCGCTGGCGTACGCCATGTGGGCGGCGTTCCACCCGCCGGCCTATGCGACCCGCTTCGACCTGTTCGCCCCGCTGACGCTGGACAACTTCGCGCGGGCCTGGCAGGCCGCGCCGTTTCCGCGCTACTTCCTGAACACCTTCCTGCTGGTCACGATGGTGCTGGCGGCGCAACTGGTGCTGTCGACGCTGGCAGGCTACGCGTTCGCGCGCTTCGAGTTCCGCGGCCGGGACTTCGTCTTCATGCTGGTGCTGCTGCAGCTGATGATCATGCCGGACGTGTTGCTGGTGGAGAACTACCGGTCGATGAGCCAATTGGGCATCCGCGACACGGTGTTCGCGATTGGCCTGCCGTATTTCGCATCGGCCTTCGGCATCTTCTTGCTGCGCCAGACGTTCAAGACCGTGCCGCGGGAGTTGGAGGAAGCGGCGCGCATGGAAGGCGCCAACGCCATGCAGATCCTGTGGAAGGTCTATGTGCCGTTGGCCAAGCCGATCTACGTGGCCTATGGCCTGGTGTCGGTCAGCCACCACTGGAACAACTTCCTGTGGCCGTTGATCATCACCAACTCGGTCGAGTCCCGTCCGTTGACGGTGGGCTTGCAGGTGTTCTCGTCGACCGACCAGGGCATCGACTGGTCCGTCATCACGGCCGCGACGCTCATGTCGGCCGCGCCGCTGCTGATCGCCTTCCTGCTGTTCCAGCGCCAGTTCGTGCAATCGTTCATGCGGGCCGGGATCCGGTAACGCGCGGCCGGCATTTGCCTGGCGTCATGAAAAAGGCCCCGCCATGGCGGGGCCTTCGCATGCCCGGGCAGCGCCCGGCGGTGTCAGTAGCCCACCGTCAGGCCGGGCAGGTCGACCGTGATGCGCGGACGCTCCAGCGCCAGCGCCAGGTTCTCGGCGAATTCGCGGGCTTCCTTCTCGTCGGTGGACAGGGTGTCGTAACCCAAGGCGTCGGCCACGCCCAACACCTTGTCCAGCAGCAGCACCTTGCCGCTGGGGCGCAAGGGTTCGCAGCCCAGGGTTTCCCAGGCGCCGTCGAACCAGTCGCGCGCTTGCGCTTGGCGTTGCGGGGAGGTTTCCACCGTGGCCGTCAGGTCCAGCGAACGCCGGGGGTCGAAAACTATCGTGATGTCGCTGCGCATGGAAAATTCCTTGAATGGGCGTCAGGCGAGAAGGGTAGGCAAAAAACGCCGGCGGGAATGTCCGCCCGGCGACATTGCCTACCAGCCGCGCGATGCTTCCCAGGTGACCTCGACGCCGGCGGCCTTCGATTGCCGCATCATGTCCAGCAAAGGATAGGCGCGTTCCTTCAGGCCCACCACGCGGGCCATCGGCGAACGGGGGGCCTTGTCCTCGTCGTCTTCCTCTTCGGGAGGCTCGGCGTTTGCGATCGCGTTTTCGATGCCGCTGATGGCCGGTCCCAACTGCTCGACGGTGAATACGCCGCGTTCCGGAATCTTGTCTCCGATGGACTTGCCGGCCGCTTGCAAGATGCCTGCCGCGTGGTCGGACAGCATCAGGACCTCGGCCACGACCTTGGAGTGAAAGGTAATCAGCATGTTGCAGTCTCCTTCATTGAATGCGTTACATACACTACCGCAACGCCCGGGGGATGCCAACTGGGCACCCGGCGCCGTTCCGCGTACCCGGCGCCCCGCCCAGGGATGATGCGGCTATGAGTTTGATTTTATTGACAGTTCCGCCGTCCCGCTGAACGCTTGCCGGACGGTTTCCGGCCCCTCGGGCGCCGGTTGGGCCGCCAAATCAACTATCATTCAGGGGATTCCCGTGGCCTTGCCAGGCCGGACGCCGTCCGCCAGTTCTTCGCCTTGGCCGCTCACCCAGAACTTCTCCAGACGCCCATGCTCCCCGAGCAACAAAAACAGCTTATCTCCCTGATTCAGGCCGCCGTTGCGCAGAGCCTTCCCGACGCCCAGGCCAATGTGCTGCTGGAGCGCCCCAAGGTCGCCGCCCACGGCGACGTCGCCACCAACGTGGCCATGCAGTTGGCCAAGCCCGCCGGCCGCAACCCGCGTGAACTGGCCCAGGCCATCGTGGACGCGTTGCTGGCCGCGCCGGCCGCGCGCGACCTGGTCGAAAGCGCTGAGATCGCCGGCCCGGGTTTCATCAACCTGCGCGTCACCGCCGCCGCCCGCCAAGCCGTCATCGGCACCGTGGCCGAGCAAGGCGCAAGCTTTGGCCGCGCGCCCCGCAGCGGCGAAAAAATCCTGGTTGAATTCGTTTCCGCCAACCCGACCGGCCCGCTGCACGTGGGCCATGCCCGCCAGGCCGCCCTGGGCGACGCCCTGTGCCGCCTGTACGACGCCAGCGGCTGGGACGTGACCCGCGAGTTCTATTACAACGACGCCGGCAACCAGATCGAGAACCTGGCCATCAGCGTGCAGGCCCGCGCCCGCGGCCTGACGACCGACTCCCCCGAATGGCCGGCCGACGGCTACAAGGGCGACTACATCGTCGACATCGCGCGCGACTTCCAGGCCGGCAAGACCCTGCAGGCGTCGGACGGCCAGCCCGTTACCGCCACCGGCAACATCGACAGCCTGGACGACATCCGCGCCTTCGCCGTGGCCTACCTGCGCCGCGAACAAGACCTGGACTTGCAGGCGTTCGGCCTGAAGTTCGACAACTACTACCTGGAAAGCTCGCTGTACACGTCGGGCCGCGTCGAGGCCACCGTCAAGGCGCTGGTCGCCGGCGGCCACACCTATGAAGAAGGCGGCGCGCTGTGGCTGCGCACCACCGAACTTGGCACGGGCGACGACAAAGACCGCGTCATGAGAAAGAGCGAAGGCGGCTACACCTACTTCGTGCCGGACGTGGCGTATCACAAGGCCAAATGGGAACGCGGCTTCCACCGCGCCGTGAACATCCAGGGCAGCGACCACCACGGCACCGTGGCCCGCGTGCGCGCCGGCCTGCAAGCGCTGGAAGAGGGCATCCCGAAGGACTACCCGTCCTACGTGCTGCACAAGATGGTCAAGGTGATGCGCGGCGGCGAAGAGGTCAAGATCTCCAAGCGCGCCGGCAGCTACGTGACCATGCGCGACCTGATCGACTGGGTGGGCCGCGACGCGGTGCGCTACTTCCTGATCCAGCGCCGCGCCGACACCGAATTCGTATTCGACGTGGACCTGGCGCTGTCCAAGAGCGACGAGAACCCCGTCTATTACATCCAGTACGCCCACGCGCGCATCTGCACGATGATCAACAACGCCGGCATGCCGGCCGCCGACGTGGCCGCCGCCGATGCCTCCCTGCTGACCGCGCCGACCGAATTCGCGCTGATGCAGCGCCTGGCCGAATTCCCGCACGTGGTGGCCCTGGCCGCCCAGGACCTGTCGCCGCACCACATCGCTTTCTGGCTGCGCGACTGCGCCTCGGATTTCCACGCCTGGTACGCCGCCGAACGCGTGCTGATCGACGACGTGGCCCTTAAATTGGCCCGCCTGCGCCTGGCCGCCACGACGCGCCAGGTGCTGGCCAACGGCCTGGAGCTGCTGGGCGTTTCCGCCCCCGAGCGGATGTAACATCGGTACATGGCAACCAAGCGCAAAACCACCCGCCGTTCCTCTGGCGAAAGCGGCAGCACCCTCTACGGGGCGCTCGCCGGCCTGCTTATCGGCCTGATCGTGGCCGCCGTCGTGGCGTTCTACGTCACCAAGGCGCCGGTACCCTTCGTGGACCGCGCCAGCCGCCAAGGCGACACGGGCAAGCTGCCCGATCCCCGCCAGGCGCCGGACCCCAACGCCGGCCTGTACGGCCGCGACGGCGCGGCGGGTGCGCCGCCCACCGGCCCGACCGCCACCGCGCCGGTGCCGCTGCCTGGCGCAGGCGCCGGCACGGCTGGTACGGCCAAGCCGGACGAAACGCCGTCCAAGCTGGACGACCTGGGCGCGCTGATCGCCACGCTGCCGTCAACCGCCAAACCGCAGGCATCGTCTTCCGCCCCCGCGCAGGTCGCCGTGGCGCCCACGCAGGCGCCCACGCCGATTTCAAAAGCCGCACCGGCCCCGTCCCCCAAAGCCGCCACCGCCACCGCGTCGGCGGCAACGGGCACGTACTACCTGCAAGCGGGCGCCTTCCGCGGCGAAAACGATGCGGAATCGCTGAAGGCCCGCATCATCCTGCTGGGGTTGCCGGTGGCCGTGCAGAAAGCCGAAGTGAACGGCAAGGCGATCAACCGGGTGCGCGTTGGCCCGTTCGCGCGCCTGGACGACATGAACCGCGCCCGCGGCAGGCTGGGCGAGAACAAGATTGAAACCGCCGTGGTGCGCCAATAAGGCGCGGCCGCCGCCCGCTTTGCACACTTGGTATTGAACTTATCCGGCCCCGGGCCTGTCTGTCACTTTTTACCCAGGAACCTCTCATCCATGTTGTCCACCAAGATTATCCGCATCATGGCCGCGGCCGCGCTGACCGCCACGGCGTTCTTCAGCCAGGCAAGCCACGCTCAAGGCACGCCGGCCTATGTGTCGATCAACCCGCCGCTGCCGTCGGACACCCCGGGCAAAGTGGAAGTGCTGGAGTTCTTCGCCTACACCTGCCCGCATTGCGCCGCCATGGAACCCATGGTTGAAGACTGGGTCAAGACCGCGCCGTCGGACGTCGTGCTCAAGCAAGTGCCGATCGCCTTCAACGCCGGCATGAAGCCGCTGCAGCAGGTGTACTACACGTTCCTGGCCCTGGACCGCCCGGACCTGCACGCCAAGTTCTTCACCGCCATCCACGGCGAGCACAAGCGCCTGTTCGACAAGAAGGCCATGGGCGAGTGGGTCGCATCCCAAGGCGTGGACCGCGCCAAGTTCGACTCGGTCTTCGATTCGTTCAGCGTGCAAACCCAGGTGCAGCGCGCCAACCAGCTGGCCGAGGCCTACCGCATCGACGGCACGCCCTCGTTCGCCGTGGGCGGCAAGTTCATGACCTCGCCGGTCATGGCGGGCAACAGCTACGAAGGCGCCCTGAAGGAAGTCAACCAACTGATCCCGATGGCGCGCAACAAGTAATCCGCGCCCGCGCTTCACGGCAAAGCGCCCCGGCCTGATGGCCGGGGCGCTTTCTTTTTGGAGAAGATGTTTCAGCAGCGCCCGGCCCTTGAACGCCGGCGCTACACTTTCGCCACAAAAATTCGCCGCAACGACGGCATCAAACGGGTGGAAGACAAATGAAACAGCAATCCCTGCGCAACCGCGCGGCATTGGGCGTTGGCCTGTGCCTGGCGTTCGGCGCGCTTGCCGCGCACGCCAGCACGGCCGACGGCGTGAAGATCGGCGTTCTGACGGACATGGCGGGCGTTACCGCTGACGCCACGGGCAAGGGGTCGGTGGAAGCCGCCCGCCTGGCCATCGAGGAAATGGGAGGCTCGGTGCTGGGCAAGCCCATTTCACTGGTGTCGGGCGACCACCAGCATCGCCCCGACATCGGCAGCGGCATGGTTCGCAAATGGTACGACACCGACGGCGTGGACGTCGTGGTGGACGTGCCCAATTCGTCCGTCGCGCTGGCCGTGCAGGGCATTGCGCGCGAAAAGAAGAAGCTGGTGCTGTTCTCCAGCCCCGGCACCACCGCACTGTCGCAGGCGCAATGCTCGCCCTACGGCGTGCAATGGACGTACACCACCTATGCGCTGTCGCGCGGCACCGCCACCGCGGTCGTCAACGAAGGCAACAAGCGCTGGTTCATCCTGGCGTCCGACTACGCGTTCGGCAAGCAGTTGGCCGCGGACACCGAAAGCGTCGTCAAAGCCAATGGCGGCGAAGTGGTGGGCACCGTGTTCCACCCGCTGAACGCCTCCGACTTCGCATCCTTCCTGCTCCAGGCACAGGGCACCAAGGCGCAGATCATCGCCATCGCGAACGCCGGCGGCGACACCATTTCCGCCATCAAGCAAGCTGCGGAATTCGGCATTGGCGGCGCGCAGCAGCTGGCCGCCATGCTGCTGCTGATCACCGACGTGCACAGCCTGGGCCTGCAGGCGGCGCAGAAGACCTATCTGACCGTGCCCGCGTATTGGGACATGAACGACGGCACGCGCGCCTTCACCAAGAAATTCGAAGCGCGCGTCGGCCGCCCGCCCACTTTCCTGCAAGCGGGCGTCTACAGTTCGGTGCGCCACTACCTGCAGGCGGTGAAGGCCGCTGGCACGGCGGATTCGGACGCCGTGATGGCAAAAATGAAGGCGCTGCCCATCGACGACCCGTTCAGCCTGAATGCGCGCATCCGCGAAGACGGCCTGGTGGTGCGCGACATGATGCTGGCGCAGGTGAAGACGCCCGCGCAGTCCAAAGCGCCCTGGGACTACTACAACATCGTGCGCACTATCCCCGGCGATACGCTGGCCTGGCCGCTATCGGAAAGCCAATGCCCGCTGGTCAAGAAATGAAGCCGGCCGGCGCGACGTCGGCCCCGGCGCCGGTTGCGCTGGCGGACTTCGGCAGCTTCTACGCGGGCGGCAAGCCCGTGCGCGTGGCCGGCCTGCCGCAGCGCGACATCGCTTTCACGCAAAGCGCGTCGCTGGCGTACGACCCCAATGGCCTGTACCACTTCGAGCAGGCCTACGTGCAGTATTTCATCCCGGCCCGGTTGTCCCATCCGCTGCCGGTGGTGCTGCTGCACGGCGGCGGCATGACGGGCGCCATGTGGGAACAGACGCCGGATGGCCGGCCGGGGTGGATGCAGCATTTCCTGCGCCAGGGCCACGCGGTGTATGTGGTGGACAACGTCGAACGCGGCCGCGCCGGCTGGGCACCGTTCCAGCAGGTCTGGCCCGAGCCGCCCATCATCCGCAACGCGGAAGAAAGCTGGTCGCTGTTCCGCTTCGGGCGCGCCGAGGATTTCGAGGCGCGGCGCGCATTCGACGGGCAGCGCTTTCCCGTCGGCGCGTTCGACGACTTCATTCGCCACGCGGTACCGCGCTGGCTGGGCAACAACGACGCGGCCTTGCGCGGATTCTGCGCCGTGCTGGACCGCGTGGGCCCCTGCCTGGTGGTTGCGCACAGCCACGGAGGCGAAGTGGCCTACCGGGCCCTGCATGCGCGGCCGGACCTGGTGCGCGGCGTGATCGGCATCGAACCGTCGGGTTTCTCCAGCGACGTCGTGGCCGCCGCGGTGGCGGAAAAGCCCTTCCTGTTCGTCTATGGCGACTATCTGGACGCCACGCCGCTGTGGCAGCGCCTGTGCGCCGCCGGCCAGGATTATGCCGAAGCGCTGGCGCGGCATGGCGCGCGGGTAGAAGTATGGCGGCTGGCGGACCAGGGCGTTGCCGGCAACTCCCACATGCCGATGATGGACGACAACAGCGACGACATCGCCGGACGCATCGGCGCCTGGATCCGCAGCGCGGCGGTGTGAAGGCAGGGCGCGGCGCGCCGATGGCGCCATGCCCTGCGGGCTGCGCGGGGTGCGGCGTTACTCGCGTACCGCCGCGGCCTTTTCCAACGCCTGGGTCAGGTCGGCGATGATGTCTTCCGGCGATTCCAGGCCGATGTGCAGGCGGACGACCGCGTTGTCGCCATCGCCCCAATAGCGGTGTTTGGACAGATCATTGGGCGACACAAGCTGCACCAGGCTTTCGTAGCCGCCCCAGGAAAAGCCGATGCCAAACAGGGTCAGCGCATCCACGAAGGCGCGCGCGGCCGCGGGCGACAGGCGCAGTTCCACCGACAGCATACCGTTGGATCCCGTGCAATCGCGCTGCCACAGCGCATGGCCCGGGTCCGCTGGCCAGGCCGGATGGAACAGGCGCACGGTTTCGGGGCGGCTCTTGAAGAATTCGCACACCTGCAACGCATGTCGCGCGTGCTGGGCCATGCGGATGGGCATGGTGCGCACGCCGCGCAGCGCCAGCCAGGCGTCATCGGCGCTGATGGAATAGCCCATCGCGTACTGCGTGCGGTTCAGCTTCCTGGCGATGGCTTCGTCGTTGGTGACGACGGCCCCCAGCATCAGGTCGGAGTGGCCCCCCACGTACTTGGTGCCCGCGATCACCGACACCTGCGCGCCCAGCGTCAGCGGACGGTAGATGTAGCCCGACCCCCAGGTGTTGTCGGTGGCCAGCACCAGCCCGTGATCCTTCGCGAACGCGGCCATCGCGCCCATGTCCAGCATTTCGAACAGCAGCGAACCGGGCGACTCCACATACAGTAGCTTGGTGTTCGGCTGCACCAGCGCATCCAGGTCATCGCCGGCCGCGAAATACGTGATGTCGATATTCATGCGCTTGAGCACGGCATCGTCCAATTCGCGCATCGGGCCATACACGCAGTCGGAGATCAGCGCGTGGTCGCCCGCCGAGCACAACGCCATCATGACCATCGTCATCGCCGACAGCCCCGACGACGCCAGATAGCAATGCGTGCCGCCTTCCAGCTGGGTGAACACTTCTTCCAGCGCGGCATGCGTGTCCATGCCCATGCGGCCATAGGTGGTGGCGCGGCCGCCGGCCGCCTTGGTGCGTTGCGCCAGCTCCAGCGCGGCCAGGTTTTCGAAGCGGACCGTGCTGGCGCGCATGGGCGGCAGCGGCACCGGCGCCGTGCCGGTTTCGGGGTGGAACGGGGCGGTGCCCGCGTGCTGCAAAACCGTATCGATGTGTTTGGTGGTCATCTTCAAGGGACTGCTTAAGAATGAACAGGGCCGGAATGAACAGGCTGGATCAAGGGCGGACAGGGTGAACCATATCAGGCGCGCGGCCCGCTGTCCCTAGGCCGTGACCCACGCCACGGTGTCCGACAGGCCGGCACGGTGGGTGCGGTAGCGGTTGGCGGGATGCGTAGCGTCGGCGTAGCCGAAGGAAATGCCGCAGACGACGCGACGGCCCGGGCCGATGCCCAGCACGTCGCGCAACACCTCGGGGTACATCGCCAGCGAGGCCTGCGCCACGGTCGCGACGCCGTTGGCCTGGGCCGCCAGCAGGAAATTCGCCACGTAGCCGCCGCAGTCCATCGCGCCGTACTCACCCAGCGCCTCGTCAGTGGTGATGATGGCCACGTGCGGCGCGTCGAACAATTGGAAGTTGCGCATTTCCTGGCGGCGGTAGGCCTCGCGGTCGCCGCGTTCCACGCCCACCGCGCCATACAGCTGGAAGCCCGACTCGCGGCGACGCGCCAGATATTCGCCGCGATACTCGCGGGGGAAGGGAAAGTCGGGCGTGAAGCCGGGGGTGACCGCTGCTTCTTCCGCCCGCGCTTGCAGCGCCGTGCGCAGACGTTCGGTGCCCGCGCCTTCGGTGATCGCCACTTGCCAGGGCTGGCAGTTGCACCAGGACGCCGTGCGCTGCGCAAGGGTCAGGATGCGTTCGATCGTGGGGCGAGGCACCGGCGCGGGCAGAAAAGCCCGGCAACTGTGCCGGGCTCGCAGCCACGTTTCCAGCGCGGCGTCGGGACGGGTGTCGTTGTCGTCGCGGGCTTGCGACTCCTGCGGGGCGTTAGCGGTCATGAGGCGTCTGTCTCCGGTTGTCGGCACGCAAGGCCGGTGGATTTTGCCCTTATGATGCCATTCTCCGGCTGACCGGAGCCTTCCCGTTCCAGGCGAGACCCATGCTGCCCTTCGATACCCTGATCGCGTTTTTCGGCATTGCCGTCCTGCTGGCCCTGACGCCCGGACCCGACAACCTGTTCGTGCTGATGCAGTCGGCCATCTGGGGACGCAAGGCGGGCATGCTGGTGGTGCTGGGGCTATGCACCGGCCTGCTGGGCCACACCGCCGCCGTCGCGTTCGGCCTGGCGGCGGTGTTCGCCGCGTCGCCCATGGCGTTCACCGTGCTGAAACTGGCGGGCGCCGCCTACCTGGCGTACCTGGCATGGCAGATCCTGCGTGCGCCGGTGGAATCGGAAGCCGGCAAACCGCCCGAAGCGCGCAAGCCCGGTGCGCTGTATCGCCGCGGCATCGTGATGAACCTGACCAACCCGAAGGTGCTGCTGTTCTTCTTCGCCTTCCTGCCGCAGTTCACCTCGCCGGCGCTGGGCCCGGTCGGCATCCAGACCTTGCAGCTGGGCGCCGTGTTCATGGTGTCGACCTTGCTGGTGTTCGGCGCCATCGCGTTCTTCTCGGGCGCGTTCGGCGAATTGCTGCAGCGTTCGGTGACGGCCAAGCGCTGGTTGAACCGCATCGCCGCCCTGGTCTTCGTGGGCCTGGCCGTGCGCCTGGCGACCGCGACGCGGTAAAAGAGGCCGCGGGGATCGCGGGGTTGCCCGCTCGCCGCGCAACCCGCCCTGGTTTCCGATCAAACCGCCGTAAAGCGCACGATGCCGTCGGCGCCGGTGGCGCGCTTGAGCTTGCCTTCGAAATAAAGCGCGTGCAGGTGCGCCAGCGCCTCGCCCATGGCGAACGTCAGTTGGTGCAGGTCCAGCTTGCGCTTGAACAACACGGGCACGATGTCTGACGTGGACTGCGGCTGCGCGGCACACGCCTCCAGCACTTCCGCCAAACGGTCACGGTGATGCTCGTGCTGCTGCGCGATGCGCTCGTGCAGGCCGGTGAAGGGACGACCATGCGAGGGCAGCACCAGGGTGTCGTCCGGCAGGCCGTCATAACCGTCCAGCGAACGCAGGTACAGGGGCAGCGGGTTGGCGTCGGGTTCGTAGTCGAACACGCTGACGTTGGTGGAGATGCGCGGCAGCACCATGTCGCCCGAAATCAGCACGTTCAGGCCAGGCGAATGCAGCGACGCGTGCTCCGGCGCATGGCCATAGCCCACGATCACGCGCCAGTCGCGGCCGCCGATGCGGACCTGGTCGCCGTGCATGATGCGCGTGTAGCGCGAAGGCACGGCGGGCACAAGGTTGGGGAAGTAGTTGGCGCGCTGGCGGATCTGCGCTTGCGCCTCCGGGTCGGTCAGCCCGTGGCGGGCAAAGTGATCGACGGCCGACTGGCCGCCGGGGCCGGCGCCGGCCTCGTTCCTGCGCGAAGACCACAGCGACGCAACCATGAAGTCCGTCATCGTCATCCACAGCCGCGCGTCCCAGCGTTCGCACAACCAGTGGGCCAGGCCGATATGGTCGGGGTGCATGTGCGTGACCAGCACGCGCAACACGGGCAGCCCCTCCAGTTCATTCTTGAAGACGTCTTCCCACAGCGCCTTGACCTCGTCGCGCGAGATGCCACAGTCGACGATGGTCCAGCCGTCGCGGCCGTCGATGTTGTCGCGCAACAGCCAGAGGTTGATATGATCCAGCGCGAACGGCAGCGGCATCCGAATCCATTTGACCCCCTCCGCCACGATGTGCGCCCGGCCGGCTTCGGGCTGGAAGTCTGCCCAGGGGTAGTTCAGTTTCTGTTCGTTGGGGTTCATTGCCTCTCGCTCCACGCTTGACGTTGACGTCAAGTCATCATAATTTACGTTTACGTAAACTGCCACACGCCGCATGCCCTCGTCAACCTGGACCATCTCTGAACTCTCCCGCGAGTTCGACGTCACGCCCCGCACGATCCGCTTCTACGAAGACCAGGGGATCGTCAGCCCGGCGCGCGAGGGACGCAACCGCATCTTCGGTCCGCGCGACCGCACGCGCCTGAAACTGGCGCTGCGGGGCAAGCGGCTGGGGCTGCAACTGTCTGAAATCCTGACCCTGATCGACATGTACGACGGCCCGGGCGACACCGAGGTGCAGCTGCGCCAGTACCTCAGCGTACTGGAACAGCATCGCGCCACGCTGGAGCAACAGCGCCGCGACATCGAAGACACGCTGCAAGAGATCGCCCAGCAGGAACGCGAATGCCGCGCCCTGTTGGCGCAAAAGCCCTGAGGACGGGCACGTGGGCGCCCTGCAGACCCTCGCGCTGTTCATCCTGACCGCAGTGGCCGAGATCGTCGGCTGCTACCTTCCGTACCTGTGGCTGCGCAAAGGCCATTCCATCTGGCTGCTGGCGCCCGCCGCCGCCAGTCTGGCGCTGTTCGCCTGGCTGCTGACGTTGCACCCGACGGCATCCGGGCGGGTCTACGCCGCCTATGGCGGCGTCTACATCGGCATGGCGCTGCTGTGGCTATGGGCGGTGGATGGCGTGCGGCCCAGCGCCAGCGACTGGGTCGGCGTGGGCCTGTGCCTGGCCGGCATGCTGGTGATCATGTTCGGGCCCAGAAGCAGCTAAGAGGGCCGACGATGTCGGCCGCCCCCGATACACGCCCCGGTCATTCCGCCTTGATATTGCCTTCCTTGATGATGCGGGCGTTGTTCGTGAACTCTGCCTGCACCTGCTTGGCGAACGCGTCACCCGATACCGTGCCCGGTTGCAGGTACGACTTGGCCAGCAGGTCCTGGAAGTCGGCGCTGGCGATTGCTTTCGTCAACGCGGCCAGCAGCGGTTGCGACACGGTCGGTGGCAGGTTGGCGGGCGCGAACACGCCGAAGTTGGAGTAGTACTGCGCCTGCGGCAGTTTCAGTTCGGCCATCGTGGGCACGTCCGGCCAGGCGGCCAGGCGTTGCGGCGCCATCACCGCCAGCGGCCGTAGCGCGCCGTTGGCCACATGCGGCAGCACGACGTCGCTGTTGACCACCAGCAGCTCGACCACGCCGCCCAGGCCGTCGGTCAGCGCCTGGCTGTTGCCGCGGTAAGGCACGTGCAGCATCTTCGTGCCGGTCTGCGTGGTGACGGCGGCCATGCCGATGTGGGCGACGGTGCCCTGGCCCGGCGTGCCGTAGCGCACACCCTCGGGGTGCGCACGGGCGTACTCCACCAAACCGGCGAAGTCCTTCACCGGCAGCGCCTTGGTTGCCACGATGGCGACCGGCGCCACGGCCACGCTGGTCACCGGCGTCAGATCCTTCATCGGGTCGTAGTTGGTCTTGGCCAGATGCGGGAAGATCGTCAGCGGACTGGTCGAGGCCAGCAGCAACGTGGTGCCGTCCGGCTGCGCGCGGGCGACGAAGTCCGTGCCCACCGACGCGCCGGCGCCCGGCTTGTTTTCGACGATGACGGTGATACCGGTTTCCTTGCGCAGCACATCACCCAGGCGGCGCCCGATCGCGTCGGCGCTGCCGCCCGCGGTGTAGGGCACGACCAGCGTAACGGGCTTGGCGGGCCAGCTTTGGGCCATCGCGCCGCTTGCCATGATTGCCAGGGCCGCCCCCGCGGCCTTGATCAGCACTGTCTTCTTTTTCATATTGTCCTGGTGATGTTGCGTAGCACTGCGTTGAGTCAAGCGTGAAGCGGGAAACCCATCAAGCGGGCGCGGCGGTCAGGCCGCCAGATAGCGTTGCGCCAGGCGAACCCAGTACGACGCGCCCGCCGGAATCAGGGCGTCATTGAAGTCATAGCTGGCGTTGTGCAGCATGCATGGGCCCAGGCCATGGCCGGCCATGCGGTGTTCGCCGTCGCCGTTGCCCAGGAACACATAGCAGCCCGGCTTTTCCTGCAGCAGGAAGGCGAAATCTTCCGAGGCCATGGCGGGTTCGATGGTCAGCGCGCGGTCTTCGCCGACCACGTCGCGCATGACGCCCATGCAGAACTCGGTCTCGGCCACGGTGTTGACCAGCGCCGGATAGCGGCGTTCGAAGAACACGTCGGCCTCGCAGCCGTGCGCGGCGGCGATGTTGCCGGCGATCTCGTTCATGCGGCGTTCGATCAGGTCCACCACGTCCGTGCTGTAGGCGCGCACCGACCCGCCCAGCCAGGCGCTGTTCGGAATCACGTTGATGACGCTGCCACCGGCCTGGACTTGCGTGATGGACAGCACCGCGGCGTCCAGCGGCCGCTTGCTGCGGGTCAGGATGGTCTGTAGCGACTGGCCGATGGCAAACAGCGCCGGCACGGGGTCGGCGCAATCCTGGGGTGCGGCGGCGTGGCCGCCCTTGCCCTTCACCGTGATCTTGAAACCGTTGGCCGCCGCCATCATCGGCCCCGCGCACACGCCGAACGACCCGGCCGGCAGGCCCGGCCAGTTATGCATGCCGAACACCGCTTCGCACGGGAAGCGCGTGAACAGGCCGTCCTGGATCATGGCGCGCCCGCCCGCGCCGCCTTCCTCGGCGGGCTGGAAACACAGGTACACCGTGCCGTCGAAACCGCCCGCGCTTTGCAGGTGCCGCGCGGCGGCCAGCAGCATCGCGGTATGGCCGTCGTGGCCGCAGCCGTGCATCTTGCCGTCGTGGCGCGAACGGTGTTCGAACTGGTTCTCTTCCTGCATGGGCAACGCGTCCATGTCGGCGCGCAGCATGATGGCCCGGTTGGACGCGCCGTGGCGAATCACGCCGACCACGCCGGTCTTGGCGATGCCGGTATGCGTTTCGATGCCCCAGCCGCGCAGCGTGTCCGCCACCACCTTGGCGGTCCGGTGCTCTTCATAGCAAAGCTCGGGGTGCATGTGGATATCGCGCCGCAGCGCCACAATTTCGTCCAGATTCGATAGTTCGAGCACGGCAAACTCCATAGCGCCAAAGCGGGATTCAGGGATCGGCTGGAATGTTACTCACCGCCGCTTCCTGGGAAGGACGCATTTCCCTAGGGATAACCCGACTCCAATTTACGTTTACGTAAACGTAATATTTGCACTGCATCATTGCGCAGCAAGACGCGATCGGCGCATGATGAGCCTCCGGTGGCGGCATCGCGCCGATGGCAGGCGACCATAAGAATGTAAGTACCCACTATCACGGAGACATCGATGAATCTTCCCGGCCTGAACTTCGACCTGGGCGAAGACCTGGACATGCTGCGCGACGCGGTGCGCAATTTCGCGCAGGCCGAGATCGCGCCCCGCGCGGCGGAAGTCGATCGCAGCGACCAGTTCCCCATGGACCTCTGGCGCAAATTCGGCGAACTCGGCGTGCTGGGCATGACGGCCGACGAGGAATACGGCGGCGCCAACATGGGCTATCTGGCCCATATGGTGGTGATGGAAGAGATCTCGCGCGCCAGCGCCTCCGTTGGCTTGTCCTACGGCGCCCACTCCAACCTGTGCGTAAACCAGATCAACCGCAACGGCACGGCGGCCCAGAAGGCCAGGTACCTGCCCAAGCTGATTTCCGGCGAGCACGTGGGCGCCTTGGCCATGAGCGAGCCGGGCGCCGGTTCGGACGTGGTCAGCATGAAGCTGCGCGCCGAGAAGAAAGGCGACCGTTACGTGCTGAACGGCACCAAGATGTGGATTACCAACGGGCCGGACGCCGACACGCTGGTCGTCTACGCCAAGACCGACCCTGAAGCGCACCAGCGCGGCATCACCGCGTTCCTGGTGGAAAAGGGCTTCAAAGGCTTTTCGGTGGCTCAGAAGCTGGACAAGCTGGGCATGCGCGGCAGCCACACGGGCGAACTCGTGTTCCAGGATTGCGAGATCCCCGAAGAAAACGTGCTGGGTCAGGTCAACGGCGGCGTGAAGGTACTGATGAGCGGCCTGGACTATGAACGCGCCGTGCTGTCCGGCGGCCCGCTGGGCATCATGCAGGCCGTGATGGACGTGGTCGTCCCCTATATCCACGACCGCAAGCAGTTCGGCCAGGCCATCGGCGAATTCCAGCTGATCCAGGGCAAGGTCGCCGACCTGTACACCACGCTGCAGGCCAGCCGCGCCTTTTGCTACCAGGTGGGCAAGAACCTGGACAAGCTGGGCGCCGAACACGTGCGCCAGGTTCGCAAGGACTGCGCCGCGCTGATCCTGTACACGGCCGAGAAAGCCACGTGGATGGCGGGCGAGGGCGTGCAGATCCTGGGCGGCAACGGCTACATCAACGAGTACCCGGTGGGCCGCCTGTGGCGCGACGCCAAGCTGTATGAAATCGGCGCCGGCACCAGCGAAATCCGCCGCATGCTGATCGGCCGCGAACTGTTCAACGAGACCGCCTGACCCCCAGGACGCCGCCGCCATGATCCGCATGTCCGATGTCCAGCATATCGAGCAGGCCCCCGCCCCGGGGCCGTCGCCGCTGGATGTCGCGCGGCTGATCCTGGCCGGGTTCGACCGTCACTACGCGTTGTTCCGCTACAGCGCGCAGCGCGCCAAGGCGCTGTTCGAATCGGGCGATTGGCACGGCATCCAACATCTGTCCCGCGAACGCATCGAGTACTACGACATGCGGGTGCGCGAATGCGCCACGCAGCTGGAAGGTGTGCTGCGCGGCCGCCCGGAGGGCGCGTTGGGTGTCGCGGCTGCCAATGGTGGCGGGGCCAATGGCGCAAATGGCGCCACCGGCACCGACGCGCCGGCGCTGACCGACGCCCAGACCGCCTACTGGCAACAGATCAAGCAGGAATTCGTGGGGCTGCTGGGCGACCACCGCCAGCCCGAATGCGCCGAGACCTTTTTCAATTCGGTGTCGTGCCGGCTGCTGCACCGCGACTATTTCCATAACGACTTCCTGTTCGTGCGTCCGGCCGTCGCGACCGACTACCTGGACAGCAGCACGCCGTCGTACCGGGTGTACTACCCGGCAACCGATGGGCTGGAGAAAAGCCTGATCCGCATGGTGGCGGACTTCGGTCTGGCGCTGCCCTTCGAAGACCTTCCGCGCGACACCCGCATGCTGGCGCGCGCCGCGGTGACGCAGTTGCGCCAACTGTTGCCGCGGCACGTCGGACGGCGCATCGCCAGCGATTGCCAGGTCCATGCGCTGGGCTCGCTGTTCTTTCGCAACAAGGGCGCCTATATCGTCGGCCGCCTGATCAACCAGACCACCGTCTACCCCTTTGCCGTGGCGCTGACGCGCAACCCGGCGGGGCAGGTGACGCTGGACGCGCTGCTGCTGGGCGCGGACGACCTGAGCACGCTGTTCAGCTTCACGCGCGCATATTTCCTGGTCGACATGGAAGCGCCGGCCGCCGTGGTGAACTTCCTGGCGACGCTGCTGCCGCGCAAGCCCAAGGCCGAGCTTTACACCATGATCGGCCTGCAGAAGCAGGGCAAGACGCTGTTCTATCGCGACTTCCTGCATCACCTGGCCCACTCTCGCGACGCCTTCGACATCGCGCCCGGCATCAAGGGCATGGTGATGTGCGTGTTCACGCTGCCGTCCTACCCCTACGTGTTCAAGCTGATCAAGGACCGCATCGACAAAGACGGCATGGACCACGCCACCGTGCGCCGCAAATACCAGATGGTGAAGCTGCACGATCGCGTCGGCCGCATGGCCGATACCTGGGAATATTCGCAGGTGGCGCTGCCGCGCAGCCGTTTCGCGCCTACATTGCTGGAAGAACTACGCCGCCTGGTGCCCAGCCTGATCGAGGAAACCGGGGACACGGTCGTCATCCGCCATGTCTACATCGAACGGCGGATGACGCCGCTGAACATCTATCTGCGCCAGGCGTCCGACGCGCTGCTGGAGCCCGCCGTGCGCGAGTACGGCGACGCGATCCGGCAACTGGCGGCCGCCAATATCTTCCCCGGCGACATGCTTTACAAGAACTTCGGCGTCACGCGGCTGGGCCGGGTCGTCTTTTATGACTACGACGAAATCCAGCGCATGACCGAAATGAACTTCCGGCGTATTCCGCCGGCCCCCAACGAAGAAGCGGAAATGGCCTCCGAACCCTGGTACGCCATTGGACCGAACGACGTATTCCCAGAAGAATTCGGCCGCTTCCTGCTAGGCGATCCGCGCGTGCGCGGCGCCTTCATGCGCCACCACGCCGACCTGCTGGAACCGGATTGGTGGCAAGCCTGCCGTGCCCAGGTGGCGCAGGGCAGGATTGAAGAATTTTTCCCTTACGATACGGACAGACGCCTGCGATCGGCACGCCCTTCAAGCGACCGCGCCGTGCCGATACCCAGACGCTGACCCGACCCTCACAGGAGCTAGCCATGTCAGATCCCATTGTTATCGTTTCCATCGCCCGCACGCCCATGGGCGGCATGCTGGGCAGCCTGTCCGGCCTGGCCGCGCACGAGCTGGGCGCGGTGGCCATCAAGGCCGCCATCGAACGCGCCGGCATCAAGCCCGAGCAAGTCGATGAAGTCATCATGGGCAACGTGCTGCAAGCCGGCCAGGGCCAGGCGCCCGCGCGCCAGGCAGCGCTGGGCGCTGGCCTGCCGCTGGGCGTGGCTTGCACCACGGTCCACAAGGTGTGCGGTTCGGGCCTGAAGGCCGCCATGTTCGGCCACGATCTGCTGGCGGCCGGCAGCGCCGAAGTCGTCGTCGCGGGCGGCCAGGAAAGCATGAGCAACGCGCCGTACCTGCTGCTGAAAGCCCGCCAGGGCTACCGCTTCGGCCACAACACCGTGTATGACCACATGGCGCTGGACGGCCTGGAAGATGCCTACGACAAGGGCAAGGCCATGGGCGTGTTCGCCGAAGACTGCGCCGCCAAATATGAATTCACGCGTGAACAGCAGGACGCGTTCTCGCTGGAATCGCTGCGCCGCGCGCGCGCCGCTTCGGAAGACGGCAGCTTCAAGTGGGAAATCGCCCCCGTGACCGTTGCCGGCCGCAAGGGCGACACGGTGATCGACACCGACGAAGCCCCCACCAAGGCCATGCCGGAGAAGATCCCCACGCTGAAGCCCGCGTTCAAGAAAGACGGCACCATCACCGCCGCCAACTCGTCGTCGATTTCCGACGGCGCCGCCGCGATGGTGCTGATGCGCGCCTCCACCGCCGAGAAGCTCGGCGTGAAGCCGCTGGCCCGTATCGTCGGCCACAGCCAGCATTCGCAAGAACCGGGCTGGTTCACCACCGCCCCCGTCGGCGCGCTGAAGAACCTGTTCGCCAAGACCGGCTGGAAAGCCGAGGACGTCGACCTGTACGAAATCAATGAAGCCTTCGCGGTGGTCACCATGGCCGCCATGAACGACTTCAAGCTGCCGCACGACAAGGTCAACGTCCATGGCGGCGCCACCGCCCTGGGTCACCCGATCGGCGCATCGGGCGCGCGCCTGATGGCCACGCTGGTCGGCGCGCTGCGCAAGACCGGCGGCAAGCGCGGCGTTGCCACGCTGTGCATCGGCGGCGGTGAAGCCGTGGCGATGGCGATCGAGATGGTCTAAGAAAACGCTTGGGGGACGGACGGGCGTCCGTCTCCCAAGCGGGTTTTCGCTGCGCCTTTCCTGCATGGCTTCCGGACGCGACGGGTCCGTCGCGGGCCGTGTCGCGAAAGGCGCAACGAAAACCCAGATCGACAAGAATGCCCGGCCCACCGGGCAGCGAGACAAACCGCTCCTCGAGCGCCTTCAAATTCCAATCAAGCAGGACGGGTGGAACCCCATGCCCATCATCGAATCCCGCATCAATCCGCGGTCGCAGGACTACACCGACAATGCGCGTGCCATGCAGGCGCAGCTGGATGACCTGAATCAGAAACTGGCGCAGACGGCGCTGGGCGGCAGTGAAGCCGCGCGCGCCAAGCACGTGGCGCGCGGCAAGCTGCTGCCACGCGACCGCGTCGAAAACCTGATCGATCCGGGTTCCCCCTTCCTGGAACTGTCGCCCATGGCGGCGCACGACATGTACGACGGCGACGCGCCCGGCGCGGGCGTCATCACCGGCATCGGCCGCGTGTCCGGCACCGAATGCGTCATCGTCTGCAACGACGCCACCGTCAAGGGCGGCACGTACTACCCGATGACGGTCAAGAAGCATCTGCGCGCGCAAGAGATCGCGGCGCAGAACCATCTGCCCTGCGTCTACCTGGTGGATTCGGGCGGCGCCAACCTGCCGCAGCAAGACGAAGTGTTCCCCGACCGCGAACACTTCGGCCGCATCTTCTACAACCAGGCGCAGATGTCCGCGCAGGGCATTTCGCAGATCGCCGTGGTGATGGGGTCTTGCACCGCCGGCGGCGCCTACGTGCCCGCCATGAGCGATGAATCCATCATCGTGAAGAACCAGGGCACCATCTTCCTGGGCGGCCCGCCGCTGGTGAAGGCCGCCACGGGCGAAGAAGTCAGCGCCGAAGACCTGGGCGGTGGCGACGTGCACACGCGCCTGTCCGGCGTGGTGGACCACCTGGCCGCCAACGACATGCACGCGCTGCAACTGGCGCGCAACGCCGTGGCCAGGCTGAACCGCAAGAAACCCGCGCCGCTGGCCACGATCCCCGTGCGCGAGCCGCGCTTCGACCCGAGCGAACTGAACGGCATCATTCCCGCCGACACGCGCAAGCCCTACGACGTGCGCGAAGTCATCGCACGCATCGTGGACGGTTCCGAATTCGACGAATTCAAGGCGCGCTTCGGCCCCACGCTGGTGACGGGTTTCGCCCATATCCAGGGCATGCCCGTCGGCATCGTCGCCAACAACGGCATCCTGTTTTCCGAGTCCGCGCAGAAAGGCGCGCACTTCATCGAGCTGTGCGCGCAGCGCAAGATCCCGCTGGTGTTCCTGCAGAACATCACCGGTTTCATGGTGGGTCGCAAGTACGAAAACGAAGGCATTGCGCGCCACGGCGCCAAGATGGTGACGGCCGTGGCCACCGCCGCCGTGCCGAAGTTCACCGTACTGATCGGCGGCTCGTTCGGCGCCGGCAACTATGGCATGTGCGGCCGCGCGTATTCGCCGCGCATGCTGTTCATGTGGCCCAACGCCCGCATCTCCGTCATGGGCGGCGAGCAAGCCGCAAGCGTTTTGGCCACGGTCAAGCGCGACGGCATCGAAGCGCGCGGCGGCCAGTGGTCGGCTGACGAAGAGGCCGCTTTCAAGGCGCCCATCCGCGAACAGTACGAACACGAGGGTCACCCGTACTACGCCACCGCGCGTCTGTGGGACGACGGCATCATCGCGCCGGCGGATACCCGCCGCGTGCTGGGGCTGGCGTTGTCGGCTGCGCTGAACGCGCCGATCGAAGACACGAAGTTCGGCGTGTTCCGGATGTAGGGCGCCCGCCCTCCCGCTTGCAGCACCGCAGTTCAAGAAGAATTACAGCCAGGATGACATTCATGTTCGACACTTTGCTGATTGCCAACCGCGGAGAGATCGCCTGCCGCGTCGCCGCCACCGCCCGCCGCTTGGGGCTGCGCACCGTCGCCGTGTATTCGGACGCGGACGCCAACGCGCGTCATGTGGCGGCCTGCGATCAGGCCGTGTACATCGGCGGATCGGAACCGCGCGCCAGCTACCTGCGCGCCGACGCCATCCTGCAGGCCGCGATCGACACCGGCGCGGGCGCCATCCACCCCGGCTACGGATTCCTGTCGGAAAACGAAGCGTTCGCCGAAGCCGCTGAAAAAGCCGGCATCGCGTTCGTGGGCCCGCCCGCGTCCGCCATTGCCGCCATGGGCAGCAAGTCCGCCGCCAAGACCCTGATGGAGAAGGCCGGCGTGCCGCTGGTGCCCGGCTATCACGGCGACAACCAGGACCCGCAGTTCCTGAAGACCCAGGCCGACGGCATCGGCTACCCCGTGCTGATCAAGGCCAGCGCAGGCGGCGGCGGCAAGGGCATGCGCGTGGTGGAATCGTCGGGCGCGTTCCTGGACGCCCTGGCCTCGTGCCAGCGTGAAGCCGCGTCCAGCTTTGGCGACGACCGCGTCCTGATCGAACGCTATCTGCAAAAGCCGCGCCACATCGAAATCCAGGTGTTCGCGGACACGCACGGCAACTGCGTCTACCTGTTCGAGCGCGATTGCTCGGTGCAGCGCCGCCATCAGAAGGTGATCGAAGAAGCGCCGGCGCCCGGCATGACGGAAGAACGCCGCCGCGCCATGGGGGAAGCCGCCGTCGCCGCCGCGCGCGCCGTCGGGTACGTGGGCGCGGGCACGGTGGAGTTCATCGCCGAGCCGGACGGCCGCTTCTACTTCATGGAAATGAACACCCGGCTGCAAGTCGAGCACCCCGTCACCGAAATGATCACGGGCCACGACCTGGTGGAATGGCAGCTGCGCGTGGCCGCCGGCCAGCCGCTGCCGGCGCGCCAGGAAGACCTGCGCATCAACGGCCACGCCATCGAGGCCCGCATCTACGCCGAGAACCCCGAAAAGGGCTTCCTGCCGTCGATCGGCACGCTGGCCTACCTGGGCCTTCCCCCGCACACCGCCTTCGCCAACGCCGACATCCGCGTGGACGGCGGCGTGCGCACGGGCGACACGATCACCCCGTTCTACGACCCCATGATCGCCAAGCTGATCGTGCACGGCGCCGACCGCGATCAGGCCCGCGCCCGCATGCTGCAGGCGCTGGCCCAGACGCAGGCCGTGGGCGTGCAGACCAACGTGGCGTTCCTGTCGCGCCTGATGCAGGACAGCGCGTTTGCGGCCGCGGACCTGGACACCGGCTTGATCGAGCGCCAGCGCGCCACGCTGCTGCCGGAACCGCAGGCCGCCAGCGCCGCCACGCTGGCGCTGGCCTCGGCCGCCGTGCTGGTACGCCAGGGCCTGGCCCAACCCGGCGCGCAAACCGCCGCCAAGGGTCCGTCCGACCCCTGGGACGCCCGCGACGGCTGGCGCCTGGGCAACCAGTACCAGCGCCATCTGCAGTGGGTGGACAACGGCGAAACGCGCCGCGTGACCGTCGCCCGCCAAGGCGGCGCCTGGACGCTGGATACCGGTTCGGGCCCGCAGCCGTTCCTGTGGCGCTCACATGCCAGCGCCAATCCCAATCTGGCCTACGGCCTGCGCGTCACGCTGGCAGGCCATGAGAACGCCGGTACGGTCGTTCTGCATGCCGACCGCGCCCATGTGTTCGGCGAAGGTGGCGTGCACGTGCTGGAGCTCTACGACCCCCTGGCGCATGCCCAGGACACGCAGGGCGAACACGGCGGCGGCCTGACGGCGCCGATGCCCGGCAAGATCATCTCGATCTCGGTCAAGGCAGGCGACACGGTCGAAAAGGGCCAACCCCTGCTGGTCATGGAAGCCATGAAGATGGAGCACACGATCTCGGCGCCGGCCAACGGTCGCGTCGAGGAAGTGTTCTACGGCGTGGGCGACCAGGTCACCGAAGGCGCCGAACTGGTGTCGATCGGCGAATAACCCCGCGGCGCATTGCCCCTGCTGCCGGCTGGCGCTTTAGTTTGGCGTCAGCCGGCTGTCACTAGAATGGCGGATTCCGGCACCGTCCGCGCGCCTGCCGCGCAAGCTCCCATGCCCGCCCCCGACTCTCCCAGTCCGCTTTCTCGCCCCCCGTTCCTGCATTTCCTGTTCGCGCGCGTCAGCGCGTCGCTGGCCTTCCAGATCGTCTCGGTGGCGGTCGGCTGGCAGATCTATGCGCTGTCGGGCAGCGCCATCGACCTGGGGCTGATCGGGCTGGCGCAGTTCCTGCCCATGGCGGCGCTGACACTGGTGGTAGGCCACGTGGCCGACCGCTACGACCGCCGCAAGATCGTTGCCCTTTGCATGGCGCTCGAAACCCTGGCCACGCTGGTGCTGGCGATCGCGGCGCTGCACGGCGTGGGCGGCAAGACGCTGATCTACGCCACGATCATCATCATGAGTTCAGCGCGCGCCTTCGAAGCGCCGACCCTGTCCACCCTGATTCCCGCTGTTGTGCCCCGCGAGTGGCTGCCACGCGCCACCGCCCTGGCGTCTTCCGGCGGCCAGATCGCGCAGATCGCCGGCCCCGCGCTGGGCGGCATCGGCTACAGCCTGGGGGCAGGGTGGATCTATTGCGTGGCGGCGGCGCTGTACCTGACGGCCTTCGCGTCCATCGCCACGCTCGTCATCGACCGTGCCCCGCCGCGCAAAGAGCCGACCACGTGGCGCACCCTCTTCGCCGGCATCACCTTCATCTTCCAGCGCCGGCTGCTGCTGGGTACCTTGTCGCTGGACCTGTTTGCCGTGCTGCTGGGCGGGGCGACCGCCTTGCTGCCCATCTTCGCCAAAGACATCCTGAATGCGGGCCCGTGGGCGCTAGGCGCCTTGCGTGCCGCGCCCGCCTGCGGCGCGGCGTTGATGTCGCTGACGCTGGCGCGCCTGAGCCTGGGCGACAACGTGGGCCGCCTGCTGTTCGGCTCGCTGATTCTGTTCGGGCTGGCAACAACGGTGTTCGGCCTGTCGACCTCGATTCCGCTGTCCGTGGGCGCGCTGGTCGTGCTGGGCGCCGCGGACTCGATCAGCGTCGTCGTGCGTTCGTCGCTGGTGCAGTTGAATACGCCCGACCACATGCTGGGCCGGGTCAGCGCCGTGAACACCTTGTTCATCGGCGCGTCCAACCAACTGGGCGAGTTCGAATCCGGCGTAACCGCCGAACTGTTCGGGGCGGTACCGGCCGTGGTGATTGGCGGCATGGGCACGATCGCCGTGGCGGGATTGTGGATGCGGTGGTTCCCGGAATTGAGGAAACTCAGAACGCTGCACGGGAACGAAACGGCGCCCACCTGAAGGAGGGCGTTGCATGGCGGGCTCATCCACGGCTGTGCCCGCCATGCCGTCGATCCCCCTTTGTCCGCGGCTTACGCGGTACTGCGCGGCGCCTGGATCATCTTCCAGCCATTGCCCGCCGGGTCGCGAAAGCCAGCGTCGACGCTGCCGTAGCGGTCCGTCGGCTCTTGGGTGAACTCCACCCCCAGCGCTTTCAGCTTGGCGTACGTGGCGCGGCAATCAGACACCGACAGCACCAGCGGCGGCATGGCGCCTTTGGCGACCATCGCCCGCAGGGTTTTCGCGGTAGCTTCGTCGTGGACGGGCGGGCCCGGCGCGAACAGGCCAAGCTGGAACGCGGGCTGCTCCGGGTGCTGGACCGTGAGCCAGCGGTACGGGCCATTGCGCACGTCCGTGTGGATGCGGAATCCCAATTTGCCTACGTAGAACGCAAGCGCTTCGTCCTGATCGTCAACGTACACGCCTATCACACTGATACCTTCGTTCATGGCTTCTCCTTGGTGGATGCCGCCAATTTATCCTTGGCGCTGCGGCGGCGCTTCTCCAAAACTGCGGTGCCCAGATCAGGGCGTTGCGCGGCTTTCAGCACGCAAGCGGGAACGCGGCCGAGTTCAGCCGTCTTCGCCCGGACCTCGACGCGCAGGGCGCTGGGGCTTGCGCCCGTAACGTCATGGAAAATGCGGCCGAACGTGCCCAGGCTTTGCCAGCCGGTCGAGAAGGCGATGTCGGTGATGCTGAGTTCGGTGTCGCGCAGCAACGAGACGGCCTGCTCGATCCGCCGCGTCAACAGATAGCGGTGCGGGGGAAGGCCAAACGCCCGCTTGAAAGAGCGCGCGAAATAGGCCGCGGAAACGCCGCTGACCTCGGCCAGGCGGCTAACCGGCCAGGCCTCGTGCGAGGCGGCATCCATGCGATCTTTGGCGCGCAGCAAACGGCGCAGCAGGGCGGCATCCTGCAAGGGTTCGACTAAGGCCGGGGCCGGACGGAACGCAGGCGGCTGTGCTTGTCGGCTGTGCTTGTCGTATGACACGAGATCCCATGGCTTTCGGCGCGGGCAAGAATCGGAGCGTTCCAGTGTAGAACACGCGCAGGGAGTAGACTGAGCGCCTTACTTTGCCCTTTCGAGTCCATATCCATGATTGTTAAAGCCTTGCGTGTCGGCCTGGGTCAATTGATCGTCGCGGGCGACGCCCTGACCCGCCCGCGTCCGCAGAAGCGTTCGCCGCAAGGCCAGGCCACCGTCAACAAGGAAGCGGCTGCGCTTGCGCTGTACCAATTCCACGCCTGCCCGTTTTGCGTCAAGACGCGGCGCGCCATGCATCGTCTGAACGTGCCGGTGGCCCTGCACGACGCCAAAGCCGATCCGCAGGCGCGCGAACAACTGCTGGCCGGCGGCGGCAAGGTCAAGGTGCCTTGCCTGCGTATCGAAGAGGCGGGCGGCACGCGCTGGATGTATGAGTCCAGCGAGATCATCGCCTATCTTGAAAAACGCTTCGCCCACGTGGCTTGATCGGGACTCTCCAAGATGACGCGCCTTGCCCGCCGATTGGCATTGACGCTATGCGCGGCCGGCGTGCTGGCGGGTTGCGACCCGTCGCTTCCGCCGCCGCCGCCCGGCTCGACACTCACCGCC
This sequence comes from Achromobacter maghribensis, assembly GCF_057334215.1. Taxonomy (NCBI): domain Bacteria; kingdom Pseudomonadati; phylum Pseudomonadota; class Betaproteobacteria; order Burkholderiales; family Alcaligenaceae; genus Achromobacter; species Achromobacter maghribensis. The sequence goes on along the minus strand of NZ_JBHFII010000049.1, from coordinate 23,031 downwards.
GAAACCATCGCCACGCGCGAAACGCCGGAGCGACTGCAGTTCAAAGGCGTGTTGGCCGGCAAGCCGATTCACTTGCTCGTCAATAACTGCAAGGTCTACAAGGTAGATGCGGCTGAAGGCGAGAACGTAAGCTGGACGCTCGTATTGGAAGGTGAGTTCTATCCGCTGCCCACGATATGCGTCAACCAATCGCTGACCGAAGGCAAAGGCTTTATCACGGCCTTCATCGGGCGTCAGGCGTTCGGCGCAGGCGGGTGCTGCTCGGGCCAGCCCGAGTACCGTTCGAAAGACGGGCTAACCTGGAAGCCGCACTGATTCCGTGTCCCGAGCACAGCACCACCCGTCTCTTCGGTCAGCTACGCACGAATGCAAGCAGAGGCTGGTAGTCATTTTTGTCGGCCGCCCGTAACGCCTCCAAATAGCAAGACCGGATTTCCGACGCGCTTACCAGGTTACTGCCACCCCAGGAGAACGACGGTTGGCCCAAACCTCGCAGGAGAGCATCTGCCATCATCCGGGCGTGCCGCCCATTACCATTGGGGAACAGATGAATCCAGACCAGGTCGCGGTGAAACCGGGCGGCGATTTCGTCTGGAGAATAGGTGCCGTGCTCGACCCACCAGCGCGTATTGCCAAGCAGTTGAGCCAGTCTGGTGCTCACTTGCGTCCAATCACAACCCAAGTTCTTGTCTGACTGGCGGAACGTTCCTGCCCAGGCCCAGGTTTGATCAAACATCTTCGCGTGAAGGCTTCTGCAGAACCTCTCATTGAGGACATCCAGCGGCCGGGTTCGCTTCAACCAGCGCACCGCACGCAAGATGTTCTCCTGCTCCCAATCGTTCAAATCACCCTGGGTATTCAGGTGCTCGGGAATGAGTCCTGCCCTTTCGTCAGGATCCAGCGGCGTCTGGCCGTCCTGCTCGTCAAGGTCTAGCGCCATAGGTCGGACCATCTACCTCGCAGCAATTCCTCGGCCCGTCGTTCCACCTGCTTGCTACTGCGCGCTTCCGCCGGGCGCTGGTCTTCCAGGCTCATCGTGTGCACAACGCTGTCAACCTCTTCAAGCGCAATAGCGCGGGCCCGCTCATGAACGACCTCCGTAAGAGGTCGGCGCGGCACCAGGGCATAGACAAGTTCGCAGTCGAGGCCGTCGGCGAGTTTGCGCAAATGCCCAAGAGTAATCCGCTCATCTGATTCTGCTTGTTCTGATTTGTGTAGCGTTGGCCCTGAGATTCCCAGGCGTTGCGCTTGTTGGCGCTGTGTGAGCCCCAGCGATTCGCGAATAAGCTTCAGCCAGCCACGCGCAGGTGCTTTCCTCGCTACCAACGTGGAATAGGCGGACAGGGATGCCTGCAATTGCTCCAGGCGCAGTTGATTCAGTTCTGGGGACATGGGCAAACCTATGGTCGGATTTTATCGACAAATGATAGCCCATAATGCAGCAAATCTCCAGATTATGCTTCCTTATAACGCAGCAAATGTTTATATTTTGCTGCACTATAAGGAAGCATAAAAGCAAATATGCACCTCAGAATATTAAGAAATCCACCTTACTGCGGCTTCGGCCACGTCAATGATTGAAGCTTAAGCTGCCAGAACGCGTTTTCGACAGCGAGAGCGATTGCCCGATGAAAATTACAGACGAAGTGAAGGCAGTATTGGCAGCGGCCTGACAATCGGGCACCGTTCGGTTCGGCCCCACCTGAGCACCGCGCCCCGTCAGCGCAATTCAGCGACGTTGATCGTCTCGGCCTCGCACGCCTGCACCAGCTCGGGATCATGACTGGCGAACAGCACCACGCGATCCTTGGCCCAGGCCTTTAAGACCTCGGCCAGCACGGCGCGGCCCTGTGCATCGAACCCGTTGCTGGGTCCGTCTGCGATCACCACGGCCGGATTGCCCAAGGCGGCTGCCGTCACGAATACCTTGCGGCGCGTACCCGTCGACATCTGTTCGAAACGCTTGTCCAAATGCGGTTCCAGCCCCAGCCGGTACGCCAGATCAAGCACCGCATCGTCCACGGCAACCTGCTTTTCCGCGGCCACTTGCTCCAACAACCCGCGCCCCGTAATCGCCGGAAAGGCCAGGCAATTGTCGGGCACATACGCCATACGGGCACGGGCCTGTTGCGGCGCCTGGATGATTGAATGCCCGTCAATCCAGACATCTCCGGCATCCGGCGCGACCACGCCTGCAATGATATTGAGCAGGCTGGATTTGCCGGTGCTGTCTTCTTCGCACAGCGCCACGCAGCCCGGGCCGAACGTGTGAGTCAGCCCCTGGAAGACGAGATAGTCGCCGTAGCGCTTGGTGAGATTGTCGATGCGTAGCATGCCGAAAGTGTACGCACGAATGCAGCGTGCGGCCAGATCCTGCGTCTGGATTTTGGCCGTTTGCGATCAGGTATATTCGTCGCACCTATGACCCAAAAAATCAACCTGACGCCGATTCCCTGGCCCATCGGCGCAGCCAGTGCAGCGGCGATATTCGCCCTGATCTGGCTGCTTTCCAAGCCCGGCGCGCAGCTCTTCGATGCCAGCCGAATTTCGGTGATCAGCGTCTGGACGGGCGCGCTGGCCGCGCTTTGCCTGCTGTACATCAAGCGCTATGCGCTGGCGTTGTGGCTACATGGCGCGCTGGCCGCGTGCTTCTGGACCCGCATCTTTGCCGGCGCGGATCAGGAACGTTCGCGGGCGTTCGGGCCGTACGGCCTGGGCGATCAACTGACCTGGATCATCACCGACGATCTCTTTCCGCTGTTCGGCATCGCTACGCTGACGAGCCTGATGCTGATCGCCGCCAGTATCGGGGGCGCAAGACTGTATCGCCGGGCTGGCAAGGCGGTGCAGTGATGCTTGCCGGATTCACGCTCTACCACTACGGGATGGTTGCCGGCTACGCGCTGTTGTTCGTGGCGGCGCATTTGCTGCTGGCGCTGGGCGCATTGCGCTATGCCGGCAGGCGCCTGCCCACCTGGCCGTTTGGCGCAGGCGCGGCGATGCTGGCGCTGGCCTTCGCCGCGCTGCTCTTTGGCAGCACGCAGCGCGCCGAATTGACGGCCCGGCTGGCACAGAACCTGGCCAAGGAGATTCCAGGCGTCTGCCAGCAAGCCCAGCTGCTGATCGCGGGCATGGGCGGCGACGCGTCGCCCGACGACGAACCGTTGCGCGAAAAAATTCAGCAAGCCCTACGTGCCCATTTCTCGCAAGCGGCTCGGAGCCGTTTCGGAGATGACCGATACGCGCCCGTGTCGGTGGTGGAATCCGGACAGGATCCGAAATGGGGCGACCTGGTGATCGCGTTGCGAACGCATGGCAAGGGCCGCGACCCCGTGCATGTCGGTTGCTACAACCAGTATGAGCATCGCTACAGCGGCTTTTCCGGCGCCACCAAGCCGTACTGGCGCTGGGATGCCGATCCGATTCCCTTCGAGAACATCGTGTTTTTCCGTCAGGACCCGGGTAGCCAGCCGGTGGTGGAATATGAACCCGCGCAACCATAAGGACGACGCCACATGAACCAGCAGGACTATCAGGCCGCGCTGCGGCGCGTGCTGGACCAGCATTCCCACACCGCGCAAACCCGCCTGGCCGCGCTGATCGCGGCCCTGCCTGAAAAGGCCCGCGAAATCCACGTTGGCATCTTCCCGGACCAGGACGGCGAGGGCACGTTTTCCGTCGTCGTCAGCCTGGAAGGCCCTGACCTTTATGTGCTGAACAAGGCGGTGGATGCCCATCGCACCTTGTTCGACGTGCGGCACACCGCCACCGGGGTAACGCCGGCCGTGCCGATGTTCGCTTCGGACGGCGCCGGCTTTGTCGTGCAAGACGTCATCGTCGATACGGCGGCGGACTGGGTCGAAGCACTGTGGGCAAGTGTCGGGCGTGGCAAATCGCCGTTGCCCGGGCTGGTCTATGGCGACGACGACTACGGCACGACGATGCCGCGCGCATTGCCGGCCTAAGACGACGCGGCATCCCCGCCCACGCGCCGGCCAGGCCTGATGCCGCGGCTGGGGTATATAACGAAACCCCTCAATTCAGAACAAAGGAATCTTGTGTCGAGCCAACTCGGGGCAGGTCGCTTTCTTGCCGAGACAGCAGGCGTCATTCAACGCCAGGGGCGTGCCATGCTGGCCGCCGCGCCATGGTCGTTGGCAGTCTTCACGCTGTCGCTGCCGTTCGCGTTGGCGGACACGCCGCTGTATCGGCTGACGGATCTGCTGTTCGTCGCGCTGACGCTGATCAACCTGATCGCGTTCGCGCGGATGACGTTCAGTTGGCATCGGGTTGTCGTCCTGGCAGACGGGGCCCGTCACGCCACCGCGCACGGCGGCACCGCAGAGGCCAAGCATCTGGTCCTGCTTGGCGCGATCGCCATCGTGGTGGCGGCCCTGGGGCACGCGACCGGCAATCTGCCGTTCGTGGTCTACGTGCTGCTGAACGGCGCGAATGACACCGGGTTCTGGAGCGCGTTGATCGCCTCGGCCGCGGTCATCTGGGTGCCCGTCCTGTACGCGCTTGCGACGTATGGCCTGAGCCTGCCGCGCGTCGCGACGACGGGTGAATACGGCTTTCGCGGCATCCGCGCGGCAATGCCCTATCGGCGTTGGCCGTTGATGCTGGTGCTGCTGATGCTGGTCGTCGTGGCCGGTTTCACCGCAAGTGCGCTGTACCCGCTGACGTACACGTTCGCGATGGGCGCTGACCTGGCCTATGCCGCGTTGGGCGTCGTGCTTTGTGTCCTGATCACGTTCGCGGCGACGGCGATGTACGCCGTCGCGTATCGCGATTCCGTGGACGGCATGGGCGACAGGGCATAAGGCCCGGCAGCAGCATGACCATCGTGTCTCGGACGACGGCATCCACGTTGTTTTGAAACCTAGTCCGTTCCCACGGCCCGGATCTGGTTCGGCGCCGCCTTGGACACCGGCGGGTAGTGCAGCGTGGGCGCGCGATACGTAAGGTCGCGCAGCGCTGCATCCAGCTCGGGCAAATTGAAACTGCCCGCGCTTGGCGCTTGCCGGAAATCTTCCAGGCTGGCGGGCAGGCGCGTCAAGGTCAGAGAATCCATCGTGCAAACGGGGCCAAAGGACGTGTCCTCGCACGAATCCGGGGTCATGACGGGCTGGTCGACGGGCAACACGAAACCGTCCGTCAGCACCGCTTCGCCCGCTTCAAGCTTGATCGACGCAATCGGCGAGAAAATCAGCTCGGCCTCGAAACCCGGCGCCGGCGCGGCATCGGCCTCGCCGGCATTGAACGCGATTTCGCCGTTCAGGCGCCACCGCACCTCGCGCGCCGCCTCGTCGCATCCCCCGCCAGCCCGCAACATCACTTCGCAGCCCTTGCCCAGGCCGTCGTCTTCATCCTGGGCGGATTGCGTCTGGGGCACAGCCGTCTTGAACTCTCGGTCCACCGTGTAATCCAGCGTCGCGATGCCGATTTTCTTAATCCGTTCCGTGGCGCTTTGAGGTGGCACGGTTTTCGGCAGCTCGGTACGAGGCTGATGATAGGTAATACGGTTAAGCCGGTATTCGCCCGGCCACACCGGAATTACTTGATACAGCAGCTTGCCGCGCACCGTCTGGAACTGCGGCCCGGGGTCCGTCGGATTCAGCTTGTGGTCCCCCGCGCCGGCGCTGATCGCGGTGTCCTTTTCCGACTTGTGGTTCCAGCGCATAAACGTGCTGCGCTGACGCACAAAGCGGTCGCGCGTCGCGTCGTCATTGAAATCGCGCTGGGGCTCGGCATCCAGGTTCAGGGTCGGAATCACCAGCAACGCCATTCCCTCCTGCCGCGCATTACCCAGCAATCCGTCCACATTCACGCGATGGCGCTCCACCAGCGCCGCGGTGCGCCCGGCGAAATCCGGCGCGGCGGGCTGGGCAAGCGCCAGCGATGGAGTGAAAAGGGCGATCAGGCAAGCGCGGGCAAGCACGGGGAAAGACTGCATCGTTCTGGGTTCCTGTGTCCGAAGCGGGAAGGAACGGGGCATTGCAAGAGGCGGAGCCAGGCAATACCCCGGCGGGGAAAGGCGGGGCCATGATATCGCGTCGGTGCCGCCTCTTGCTAACAGCTGGTCTGCGTGGCCAGCCACACCGTCGCGCCGCCGCACGCTGGGTCTTCCTGCTGATGCCGAACCACCGAGAATCCGTTTTCCGCCAGCAATTGGCGATATTCACAAGCATCCAGACTGCCGTGATAAAGCGGCTTGCCTTCAAACGTCCCAATGGCTTCGCCCAACGCCGTGCCGCTGGTGAACATCAGCACCGCGCCCGGCGCGGCCAGGCGCCGAAAGATGGGGAACATCAGCCGCTGATCCTCGGGCCGAAGGTGGAAAAAGCTGTGCCAGGCGATCAACCCATGAAACGGTCCGATGCCAGCCAGCTGCCGCATGTCGGCGGCGATCCAATGGTGGTCGGGAAACGACGCCTTGGCCCGCGACAGCAGCGGCAACGAGGTATCGATGCCGGTGATTCGGCAGCCGTTTTCGATCAGATGGCGGGCGATGGGAACGCCAGTGCCGCAACCTATATCCAGCACTTGCGGATGGGGGACGGCAAGCCGTTCCAGGAACGCGGCCAGCCAGGCGCGCTCGATCAACTCTGTACTCCGCAGCGTCGCAAACGCCGCGGCATGCGCTTGGTACAGGGCGATCACGTCATCAGCGGGAGAGGAGGGCATGTCGGGACTCTGGCAATTTGGGACTTGAAGTCAGCGCCGGCGAATTTACCAGCTTCCACACCGGCCTACCGTTGTGGCGGTAGTGGGGAGCCTTCCACACCCCACCCGTTTTAGGCCTATCGCAACGTTTTCTTGCACATGGCTAACTCTGGATAGTTATCTAAAGGACTGCAAAGCAATGCGAATGTTGCACCAATTGTGGGCTAGGATGGATTCGTGTCCTTTCAAGGAAACCATCATGGCTCCTATCTCGCAAAACCCGCTTGCCCTCAAGTCGGTTCGCCCCAATGTCATGGAGGTCGAGTTCGGCGCATTTCGTGGCTACGTGGATGTGATCGACCATACTCAACAGATGCCGCTTTGCAAGACGCACTTCTGCCGCACCGTCTGGCCGTCGCGCGACATGGCCGAACAGCAGGCGATGGAATTGGCGCGTGACCTTCAGCGTGCGCGCGGATTCGGCGCATTGCGCGCCGTCTTGCTCACTGCCAGCCTGAGCGACGCGGCAGCCGGACGCAAGCCGTTGGAGTTCGTACCCGCAAGTCTGGTGAAGCAGCAGCCCACGATGCCTGTGACCAAGCGTCATCTGCGCCTGGTGGCGTAATCGGCCGCATTCTGCCCGATGCTGGCGCAGGCACTGCGCGCACTCGTTCCGCATTACTGCGCGCAGTCTCGGTTGCCCATTGAGCAACTGCGGCATGCCGCCCGGATGGCCATCGCGGCGCTCAGGCCACGCAAAGCACAAGGGCCGCGAATACGCGGCCCTTGCCCCTTACGACGCTACAAGCCCGGTCAAGCCTCGCGCGCCTGCGCGATCAGCTTGTCCAGTTCGCTCAGCATCAGGTCGATTTCTTCTGCCGTCACGTTCAACGCCGGCATGAAGCGCAGCAAATTCGGACGCGGGGCGTTCAGCAGCAGGCCTTGCGGTTCCAGCTTGCGGGCGGCTTCGACAATCGCGGGACCATCATCGCGGTCCATCACCAGCGCGCGCAGCAGGCCCATGCCGCGTTCGCCCTTCATGCCGTACTTGGCCGACAGGGCCAGCAGGCCTTCGGACAGTTGCTTGGAACGCGCATTGACGGCGTCCATGAAGCCCGGGGCGGCCAGTGCGTCAAACACGGCCACGCCCACGGCGGTGGTCAGCGGGTTGCCGTTGTACGTGCCGCCCTGGTCGCCGTGCGAGAACACGCAAGCGTCCTGGCGGGCCAGCAGCGCAGCCAGCGGCACGCCGCCGCCGATGCCCTTGGCCAGCGTCATGATGTCGGGGATGACGTCGGAATGCTGGTAGGCAAACATCTTGCCGGTGCGGCCCATGCCGGTCTGCACTTCATCGACGATCAGCAGCAACTGGTTTTCATCGGCCAGCTTGCGCAGGCCTTGCATGAATTCCTTGGTGGCCGGGATCACGCCGCCTTCGCCTTGCACCGGTTCCAGCATGATGGCGACGGTCTTGTCGTCGATCAGCTTCTTCACCGATTCCAGGTCGTTCAGTTCGGCCTTGGGGAAGCCTTCCACTTGCGGGGCAAACATCTTGTCCCAGCCCGGCTTGCCCGATGCGGACATCGTGGCCAGGGTGCGGCCGTGGAAGCCGTGGTTCATCGTGATGATCTTGTAGGCGCCGTTCTTCTTGACCTGGCCCCACTTGCGCGCCAGCTTGATGGCGCCTTCGTTGGCTTCGCCGCCGCTGTTGGCGAAGAAGACGCGGTCAAAGCAGGACGCGCCGGTCAGGCGTTGGGCCAGTTCGATCGAGGGGATGTTGTAGAACGCCGGCGACGGGTTCATCAGTTTTTGCGACTGTTCCACCAGCGCGCGCTGCATTTCCGGCGCGGAGTGGCCCAGCGTGTTCACCGCCCAGCCCTGCACGAAGTCCAGATATCGCTTGCCCGCGTGATCCTCCAGCCAGGACCCCTTGCCGCTGACGAACACGAGGTCCGGGCGGGAGGTGATCTCCATGAGGGTGTTGACGTTGAACTGGCTGAATTCCATGGCGGTTCCTGCGGGGTAAAAGGACAGGGATGAAGGGGAAACTTCAAGGGGGGAAGCGCGAAAACGCAAATGTAGCACCGACAGAGGGATGCTATCGTGACGCACCCCCCGCCGATCCGCCCCGGGCCGCCTCAAAAGGGCCGACTGCTCGGGCGCTCTATTTTATGCAAGTGGCGCGCCCCCGCGCGCCGCCCGTTGTCGCTTTTTACTGACCAATCATGAAACGTATCCTTTCCAGTCTTGCCGCCGGCCTGGCGCTGGCGGCGGCCGGCGCGCCGGCACATGCCGAATACCCCGAACGCCCCATCCGCCTGATCGTGCCGTTCCCGCCCGGACAAGCCACCGACATCTTCGCCCGCGCCCTGGCTGAAAAGCTGGGCGCCGCCGTCAAGCAGCCGATCGTGGTGGAAAACCGAGCGGGCGCCGGCAGCAACATCGGCATGGAGCAGGCCGCGCGCGCCGCGCCCGATGGCTACACGCTGGTCATCGCGGGCTCTGCCGCCGCAGTCAACCAGACGCTGTACAAAACCATCAACTACAGCCTGACCAAGGATTTCGCGCCGGTGTCGGGCGTGTTCTCGGTACCGCTGATGTTCCTGGCCACGCCGGCGTCCGGCATCACCTCGCTTAAGCAATTGGTGACGCAAGCGCGCGCCAATCCGGGCGAACTGGCCTACGCCAGCGCCGGTATCGGCGGCACGCAGCACCTGTCGGCGGAAATGTTCAAGGCCGCGGCCGATATCGACATCCGCCACATCCCCTACAAGGGCAGCGGCCCGGCCCAGGCCGATTTCCTGGGCCACCAGGTGCCGCTGATGGTGGACTCCGTCACGGCGGGCCTGCCGCACGTGCAAAGCAAGAAGGCCGTGCCGTTGGCCGTGACGACAGCCAAGCGCCTGCCGCAGCTGCCCGAGGTTCCGACCGTGGCCGAATCCGGCTACCCCGGCTTCGAGGCCATCGGCTGGGCCGCCGTGCTGGCTCCGCGCGACACGCCGCCGGCCGTCACCGCCTACCTCAGCAAGCAGATCGGCCATGCGCTGGGCACCCCGGAAATGCAGAAATTCCTGCGCGACCGCGGCGCCGAACCCATGCCCCTGACCCCCGAAGGCACCGGCACGTTCATCGCCAGCGAAGTCGAAAAGTGGGGCAAGGCCGTCAAGCAGTCCGGCGCCCAGGTGGACTAAAGATCCAGGATCAAGACTTCCGCTGCCCGTCGCATCGGCAGCCGCCGGTCGCAAAAGCCGTTCCCGTAAAAAGGGACGGCTTTTTTCATGGCGATTGGGCGGATTTTCTGGATGATCCATCCAGCCTCGGGTGGTTTATCGCCGGGATGCACTTGCCTAAGCTCTACGCTCCAATGACTTGTGTAGGGGATTTTCCATGGCAGACCATTCCATCAAGGGCAAAGTCGCATTGATCGCCGGCGGCGCCAAGAACCTGGGCGGGCTGATCGCGCGCGACCTGGCGCAGCATGGCGCCCGCGCCGTGGCGATCCACTACAACAGCGCCGCGTCCAAGGCCGATGCCGACGCGACCGTTGCCGCGATCCAGGCGGCCGGCGCCAAAGCGGTCGCGTTGCAAGGCGACCTGACCACCGCCGCCGCCGTCGAAAAGCTGTTCACCGACGCCGTCGCCGCCGTGGGCCGGCCGGACATTGCCATCAACACCGTCGGCAAAGTGCTGAAGAAGCCCTTCACCGAGATCAGCGAGGCGGAATACGACGAGATGACCGCCGTCAACTCCAAGACCGCCTTCTTCTTCTTGCGCGAAGCAGGCCGCCACGTGAACGACAACGGCAAGGTCTGCACGCTGGTGACGTCGTTGCTTGGCGCGTTCACGCCGTTCTACGCCGCCTATGCGGGCACGAAGGCGCCTGTCGAGCACTACACCCGCGCCGCGTCCAAGGAGTTCGGCGCACGCGGTATTTCCGTCACCGCCGTCGGCCCCGGTCCGATGGATACGCCGTTCTTCTACCCGGCCGAAGGCGCCGACGCCGTGGCGTATCACAAGACCGCCGCCGCGCTGTCGCCGTTCAGCAAGACCGGGCTGACCGACATCGAGGACGTGGTGCCCTTCATCCGCCATCTGGTCAGCGACGGCTGGTGGATCACCGGCCAGACCATCCTGATCAACGGCGGCTATACGACGAAGTAAGCAGCCGGGCCTGCGCAAGGTTCCTTTTGGTCTGGGCGGGGTTCCTTATAGTATTGACGGGCCCAACCCTCTTACCTGCCGTTATCCACAGGGCGATCCGCCCGTGGGCGGCAGGGGATGCCAAACGCATGGACCGCTTCGATCAGTACCGCGTGTTCGCCCAAGTCGCCGACATGGGCAGTTTCATCAAGGCCGCCAACGCCCTGGAGGTGCCGCGCGCGTCGGTCTCCGCTGCCATTCAGCAATTGGAGACGCAGTTGGGCGTGCGCTTGCTGCATCGAACGACGCGGCAGGTACGGCTGACGGCGGACGGCGAACAATTGCTGGAACGCGTCCGCCCGCTATTGGCGGAAGTGGAAGACATCGACCAGCTGTTCCACGCCGGACAGCGCCAGGTGTCGGGCCGGCTCAGCATCGATGCGCCCAGCCGCGTCGCACGCCGGCTGATCGCGCCCGCGCTGCCGGGCTTGCTGCGCCGCCATCCTCGCCTTGAACTCGTGCTCAGTTCGACCGACCGCGCCATCGACCTGGTGCAGGAGGGCGTGGACTGCGCGGTGCGCATCGGCGCGCTGGACGACAGCAGCCTGGTGGTGCGGCCGCTGGGGCATATTGCGTTGATCAATTGTGCAAGCCCGGACTATCTGCGCGAACAGGGCGAACCGCGCCTGCCCGATGACCTGTCGGTGGGGCATTGGTCCGTGGGCTACGCGTCGCCGAAAACCGGCCGCGAACTGCCCTGGGAGTACCTGGCGGAAAGCGGTGCCGGGCAGGTGGCGCGCGTGCCCGCCCGCGTGGTCGTGAACAACGCCGAAAACTACATCGCCTGCTGCCTTGCCGGGCTGGGGCTCATCCAGATTCCCCGTTTCGATGTGCAGCACCTGCTGGATGCCGGCAAGCTCATCGAGGTCATGCCGGGCTGGCGCCCGGCGCCGATGCCGGTGTCGCTGCTGTACCCCCACCGGCGCCAGCGCTCTCGCCGCCTGGCCGTCTTCCACGACTGGTTCGCCGCCCTGATGCAGCCCCGTCTGGAGGGTTGAGCCGGCGCCAGCGGCGCGACCCAAACCGGTGCCGCGCATGCCCGCATCCGGCGCGTCCGCCGCACCAAAGCGGGGCGCCGTCAGCCCGGTTGCCGGCGCCTGCTTGGCGGGCGTGAAATGGCACGGAACTTGCTTTTCCAGTTTTGTATACCGAATCGGTGTGCAACGCATTGACCCGTCCCGGGCGGTGCGCGCCCTGGAGAGTGCTCATGAACCGTAGAACCCTGTTGTTGTCTCTTTGCACCGCCGCCAGCCTGCTGGCCGCGCCGCTGACGCACGCCGACACGCTGGACGATATCGTCCGCGCGGGCACGATCAAGATCGCCGTGCCGCAGGATTTCCCGCCGTTCGGTTCGGTGGGCGCCGACATGAAGCCCCTGGGCTATGACATTGATACCGCGCAACTGATCGCCAAGCAGTTGGGCGTGAAGCTGGAACTGGTACCGGTTACCAGCGCCAACCGCGTGCCCTATCTGCAAACGCGCAAGGTGGACCTGGTGATCTCCAGCCTGGGCAAGAATGCCGAACGCGAGAAGGCCATCGACTTTTCGGATGCCTATGCCCCGTTCTTCAACGGCGTGTTCGGCCCGGCCGACCTGAAGGTGTCGTCGGCGGCCGACCTGGCCGGCAAGACCATCGGCGTCACGCGCGGCTCCGTGGAAGACATCGAACTGTCGAAGATCGCCCCCGAATCCTCCACGCTCAAACGCTACGAAGACAACAACGGCACCATCACGGCCTTTTTGTCGGGTCAGGTGCCGATGATCGCCACGGGCAACGTGGTTGCCGCCGCCATCCTGGCGCGCAATCCGGCCAAGAAGCCGGAAACCAAATTCCTGATCAAGAATTCGCCGTGCTACATCGGCCTGAACAAGGACGAGCCCAAGCTGCGCGCCAAGGTCAACGACATCCTGGCCGCCGCCCGCCGCGATGGTTCCCTGTCCGCGATTTCGCAGAAGTGGCTGGGCGCTGAACTGCCCAAGGACCTGTAAGCCCCGACGGCGGCCATCATGGCTTACCAATACGATTTCGGCGCGGTCTTCGATTACACGCCGGTGCTGGTCAAGGGCATCGGCGTCACGGTCGAATTGATCGCGTTCGGCGCGGTGGCCGGCGTGGCGCTGGGCATCGCCTGCGCCTGGGTCCGCACGCAGGGTCCGGCCTGGCTGCGCGCGCCGGTGGCGGCCTATGTCGAGGTGATCCGCAACACGCCCTTCCTGATCCAGCTGTTCTTCGTTTTCTTCGGCCTGCCGTCGCTGGGCGTGCAACTGGGCGAAATGCAGGCCGCCTGCCTGGCGATGGCGCTGAACCTGGGCGCCTACAGCGCCGAGATCATTCGCGCCGGCATCGATGCCACGCCGAAGGGCCAGTACGAGGCAGGCGCCAGCCTGGCGATGACACGCTTCCAGGTGTTCCGGCATGTGGTGCTGAAACCGGCGCTACAGCGGATCTGGCCGGCGCTGTCGTCGCAGATCGTGATCGTGATGCTGGGGTCGGCGGTGTGTTCGCAGATCGCCGCCGAAGACCTGACCTTTGCCGCCAACTTCATCCAGTCGCGCAATTTCCGCGCGTTCGAGGTGTACCTGATCACCACCGGCATCTATCTGGCGTTGGCCATCCTGCTGCGCCAGTTGCTGCGCCTGACCGGACGGCGCCTGTTCCACAAGGCGGCAAGATGATTGAATTCACCCCCTGGGACATCGTCCGCAATCTGCTGTTGGCCGCGCGCTGGACCGTGGCGCTATCGCTCGTGGCGTTTGTCGGCGGCGCGCTGATGGGCGTGCTGGCGCTGATGATGCGGACTTCGCGCGTGGCCGCAATGCGGCGCGTCAGTTGGGCCTATATCGAATTGTTCCAGGGCACGCCGCTGTTGATGCAGCTGTTCCTGGCGTTCTTCGGCCTGTCGCTGCTGGGCGTGGAAGTGCCGCCCTGGCTGGCCGCCGGTGCGGCGCTGACATTGTGGTCGGGCGCCTTCCTGGCCGAGATCTGGCGCGGCTGCGTCGAGGCCATCCCGAAGGGCCAATGGGAGGCGTCGGCCAGCCTGGCGCTGGGCTACGTTCAGCAGATGCGCCATGTGGTGTTGCCGCAAGCGTTGCGCATCGCCATCGCGCCCACCGTGGGCTTCGCCGTGCAGATCGTCAAGAGCACCGCGCTGACGTCCATCATCGGGTTCACGGAGCTGTCCAAAGCCAGCACCGTCATCACCAACGCCACGTTCAGTCCCTTCACCGTCTATGCCTGCGCCGCGCTGGTCTACTTCGCGCTGTGCTGGCCCCTGTCGCGCCTCAGCCTCCGGCTGGAAAGGAAGTTGCATGCCCCTCATCGCCCTTGAAGACGTCCGCAAGAAATTCGGCGACAACGAAGTCCTGAAGGGGGTGACGCTACGCGTCGAACCCGGCGAGGTCATCGCCATCATCGGCAAGAGCGGCTCGGGCAAGAGCACGCTGCTGCGCTGCGTGAACGGACTGGAACAGATCGACGGCGGCGCCATCATGGTGGCCGACGCGCAACTGGGCGACGACGAGTTGCGGTTGCGCGCGTTGCGGCTGAAGGTGGGCATGATCTTCCAGCAGTTCAACCTGTTCCCGCACCTGACGGTGGGGCGCAACGTGATGCTCTCGCCCATGGTCGCCAAGCGCATGCCGGAAGCGGAAGCGGCCGACATGGCGCGCGCCATGCTGACGCGCGTGGGCCTGGCGCACAAGTTCGATGCGTGGCCCGAGGAACTGTCCGGCGGGCAGCAACAGCGCGTGGCCATTGCGCGCGCCTTGGCGATGCAGCCGCTGGCGCTGCTATGCGACGAGATCACGTCCGCGCTGGACCCGGAACTGGTGAACGAAGTGCTGTCGGTGGTACGTGAACTGGCGGCCGACGGCATGACCTTGCTGATGGTCACGCACGAGATGCGCTTTGCGCGCGAAGTGTGCGACCGCGTCGTGTTCATGCATCAAGGCCGCGTGCACGAGATCGGCCCGCCCGAGGAATTGTTCTCGGCGCCCGCCACCCCCGAATTGCGGCAATTCCTGGGGATGACGAACCTGGCCGCTTGAATCGCAGGAGCGGCGCGCACGGCACGCGCGCCCCGGCGGCCCGCTGCGGTTCAGCGCGAGAAGCCGCGCGCCGCGATTTCCCAAATGTCTTCGACCACGCCGTCGCGCACCACCACCAGCCCATCATGCAGGTTGAAGGTGGGATCGACATGCGAAGGCACCAGGCGCAACACGCTGCCCAATGCGGGCGCCTGCGCCCCCGGCGTCACGCGCACCACGCCGTGCTCGTCATTGATGGCGACATAGGCCAGGCCCTCTTCCTGGAAGACCGCGGGCGGGCCGCATTCGGCGGTGGTGGATTTCAGCCCGGCATCCAGGATGACGCGGTCCGGCGCGGGCACGCTCATCACCGTGGACAGCACAAAGAGGCTGTTCTGGAACTTCAACGGCCCATCCCATTCATTGGCGCCGTAGTCGCCGTCCATGAACGCGTAGGAGCCGGCCTGCAGTTCCGTGAAGACGCCGCTTGCCGCGTCAAATTCCGCGCTGCCCGTGCCGCCGCCGGTGATGACGTCGCACGCGATGCCGCTTTCGCGCAGCAGTTGCGCGTACGACGCCGCGATGCGCGCCGCCTGCCGGCAGACCTGCGACCGCTCTTCGCGCGTGCGAAAGTGTTGCACCGAGCCATGATAGGCCTGCAACCCCACGAAATTCACACCGGGCAGGTCGCGCGCCTGTTGCGCCAGCGCCAGCACCAGGGCGTCGTCCGACACGCCGCAGCGGCCTTGCCCCACATCCACTTCGACCAGCACGTCGATCTCGGCGCCGGCCTGCGCCATGGCCTGGGATATCTGCGCCAGATTTTGCGAATTGTCGACGCAGACGCTCATTTTGGCGGTACGCGCCAGTTGCGCCAGCAGGGCCAGCTTGGCGGGCCCCACCACTTCATTGCTGATGTGGATGTCGCGAACGCCGGCCGCCACGAAGGGCAGGGCTTCGCTGACTTTCTGGCAGCAGATGCCGCGCGCGCCCAGTGCCAGCTGGCGCAACGCGATTTCCGGGCATTTATGCGCCTTGGCATGCGGGCGCAACGCCACCTCATGGCGATCGGCCCAGGCCTGCATGGCGCGCAGGTTGGCCTCGAACGGCGCCAGGTCCAGCACCAGGCTAGGTGTGTCGACGCGGGCCAGAGGGTCGCCCGGTTGCGCGGGCGGGGGCAGCGCTATGCCGCGTATGACTTCCTGGGACATCAGGGTGACTCCGTTATCTGCACCGCATGGGACGTAAGCGCGTGATCGTGTAACCGCACGCCATAACCAAAGCATGACCGTCCATAACCCAAAGGACAATTCACCCCCAGGTAAACGATAGCCCCGTAACCATTGGCTACGGGACCCCTACATGCCAGAATTTCATCATAGAAATGGCCCCCAGGGGGAGGCCCGTTTTTGCCCTGGCGAACGCCCGCGGCAAGAACGACCCGACGCAAGGCGTCACGTTGATAAACCCGTCATACAGTCCCGGAGAAGCTCGCATGAAACTCAAGCATTGGATTACCGCCCTGACCGTCGCCGTCGCCGCGGTCGGCACCGTGGGTTCCGCACAGGCCCAGCAATTCTTCCGCATCGGCACGGGTGGCACCGCCGGCACGTACTATCCGATCGGCGGCATCATCGCCAACGCCGTCTCCCAACCGGGCAAGCTGGTCGCCACGGCGGTTGCGTCCAACGGATCCGTTGCCAATATCAACGGCATCCTGGGCGGCTCGTTTGAATCCGGCTTCACGCAATCCGACGTGGCGTTCTGGGCCTACAGCGGCACCGGCACGTTCGAAGGCAAGCCCAAAGCCCAAGACCTGCGCCTGATCGCCACCCTGTATCCGGAAAGCATCCACCTGGTGACGCGCAAGGGCGCGGGCATCAAGAGCGTGGCCGACCTGAAGGGCAAGCGCGTGTCCATGGACGAGCCGGGCTCCGGCACGCTGGTGGACGTGCGCCTGATCCTGGGCGCCTACGGCATGACCGACAAGGACATCAAGGCCGAATACCTGAAGCCGAACCAGGCGGGCGACAAGCTCAAGGACGGCGGCCTGGACGCCTTCTTCTTCGTGGGCGGCGCGCCGGCCGGCGCCATCGCCGAGCTGGCCTCCAGCGGCGCGGGCATCGAGAT
>NZ_JBHFII010000049.1:5553-5958 GCF_057334215.1 Achromobacter maghribensis | reverse complement strand
CATCGAGATCGTGCCGCTGGTCGGCCCGGAAATCGACGCGCTGCGCGCCAAGCAGGAGTTCTTCACGCCCGACACCATCGCCGCCAACACTTACCAGAACGTCGGCGAAGTGAAGACCATCTCGGTCAACGCGCAAATGGTCACGTCGGCCAAGCTGCCGGAACAAGTCGTGTATGACGTCACCAAGGCGCTGTACAGCGACGCCACGCGCAAGACGCTGGACAACGGCCACGCCAAGGGCAAGCTCATCACGCGCGACAACGCCATCAAGGGCGCTGGCATTCCGTTCCACCCGGGCGCCGAAAAGTTCTACAAGGAAATCGGCCTGCTGAAATGAAGTAGGCCCCCCCTGGCGCCTGCGGCGCCTCCCCCAGGGGCGCCGCTGTGGACCGGCAAAGCCGGATC
>NZ_JBHFII010000049.1:2169-5523 GCF_057334215.1 Achromobacter maghribensis | reverse complement strand
AGCCGGATCCACGCGGCTCGGATCGGTGGCGGCGGCGTTGTGCGGCGGGCGTGCCGTTTCGCTGCAAGGGGCCGGGCACATTGCAAATACCTGCGGCGTGTTCCACGTTGCGCTTGAGTAGGGCCGCCACGAGCGGCCCTGCTTGCTGAATCACCCAAAGAGTTATGGCGATGGAAATAGACCACGAAAAAACCCAGCAATTGGCGGAGAAGTACGATGCCGAGATCCGCTTCCGGCCGCTGGACAAGACCGCCACCTGGATCGTTTCAGGGCTGCTCGTCACGCTCTCGATCTTCCATTACTACACCGCCGGCTTCGGCCTGCTGCGCGAGGCCACGCACCGCGGCGTGCACCTGGCCTTCGTGCTGAGCCTGATCTTCCTGGTGTTCGGCTTTTCCAAGTCGCACTATCAGCGCGAACCCAAGTCCACCTGGTACGCGCCGGGCGGCATACCGCTGTATGACTGGATCATCGCCGTGGCGCTGGCGCTGTCGGTGATGTACATCCCCTATATTTTCGAGGATCTTGCGTTCCGCGTCGGCAATCCGCTGCCGATCGACGTGTTCATGGGCTCGATCCTCCTGATCGGCCTGCTGGAGGCCACGCGGCGTGCCATGGGCTGGCCGCTGCCCGTCATCGCGCTGGTGTTCATGGCGTATGCCATGTTCGGCCCGTATTTCCCCGGGCTGCTGCAGCACGCTGGCAACACCTGGTCCCAGATCGTCAACCACATGTACCTGACCAGCCAGGGCGTGTACGGCGTGGCGGTGGGCGTGGTGGCAACCTACGTGTTCCACTTCGTGCTGTTCGGCGTGCTGGCAACCCGCATCGGGCTGGGCCAGTTATTCCTGGACGTGGCCTCGACAGTCGCCGGCCGCTATGCGGGCGGCCCGGCCAAGGTGTCGGTGTTTGGCTCGGCCATGTTCGGCATGTTGTCCGGTTCGTCGGTGGCCAATGCGGTCACGGTGGGCTCGCTAACGATTCCCGCGATGATCCGCGTCGGCTACCCGCGGCATTTCGCGGCCGGCGTCGAAGCCGCCAGCAGCACGGGCGGGCAGATCACGCCGCCCATCATGGGCGCGGCCGCGTTCCTGATGATCGAATTCCTGGGCATCCCGTACCAGCAGATCGCCATCGCGGGCATCTTCCCGGCCTTCCTGTACTTCTTCGGCCTGTTCATGCAGGTGCACTTCGAGGCCAAGCGTGAAGGGCTGCGCGGCCTGACGCCCGAAGAAATGCCGAAGCTCAAGCAGTCAGTCAAGATGCGCTGGCCGACCTTGATCCCGCTGTTCCTGCTGATCGGCGTCCTGGCCAGCGGCCGCACGCCGTACCTGGCGGCGTTCGCGGGCATCACCGGCTGCATCCTGGTGGGCCTGCTGAATCCGTTCCAGCGCTTGCGCCTGCGCGACCTGTACGAAGCCTTCGAGACCGGCGCCAAGTACGCGCTGGCCGTGGGCGCCGCGGCCGGCACGGTGGGTATCGTGATCGGCGTGGTGACGCTGACCGGCGTGGGCTTCAAGATCTCGTACATCGTGATCTCGGCGGCGCAGTCCATCGCCGGCGTCGCGTCGGTGGTGATCCCGGAAGCGATCGCCAACACGCAGTCGTTGACGCTTGTCGCCGCGCTGATCATGACGGGCCTCGTGTGCATCCTGATGGGCTGCGGCATCCCCACCACGGCCAATTACCTGATCATGGTCGCCGTGGCCGCGCCCACGCTGGTGCAGCTGGGGGTGCAGCCGATCGCGGCGCACTTCTTCGTGTTCTATTTCGGCATCCTTGCCGACATCACGCCACCGGTTGCGCTTGCCGCCTACGCGGCGGCGGGCATGGCGGGCAGCGACCCCTTCAAGACAGGGAACACGGCGTTCAGGCTGGGCATCACCAAACTGATCGTGCCCTTCGTGTTCGTGTTCTCGCCATCGCTGCTGATCTCGGTGCAGGGCTTCACCTGGTACGACTTCTTGGTGACGCTTGCCGGCTGCATGGTCGGCCTGGTGCTGCTGTCGGCGGCGTTCTCGCGCTACATGCTGGTGGGCATGAAAAGCTGGGAACGGTGGCTGTGCACCGTCGGCGCGCTGCTCACGATCGTCCCCGGTCTGACCACCGGCCTGATCGGACTGGCCATCTGCATCCCCGTCTTCATCCGGCAGTTGGCGGAACTGAAACTGGAGACCGCGGCCAAAGCGGCGTGACCCGAAAGGCCTGAAAAATAAAAGGGGCGGACTGCGGTCCGCCCCTTTTTATTTCGCCCAATCCCGTATTTTGGCAGCAAATCCCGGCAGAATAGGGGCCTGTATCCACAGGGTGACGACATACAACATTCCGCCTTTCCGCCGGTTGCCCGGCTAAATAAATCAGCGTAAAGTAAAATTCATGTTTGCTGGTCTGCCGATCTGCGGGCCGACTGTGCAAACAGGCACAAAACTGCGCCATATGTTCGATATCCTGGTTTATCTGTTCGAGAATTACTACACGCCGCAAGCCTGTCCTGCGGCCGATGTGCTCGCTAAGCGGCTTGCCGCCGCCGGTTTCGAGCACGAAGACATCGACGACGCCCTCGGCTGGCTGTACGGTTTGGCCGAGACCACGGAACGATGCGTCGACCTCGCTCAGGCTCCCACCTCGGGAACCCGGATCTACACCGACAACGAATACAGCCAGCTCGGCACCGAATCCATCGGCTTCATCGCCTTCCTGGAATCGGCCGGCGTGTTGCCGGCGCCGTTGCGCGAAATCGTCATCGACCGGGGCCTGGCTTCGCCGGAAACGCCCGTGCCGCTGTCCAAGATCAAGATCATCGCCCTCATGGTTCTCTGGAGCCAGGAAGCCGAGATCGACAACCTGGTCCTGGAAGAGCTGCTGGACGAAGAAGGCGTGCGGTTGCTGCATTGATGATCCTGCGCCAGGGCCCCATGCATTGGGGCCCCTTGCCGTTGCTGTGACCTACGTAGGCCGATTCGCCCCCAGCCCAAGCGGCCCGCTCCATGCGGGTTCACTTGTGGCTGCGCTGGCCAGTTGGCTGGATGCGCGCGCCCACGGCGGGCGCTGGCTGTTGCGCATGGAAGACGTAGACGTGCCCCGCACCGTGCCGGGCGCCGCCGACACCATCATGGCGCAGCTGGACGCGCTCGGCCTGCATTGGGACGGCGGCATCATGTGGCAGTCGCAGCGCAACGCGGCCTATCAGGCGGCTTTCGATACATTGGCTGCGCGCGGCCTGGTCTATGGCTGCGGCTGCACGCGCCGCGAAATCGCCGATTCGGCCTTGCGCGGCCAGACCCTGCCCGGCGCCGACGGCGAACGCCCGTACCCCGGCACCTGCCGCCACGGTTTGCCGGAAGGCCGCCCGGC
>NZ_JBHFII010000049.1:0-2149 GCF_057334215.1 Achromobacter maghribensis | reverse complement strand
GCCGCCAGGCGCGCGCCTGGCGCCTGCGCATTCCCGCTGGCGTCGAACACTTTGAAGATCGGTGGCTGGGACCGCAAGCGCAGGATGTGGCGCAGGCGGTGGGCGACTTCGCCTTGCGACGCGCCGATGGGCTATGGGCCTATCAGCTTGCGGTGGTGGTGGACGACGCCGAACAGGGCGTGACGGATGTGGTGCGCGGGGCCGACCTGCTCAGTTCCACGGCGCGCCAACGCGTGCTGGGCCGGCTACTGGGCCTGCCCCCCGTGCGCTACCTGCACGTGCCGCTGATTCTGGACCCCGCCAGCGGCCTGAAGCTGTCCAAGCAGAACGGGGCCCAGGCCATCGACACGCAAGCGCCCCTGGAGGCGCTGCAGCGCGCCTGGCACGCCTTGGGATTTGCCGCCCTGCCTGCCAGCGCCGACTGCGGCCAGTTCCTGCGCGAAGCCACCGCGCACTGGGCGCGGCGCTTTCCCTGAACTGAACCGGCGGCTATAGCGGCTGCAAGTCCGCGCCCAGCATCCGCACCAGCAGGGCCTCGCCGTTGTCGCCCACGCGCAGCTCGCCGTAGCGGGCAACCTCGTAGCGCTTGGCTTCGCCTTCCGGGAAGAACCACGCATTGGTCACGATACGCACGCCGCGGTCGCGAACGCGGTAGCGCAGCGGCACCTCGGTATCCGCATGCGGATGCACATCGGGCTGAATGCGCAACGGCGTCGCGACCCCGCGCGCGTCGGTCTGAAGCATCACGTAGCCGTCGGGCTCGAAGCCCGGCAGGGTTTCGTCGTCGACCGGGCGGTCGCCGCCCAGCCGCAGGCGCGTGATATCGCGGCTGGCCGCGAAGTCCAGCGCCATGTAGTCGCCCTGCATCAGCGAGCGCGGGTCCACCGGCGCCAGTTCCAGGATGACGACCTTGCCCGAGGCCAGCAGCTTTTCACGCTGCCAGATGCCGCCATTGGCCACCACCAGCACCAGCGCCAGGCCGCCCAGGATGGCCAGGGTGCGCCAGCGCAACGGCGCCGAAACCGGCGGCAGCGGGGCACGCCGGTCGGGCGATTGGGTACGCATCAGCCGCGGCACCAGCCAGACCAGGCCGCGCAAGACGAACAGCAGCAAGGCGCCGCCGCCCAGCCACAGCGCCTTATGCAGCAGCGGCACATCCAGTTGGTAGTAGTACACGCCCAGGTAGGCCAGCAGACTCATCACGCCGAAGACGACCAGGCGCAGCTGGTTCAACCCAAAGCCCAACAGCAGCCAGGCCAGCGCGAAACCGACGCCCGGGCTGGGCAGCCAGAAACCCGCCAGGATCAGCAGTGCGATCGGCACGCCCCAGGTGACGCCGGCCGTCAACACATGGCGGCGGGGCCAAAGCACCGCCATCGCCGCCGCGGCCGGCAGCAACGCGCCAGCCGTGACGAACAAGGCGCCCTGCGGGTTCAGTTGCCACATGGCGGGCAGATGCAGGGCAGAGATTCCGCCCGCCAGCCACACCATGCCCTGCACCGACAGCAGGAAGGCCCAGGCCAGCGGCTGCAGCGCATGGTCGCGCTTGGCGCCGCCGCGATGGCTCATGATCAGGATCACGGCGGTGGCCCAGGCGCCGATCACGGCGATGGGCAGCCAGACGACGCTGGACAAGGCGGGATCGAAATCCAGCCATGCCTCCAGCAGGTCGTCGCGCATGAGCTGGGGGGACAAGCCGCGCCAGATCAGGCTGGCGCCCGCCCCCGCGATCAGCAGGCCGGACAGGAAACGCAGGATCACATCGGGACCCAGCACGTAGATGGCCGTGGCCATCAGCAGCACGAACAGGCAGGCGCTGGTGAACGAGGTGGAATCGGACAAGCCGTAGATGATGAGCATTTGGCCGGCGAACGCCATGGCCGTGCCACATTGCCGCCAAAAGGGGCCCGCGTCGCTGCGCAACACCGCAACGCCGGCACCGCACAGGACCAGCCCGGCCACCAGCGCGCCTTCTTCGGAGGTAACGATGCCCGAGAACGCCACGAACACCAACAGCAGCAAGGTGGCCAGCCACGCGCTCAGGCCCAGCAGGCATTGCACGTACCAGGGGGGTTCGGCGTGCGGCGCGGCCGCCGGCGCCAGCTGCGCCACGGGCGCGCCCGAATCGGCCGGCTCCACGGCGTTGCCG
>NZ_JBHFII010000048.1:0-3185 GCF_057334215.1 Achromobacter maghribensis | reverse complement strand
TTTCGGCATACGCGTTGTTTGGGCGTTGTGGTTTGTGGCGGTATCTGGCGTCGTAGGGGGCGGGCTGCCATAAAATGGCGTCAATCCCTTCTGGAGCCATCATGTCCCTTAACTCTGAAGCGTTGCGCGTGTTTCTTGGCGTTGTTGACGCTGGCTCGATGAGCGCTGCGGCGGAGGTGCTTGGCCAGACTGCGTCAGGCGTTAGCCGGGGGTTGTCGCGGTTGGAAGAGGACCTGGGCGTCATCCTCTTGAACCGCACGACTCGGCGGATGGAGTTGACGGAGGAGGGGGCGCATTTCCTGCCTAAGGCGCGTCAGATCGTGGCGGCGCTGGAAGAGGCGGAGGAATGCATGCGGATGGTGCATCAGCGGCCGGCGGGGCGTTTGCGGGTGGATGCGTCGGTGCCGGTGATGCTGCATTGCGTGGTGCCGCATGTGGGGGAGTTCCGGCAGCAGTATCCCGAGATCACGCTGGAGCTGACGAGCAACGATCGCATCGTGGACTTGATGGAACATCGCACCGATATCGCCATCCGCATGGGTCCGCTGACGGATTCGACGTTGCATGCGCGGCCGTTGCGGCCCGCGCCGCGTTGGATGATGGCCAGCCCGGAATACATCGCGCGGCGCGGGGCGCCGGAGACGGTGGAAGATCTGGCGGACCATGAAGTGTTGGGCTTCACCCACCCCGAGAGCCTGAACGTGTGGCCGCTCAAGCATGCTGGCGGGTCCAGTTATCTGGCGACGCCGACGCTGGCGACATCCAGTGGCGAAACCCAACGGCTGCTGGCGCTGCGCGGCGTGGGCATCGCGTGCCTGTCGGACTTCGTGGTGCGTGAAGACATCGCGGCGGGACGGTTGGTGAAGGTGATGGAAGGCGTGTACAGCGACTACCTGCAACCGATGCATGCGGTGTATCACCGCAATACGCAGCTGTCGCGGCGCATTGCGTGCTTCCTGGATTTCTTCGCGAGGCGCGTGTAGGGCGATGGGTTGCACGTCTGCAACCCATCGTGCCGTCTACGCGTGCAGCGCCTTGCCAAACGCAGAAAGCACGGATTCGTGCAGCGTTTCCGACAAGGTCGGGTGCGCGAAGATGGTCTGCATCAAGTCCTCTTCGGTCGCTTCCAGCGAGGCTGCCACGCCGTAGCCCGTGATCAGCTCGGACGCTTCCGGATGGATGATGTGGGCGCCCAGCAGTTCTCCCGACTTTGCATCGAACACGGTCTTGACCAGGCCCTGGTCTTCGCCCATCGCGATCGCTTTGCCGTTGCCGGCGAAGGTGAATTTTCCGACGCGGATTTCGCCGCCCGAGTGTTTGACGTGTTCGCGAGCGCGGGCTTCGGTCATGCCGATGCTGGCGACTTGCGGGTGCGAGTACGTGCAGGCGGGGATGCGTAACGGGTCGATGGCGTGGGTGGGAAGGCCGGCGATGGCTTCCACGCACAGCACGCCTTCGTGGCTGGCCTTATGGGCAAGCCAGGGGGCGCCGGCCACGTCGCCGATGGCGTAGACGCCGGGTTCGTCGGTGCGGCATTGGGCGTCGGTGACGATGTGGGTCTTGTCGACCTTCACGCGGGTGTTCTCCAGGCCCAGGCCTTCGACGTTGCCGACGATGCCGGCCGCGACGATGACGCGGTCAACGTCCAGGTCGGTTTGCTTGCCTTGCTGCGCCAGCGACACCCTGACGCCCGTGGCGGTCAGGGTGGACCCCGTGACGGCGCATTGCGTCAACACGCGGATGCCTTGCTTTTCGAATGCCTTGCGCGCCAGTTGCGAGATCTCGGCGTCTTCCTGCGGCAGGATTTCGGGCGTCATGTCGATCAGGGTGACGTCGGCGCCGATAGCGCGGTAGAAGCTGGCGAACTCCGCGCCGATCGCTCCCGCGCCCACCACCAGCAGCGACTTCGGAATCTCAGCCGGCGCCAGGGCCTGGCGATACGCCCAGATGCGTTCGCCGACGGGCAACGCGGGCAGTTCGCGAGCGCGCGCGCCGGTGGCCAGGATGATGTGCTTGGCGGACAGCGTCGCGCCGGTATCCAGCGCCAGCCTGCCTGATCCGGCCAGTTTGGCGCTGGCGGCGAACACGGTCACGCCGTTCTTTTTCATCAGGTGCGCCACGCCCTGACCCAGGCGGCCCGCCACCTTGCGGGACCTGGCCACCATTGCGGCCAGATCGGGGCGGGCCTCGCCCGCGCCGGTCACGCCATAGTGCGCGGCGTCGCGGCAGGCGCGCAGCACGGTGGCGCTGTGCAGCAGGGCTTTGGTGGGAATGCATCCCCAGTTCAGGCAGATGCCGCCCAGTTCAGCGCGCTCCACCAGGGCGACCGACATGCCCAGTTGCGCGCCGCGGATGGCGGCGACGTAGCCGCCGGGGCCGCCGCCGACGATGATCAGGTCAAACACGGTTTTCGTCATGGCCGGGCTCACAGCAGGATGCGCACGGGGTTTTCGATCAGCGTGCGGAACGCAGCCAGCCAGCGCGCGCCGACGGCGCCGTCCACCGCGCGGTGGTCGGCCGACAGCGTTACCGTCATGACGGTGGCGGCGACCAGTTCGCCGTTGTCGCCCACCACGGGACGGCGTTCGGCGGCACCCACCGCCAGGATGGCGGCCTGCGGCGGGTTGATGATGGCGGCGAACTGGCTGATGCCGTACATGCCCAGATTGCTGACCGTCAGCGATCCGCCCGTGAATTCCTCGGGCTTCAAACGGTTGATCTTGGCGCGTCCGGCCAGCTCGACGATTTCGCCGGCAATGGCCGACAGGGACTTGATGTCGGCGTCGCGCACGATGGGCGTGACCAGGCCGCCATCCGTCGCGACGGCCACCGAGATATCGGCGCCTGCGTGGTATTCAATGGCGTCTTCGTGCCAGCTGACATTCACTTCGGGCACTTCGCGCAGCGCCAGCGCGGCGGCGCGCACGATGAAGTCATTGACCGACAGCTTCACCGCGCCGCCCTGATTGGCTTGCGCGCGCAGGGCCAGCAGGGCGTCCATCCGGCAATCCACCGACAGGTAGAAGTGCGGCACGTTCTGCTTGCTTTCGGTCAGGCGGCGAGCGATGGCGCGGCGCATGCCGGTATGCGGCACGCGGCGTGCGGCGGGGCGGCCGGCCGAGGGCGCGGCGGCTACCGGGGCACGGTCGCGCGCGGCTTCGACGTCGCGGCGCACGATGCGGCCG
>NZ_JBHFII010000047.1:457028-508640 GCF_057334215.1 Achromobacter maghribensis | reverse complement strand
CTTGCAGCAGGCGGGCGATGATGGCCATGTTGGCGCGGCCAACCAGTTGGTTGGCCATCAGCACGCGGCGGATGCCGTGCTGGTACGCGGCCAGCACCTGCGGCGCGGTCGCCAGCGTGATGCCCCAGGCGCCGTTGTCGATCTGGCGCTTGAACAGGGCAGGGCTCATCGTGGTCTTGCCGTGCGGCGCCAGCTTGACGTGGTAGGCCTCCATGAACTGCTGCATCCACTGCAGGTTGTGGCGGACGCGGGCCTCGTACAGCACCGCCACCGGCAGGCTGACGTCTTCGTCCAGCAGGTTCCAGTTCAGGGCCGCCACGTCGGCGGTGGTACAGGACTCGGGGAACGCGCCCAGGCCTTTGCCGTTCACGTCCAACAAGGCTGCGGGGGAGGAGGAGTTCGTCATGGCGGGCGTCGGTTATGGAAAATATTTACGTCAAAGTCTGTTTTTTTCATTATCGTGAAAGAAATTTACAAGCGGGAGCTAGGAGTTACCCGTAGTCGGCACGTCGGCCCAGTTGGCGCGACAATAGGAAATGCCGGGCAAAAGCCGGAAAAAACCGATCCGCACAAGGAAAAGCCATGCTGAAAGTCGCTTTGGGCCAGTTCGCGGTCAGCCGCGTCTGGGAAGAGAACGCCCAAGTCTGCGTCGACCTGATGGAGCGCGCCCGCGCGGGCGGAGCCGATCTGCTGGTGCTGCCCGAAGGCATCCTGGCTCGCGACATCACCGATCCGCAGATCGTGTTGAAGGCCGCGCAACCGCTCGATGGTCCGTTCATGACCCGTTTGCTTGCGGCAAGCCGCGGTTCGTCCCTGTCGACCATGATGTGCGTGCACATCCCCACCGGCGAAGGGCGGGTCTGGAACACGCTTGTCACGCTGCGTGACGGCGAAATCGTGTCGCAATACCGCAAGCTGCACCTGTACGACGCTTTCAACATGAAAGAGTCCACCAATGTCACGCCCGGCACTGAAATCCCGCCCTTGCTTGAAATCGGCGGCCTGCGCGTGGGCCTGATGACCTGCTACGACGTGCGCTTTCCCGAAATGGCGCGCCGCCTGGCGCTGGACGGCGCGGACCTGCTGGTGTTGCCGGCCGCCTGGGTACGTGGCCCGCTGAAGGAAATGCACTGGGAAGTCCTCGTCACGGCGCGCGCCCTGGAGAACACCTGCTATGTGGTGGCTACCGGCGAATGCGGCGAACGCAATATCGGTTGCAGCATGGTGGTGGACCCCCTGGGCGTGGTGACGGCGCGCGCGGGCGAGGCGCCGGCGCTGGTGTTCGCGGACATCGACCCCGAGCGCCTGGCGCATGCCCGCCGCGTGCTGCCGGTGTTGGCCAACCGCCGCTTCGCGCCGCCGGAATTGTCCTGAACGGCCGCGGGCCGCGGGGCGGGGCCCGCGGCGGCGGTCATGGTGTAATACCCACTTGAACTTCTTGCTGTCTTCCCTCATCTGCTGCCAATGAGCAACGATCTCTTCGCGGCCGATCCCGCCCATCGGCCTTACGTGCCCCTGGCCGAGCGCCTGCGCCCGCGCACGTTGTCCGACGTCGTCGGGCAATCGCACCTGCTGGGCCCCGATAAGCCCCTGCGTGTCGCTTTCGAATCCGGCCGTCCGCACTCCATGATCTTCTGGGGGCCGCCGGGCGTGGGCAAGACCACGCTGGCGCGCCTGATGGCCGACGGTTTCGACGCCCAATTCATCGCCATTTCGGCCGTGCTGGGCGGCGTCAAGGACATCCGCGAGGCCGTCACGGTGGCGCAAGTGGCGCAAGGCCAGGGCCGCCGCACCATCCTCTTCGTCGACGAGGTGCACCGCTTCAACAAGGCGCAGCAGGACGCCTTTTTGCCCTACGTGGAAAGCGGGCTGTTCACTTTTATCGGCGCCACCACCGAGAACCCCTCGTTCGAGGTCAACTCGGCCTTGCTGTCGCGGGCGCGGGTGTACGTGCTGCAATCGCTTTCGCCCGAAGAACTGCAGCAGCTGGTGGACCGTGCGGTCGCTGCGTTGAACGATGGGCTGGAAGAGGGCGAGGCCATCCGTGTGGAGGCCGACGCGCGCGAACAACTGGCGGCCTGGGCCGACGGCGACGCCCGCCGCCTTATCAGCGCGGTGGAAGTCGTGGCCGAATCGGCGCAGTCGGCGGGCCGCGATTCGGTGGACGCCGCCTGGCTGGAGATCTCGCTGTCGCAGAACCTGCGGCGCTTCGACAAAGGCGGCGACGCCTTCTACGACCAGATCAGCGCGCTGCATAAATCGGTGCGCGGGTCCAACCCGGACGCCGCCCTCTACTGGTTCTGCCGCATGATCGACGGCGGCGCCGATCCCAAATACCTGTCGCGCCGGCTGGTGCGCATGGCGGTCGAAGATATCGGCCTGGCCGATCCGCGCGCCACCGACCTGGCGGTCACCGGCGCCGACATCTATGAACGCCTGGGTTCGCCCGAGGGCGAGCTGGCGCTGGCGCAAGCCGTGGTCTACATGGCCTGCGCGGCCAAATCCAACGCCGTCTACAACGCCTACAATCAAGCACGCCAGTTTGCGGCGGAGCACGGCAGCGCGCCGGTGCCCATCCATCTGCGCAACGCGCCCACCAAGCTGATGAAGCAACTGGGGCACGGCAAAGCCTACCGCTATGCCCACGACGAGCCGCATGGCTACGCCGCGGGCGAACAATATTTCCCTGATGGACTGAAGCCTTCCTTCTATCGGCCGACCGATCGCGGCCTGGAGGCTAAAATCCAGCAAAAGTTGGCATTCCTGCGTGAGCTGGACGCGCAGGAACGCGCCAAGAACCGGTGATGGGCCACGCCCTTCGCCTTCCGCAACCTCACTGACATCACCATGCTAGACCCGATACTGCTGCGTAAAGACCTGCAAACCGTCGTAGACCGCCTCAAGAGCCGTGGCGTGTCCTTCGACACGGAACGGTTCAACGATCTGGAGTCTCGCCGCAAGGCCGTCCAGACCGAAACCGAGTCCCTGCAAGCCCGCCGCAACGCGCTGGCCAAGCAGATCGGTCAGTTGAAGGCGAAGGGCGAAGACGCCAGCGCCGTCATGGCCGAATCGCAGGCCGTGCCGGTCCGCCTGAAGCAACTGGAAGAAGAGCTGGCTGCCTTGCAGGCTCCGCTCAATGACCTGCTGATGTCGGTGCCGAACCTGCCCCACGCCAGCGTGCCGCAGGGCGAGTCCTCCGACGACAACGTCGAGGTCCGCCGCTGGCTGCCGGGCGCCGCTGGCGCCGACGGCAATCCGCCGGCCCTGGCGTTCGACGCGCGCGACCACGTCGCCATCGGCGAACCGTTGGGCCTGGATTTCGACATGGCGGCCAAGCTGTCGGGTGCGCGCTTTTCGTTCATGCGCGGCCCGATCGCCCGCCTGCACCGTGCGCTGTCCCAGTTCATGCTGGACCTGCAAACGGGCATGCACGGCTACACCGAGTGCTACACGCCCTATATCGTCAACGCCTCGACCCTTTACGGAACCGGGCAGTTGCCGAAATTCAAGGACGACATGTTCGCGGTCTCCAAGGGCGGCGGCGATGACGACCCCAAGGTGGACGCCGCGGGCAATCCGTACGTGCGGGAAGACCAATACCTGATCTCCACGTCGGAAATCACGCTGACCAGCGTGGCGCGCGACACCATCCAGTCCGCCGCCGACCTGCCGCTCAAGCTCACCGCCCACACGCCGTGCTTCCGTTCCGAAGCCGGCAGCGGCGGCCGCGATACCCGCGGCATGATCCGTCAACACCAGTTCGACAAGGTCGAAATGGTGCAGATCACGCAGCCGGACCAGTCTTACGAGGCATTGGAAGACATGGTCGGCCATGCCGAGCGCGTGCTGCAATTGCTGGGCCTGCCGTATCGCGTCATGCTGTTGTGCACGGGCGACATGGGTTTTGGCGCCGCCAAGACCTACGACCTGGAAGTGTGGTTGCCGGCGCAAAACACCTGGCGCGAGATTTCGTCGGTGTCCAACTGCGAAACATTCCAGGCCCGCCGCATGCAAGCGCGTTTCCGCAATGCACAAGGTAAACCGGAATTCGTGCATACCTTGAACGGTTCGGGCCTGGCGGTCGGCCGTGCATTGGTGGCCGTGCTGGAAAATCATCAGCAAGCCGACGGCAGCGTGCATGTTCCGGAAGCTTTGCAGCCTTACATGGGCGGCTTGACGGTACTGAAACCCTGACGCGTATCGCGCCTATCCTCCAAATGGAGGATAAAAAGACGGAGCCTTCGGGCTCCGTTTTTTTTTATCATGCGACATATTCCTGTCGCTTTCCCTGATTATGCTCACTCGCGTGTGTGCTTGATTTTGATGTGAGCAATTGTGTATTTTTAATAAAAGGGCCGGATAGTTACGGCACAATACACCCGCGTTCTACATGCTTCATTCACATATAAAACAAGGAGTTGTCCATGACTTCAAGAATGATTGGAGATTTTCGTGTGAGATGCTCTGTCGCTCATGAAGAAGAGCAGGGCTACCGCGTGCAGATATGGACACGCCGAGTCGGCGGTACCGCACCGGAAAAATGCTGGACAGTGCCCGGACAGGCGCCGTTCTCGGACTTGCACGAAGCAGAACAGGAAAGCCGCCAACTGTTCCAAGAAATCAATGGCGTGCGTTTCAACGGTGAACCGGAGTTTGCTCATGCGTCCGCATAATGGTTGGTGGCGGGCGTCAAGCGCGCCCCGCAGATGGATTGATCTTGTTCAGGAATCGTCGCAAGAGGCCAACAAGGCCAATGTGGCAGTGCAGAAGCCGGCCGTCCTGGTTGGCAAACCGGTACAGGCTCCCGCAGCCTGACTGGGTTCCAGCGAGGGCACCGGACAATGCCCTGACGGAACGGCATCATGGCCCCAGGCCTCGGATGCTTCGTCTGTTTTCTCCCCAGGGAGTCCTTGTTATGTTGGGACCGCCGGGCGACAAAAAAGGCCACTCATTCGAGTGGCCTTTGCCTTTTTCAACGGCGCCAATCGCCGCGGTCGTGCCCATGTCCGTGTCCATGTCCACGGTAATGGCCGTTGCCGCCGTAGTAACGCTGCGGCGGGCCGCCGCGCCAGTAGGGGCCGCCGCGATAATAGACCGGGGCGGGGTATACCACCGGCGGGGCGACATAGACCGGAGCCGGACGGTAATAGACGGGCGGTGGCGGGGCCACATAGACCGGAGCGGGTGCGACATACACCGGCGCCGGAAAGACCACCCCGGGGATGCCGATGGAAATGCCCACATCCACACGGGCCAGTGCGACGCTGGAGATCAGCAGACCCGCGGCACCAACACTTGCGATAAGCCATTTTTTCATGTTGCACCTGCCTGCTGCATGACGCAGCAAAGTTGAGTATTCGACGGCCCTATTTTCGGGCTTTCCGGCACGCTTTTCGTAAGCGAGCCTCCCTCAATAGCGACAATCCGCAACTGCTGCCCTGTATGAATCCGGGCAGGTGCTGCACTGCGGCGTGGTGCGTCCGCCCTGGTAAACCTGCACTTGAAATGGATTGAAATCAAGTGGAATGAGATGAAGTCCGGGTAGCGAGTTACACGCCGTCACCAACCCGGCATGGCCCGCCGGGCGCAGGCGGAGGGTCGCCGCGCTTATTCGACCTGCTGGCGCCGGAATTCCACGACCCAGACCCACGGATTCGCCGCCCAGGCATGCGAACCGTAGCGTTCACACCACGTCAGCGCGAACGCCGTTTGAAGCGGCACGCCCGGCAGCAACGCCGATGGCTCATACAGCGCTTGCGTGCCCTCGGCGCGCGCGTCGGCTTCGGTCAGGTTTTGCAAACGCTGTATGCGCACGCCCACGATTACCGCGCTGGCGAACGGCTGGCCGGCTTCATCCGTCAATATGATGCTCTCGCCGGATTTTCCGTAGGGACACCGCACCCAGCTGGACGTTTTGCGCAACTCGGCGGGATTATCTCGGTTGGGACCCATGGCCACCCACCTGCCGGAGTCTTCGGCATCGGCGTACCAGACGGTCGTGGGTTTAGTCGGCTGCGGCTTCAAAATGCGGCGGCTCTGCACTTTGGAGCCGTCCAACACGGCCTGTTTAAGCGGTTCGCTGAATTGAAGTGGCTGCCTTTTCATGCGCTCGCTATTCTCCTATCGATTAACCCCTGATCATTTTTGGCAATGCGTCCAATCGATGTGTGACTCGTGCACCAGCTATTTTTATCTAGGTGCGGGCAAGTATGACCTGTCGTCATCGCGATGTCAGGCACGGTTTGTATGAGTGTTGTCTTTTTGTACCGGCGTCGTTATTTGTATACTCAAGGCATGAATACAGACCTGCATGACCTCAAGCCTGGCTACTACTGGTACACCATGGCGAATGATCCGCTGGCCGTCATCCACATCCACGAAGACGGCGGCGCTTCCCTCATGGGCACCGACTACCGTATTGGCGCCGAAGGCGTGGCCGATATGGTTCGCCAGGGCGAACGCTTCTTCTGGATCGAACCCCCGCAAGCCTGATGCCCAAGGGGGTGCCGTAGCCGGCCGTTCGGGCCGGCTGCTTGCGCTTGTGCGGAACATGCCATGACCGACCTGTTATTGAAGAATGTCCGCGTCTCGCGCGACGATGCGGTGGACGTGCTGGTGCGGGCGGGCCGCATCGTCCGGATTGGCCCCGGCGTCGATGCTGCGGCAGCCGATGCCGCGGCAGCCGGTGCTGCCGCGGCCGATACTCTGGTGGAAGACGGCGGTGGCGCCTTGCTGCTGCCCGGCTTGATCGAAGGGCACACCCACCTGGACAAGACGAACTGGGAATCGCCCTGGTACGTGAACGAGGTCGGGTCCGCGCTGACGGACCGCATCGACAACGAGCGCGCCTGGCGGGCCAGCACCGGCCACGACGCGGGCAGCCACGCGCGCGCGCTGGCGTTGGCGTTCCTGCGTGAAGGCACCACCCGCATCCGCAGCCACGTCGATGTGGACACCGACGCCGGCTTGCGCCATCTGGACGGCGTGCATGCCATCCGCGAGGAACTGGCCGGCCGCGTCGACATCCAGACCGTGGCGTTTCCGCAGTCGGGCTTGTTGATACGGCCAGGCACCGCCGAATTGCTGGATCAGGCGTTGGCGCAGGGCGCCGACGTGCTGGGCGGGCTGGACCCCTCGGCCATCGACCGCGATCCCGCAAAATCCCTGGACGTGTTGTTCGGCCTGGCGGACAAACATGGCAAGCCGGTGGATATCCATCTGCACGAACCCGGCGAGTTGGGCGCGTTCACCTTGGACCTGATTCTGGACCGCGTGGCCGCACTGGGCATGCAAGGCAAGGTGGTCATCAGCCATGCTTTCTGTCTGGGCGGGATCGACGCCAAGCGGTTGGACGGCTTGCTGCGGCGCCTGGCCGCGTTGGACACGGCCGTACTGACCACCGCGCCGCCATCGCGGCCCGTGCCGGCCGTGCGCGCCTGCCGCGAGGCTGGCGTGACGATCTTCGGCGGGAATGACGGCATCCGCGATACCTGGACGCCCTATGGCAGCCCCGACATGCTGGCGCGCGCCATGATGATCGGTCTGCGCAACGACCTGCGGCGCGACGACGAGGTCGAATGGGCGTTCGACTGTGTCTCCGGGGCGGCTGCCCGTGCCTGTGGGTTCGCCGATTACGGCTTGACCCCTGGCGCGCGCGCCGACCTGGTCCTGGTGGACGCCAGTTGCGTGGCCGAAGCCGTGGTGACCCGCAAGCCCCGCCGCCTGGTCGTGGCGGGTGGCGCCATCGTCGCGCGCAACGGCCTGGATGCCATCGCCTGAGCGCTGAGGTGCCAGGGCGCTAGGGCGGGGACAGGCCGAGTTGCGACTCGGTCAGTTCCACGAACGCCCGCATCAATTCCGACCGCACGCCCGCGCGCAGCCAGATCGCGCCCACGGTGCGCACCGGGCACGGCGCGGGCAACGGCCAGCGTTTGACCCGCGCTGGCGGCGTGTCGGAGGCGGCCCAGTCGGGCAGCAACGCCACCCCCAATCCCTCCGAAACCAGCTTGGCGATGGAATCGATTCCATCAAGTTCGAAGCGCACGTGCGGCCGCAGGTTGCGCGCCCGCAGATAGTCGTCCGCCATCTTGCCGCCGACCACGCTGCGGTCATAGCAGATGTAGGGTTCGCGCGCGATCACCGCCAGCGGATCGCGCACCTTCATGTCGGCAGGGGTGACCAGCACCAGGGGTTCGTGCCGGAGATCGCGCCACGCGCAGGTCTTGGGCAGCGGAAACAGCGGGTGCACCAGCAGCGCGCCGTCCAGTTCGCCCGACAGCACCTTGCCGTACAGCAGGGTAGTGGGAGCAGGCTCGATATAGATCTCGATATGCGGATGGCGAGCGACCCAGGTCCGCAGTATGGGCGGCATGATGCCGGTCAGCGCGGTGGGCGTGGCGCCCAGCCGCAAAGGGCCGGCGGGCAGCTCGGTGTCGCTGGCGGCCGAGCGCAGGTCGCGCACGTCGCGCAGGATCTGGCGCGCACGCTCCAGGATGCGAAGACCGGCCGGTGTGGGTTTGACGGTGCGCCCGGAGCGGGCGATCAGCGCGCTGCCCACGTCGGCTTCCAGCGCCCGCAGCCGCTGCTGCACCGTGGCGGGCGTCAGGCCCTGGTGCCGCGCGGCCTGGGCGATGGAGCCCAGTTCCACCACGTGCACATAGGTTTGCAGGAAGCGCGAATCCACGGCGGCAAGCCTTTTGGGAAGATGGAATATCCGTATTCTAAAGATGCGTGACGATAATTGTTGTTTTCTTTGGCGAAGGGAAGAATACGTCCAGAGCATTCAGCCTGCGCAAGACCGCGTTGGCGCCGCCTATCGGAATTTCCCTTTCTCAAGGAGCCTGCCGTGCCCATCATTGAATCCATCGACGTATGCGCCGCCGCGGTGCCGTTGGACAAAGTCACCTCGTTCTCGAACCGCACCGTCTCGACGCGGCACTATGGCCTGGTCAAGGTGCGTTCCACGGATGGCGTGGAAGGCATCGGCTTTTGCTACGTGGGCAGCGCCGGCGGCGCTATCTTCGAGGCAGCGGTGCAAAGCCTGCTGGGGCCCGTGCTGCTGGGCAAGGATTCGCATGCCGTTGAAGGCCTGTGGCAGTCCATGTACCAGGAGGCGCTGCTGCAAGGCCGCCAGGGCACCGTGATGCGCGCATTGAGCGCGCTGGACATCGCGTTGTGGGACTTGAACGCCAAGACCGCCGGTCTGCCGCTGCACAAGTTTCTGGGCGCGATGGAGCTCGAAACGGTGCCCGCCTACGCCAGCGGCGGCTACTACCTGGACGGAAAGACGCCGCAGCATCTGGGCGAAGAAATGGCCAGCTATGTGGATAAGGGCTTTCGTGCCGTCAAGATGAAGACTGGCCGCCTGTCGCCGCGCGAGGAAGAAGCGCGGCTGAAGGCTGCGCGCGAGGCCGTAGGCCCGGACGTCGAATTGATGATGGACTGCAACAACGCCTGGCAGGACGTGACCCAGGCCATGCAGTACATCCGCCGCTTCGAACAGTACGAGCCCTATTTCATCGAAGAGCCCTTCAGCCCGGACGACATCGACAGCCATGCCAAGCTGGCGCGTCTGACGCACCTGCCGATCGCGACCGCCGAAATTGGCTATGGCCGCTGGTATCACAAGGAACTGCTGGACAAGGGAGCGGCCGGCATCCTGCAGACGGACGCCGCCGTATGCGGCGGCATCACCGAATGGAAGCGCATCGCGGCTACCGCGGCCAGCTATGGCGTGGTCGTCTGCCCGCACTGGTTCCACGACGTGCATGCGCCGCTTGTCGCGGCCACGCCGAACGCGCGCTACGTCGAATTCTTCTGGGACGACCAGGTGCTGAACTTCCGCAAACTGGTTGATCGTCAGTTGACGCACAAGCAAGGGCGCGTGGTGTTGCACCAGGAGCCCGGCCTGGGCTTCGGGTTCGACGAGCGCATGGTAGAACGGTTCGGGAAGTGGGTCCGGGTCGGCCGTTAAGGCCGCACCGCAAGCAGGCAGTGCTTTGCTAAAACCAGCCGCCGGCCTACGGGACCGGCGCGAGGAGACAAGAATGCAACGCAGGCAATTCATGACCGGCGCCGCGGCGCTGGGGGTGGGCCTCGTCCTGCCCGCCGCGGCCCGGGCGCAACAGCCGGACTTGCCGTCCGGCCCCGTGAAGATCGTGGTCGGCTTTCCGGCGGGCGGGGGCACCGATGTGCTGGCCCGCTTGCTGGGGCAGAAGCTGGGCGTGTTGTGGAACATCCCCGTCATCGTGGAAAACCGCGCGGGCGCGGCCGGCATCATCGCCGCCGAGCAGGTGGCGCGGCAACCCAATGATGGCAACACCCTCTTGATGGCCCACGTGAATAGCCACGGCATCGCGCCGGGGCTGCAGCCGAAACTGGCCTATTCCGTGGACCGCGATTTTTCGCCCATCGCGCTGGTGGGCAAGACGCCCACCATCCTGATCGGCGGCGCGTCGCAGCCGGCCAGGACATTGCCCGACCTGGTCAAGCTGTGCCGCGCGCAGCCGGGCAAGATCGTGTTCGGCTCGGCCGGCGCGGGATCGGCCCAGCACCTGGCGCTGGAAATATTCAAGGCGCGCGCCGGCATCGACGTGCTGCACGTTCCGTACAAGGGATCGGCTCCGCTAATGAACGATCTGATGGGCGGCCACGTGCAGTATTGCTTTGAAGGCATGACGACGGCGACGCCGTTGCTGCAGTCGGGCAAGGTGATTGCGCTGGCGCAGACCTTGCAGCAGCGTTCCAAGAGCCAGCCGGACGTGCCGACGGTGGCCGAGCAGGGCTATCCGGGGTTCGAAGCCAGCATCTGGTTCGGCATGGTGGGGCCAGGCAAGATGCCCGGCGCCATGGTCCAGCGCATGAACCGCGACATCGACCGCGTGCTGGCCATGCCGGACGTGCAGGAAAAGCTGGCGCAGGTGGGCGCGGAAGACGGCGGCGGCAACGTGCAGCGCTTTGCCGACTTCATGACCCAGGAACAGCAGAAATACGCGAAGACGATCAAAGACGCGAAGATCGTCGTCGAAAGCTGACGCGGCGAACGGCCCGCGACGCGGCTTAGCGCGCGTCCGGGTCCACCCAGCCCGCCATTGCCGAGATCGAACGGGCTTTCTCGCGCAGCAGGCGCGCAGTGCCGGATTCCAGTTCATCATCGATCGCGCCCACCGGCCCCATCAGGGTGATGGCGGCGGTCATTTCGCCCAGCATGTCGAAGATGGGCGCCGACAGGGAGGTGAAGTGCGGCAACAGCGCGTGACGACAGCGGCTGATGTGGTGCTTCCGGACCACGTCGCGGATGGCCTGCACATCTTTGGCCGTATAGGAATTGCCGGGCGCGCCGCCATGGCTTTCCGGCACCGCCGAGGCCAGCTCCTGCTCTAGCAGGTCGCGGGTCAGGGCATCCGGCAGATGGGCCAGGAAGTTGCGGCCCAGGGCGGACGACAGCAAGGGCATCACGCTGCCCACGCGTAGTTCCAGCAACGGCCGGCTGCGGCTGCCTTCCACCCGGTAGACGATCGTGGGCCCCTTGTTGCCCCACACCCCCAGGAACACGGTGTGTCCCGTGACGGCGGCCACCTCGGCCATGATGGGTCGCGCCGTGGTGAACACGTCGAATTGCTCCAGGGCTGCCAGGCCCAGCCGCAAGGCATAGGGTCCCAGGCCATAGTGCCCGGTGTCCGCATGCTGCTGCACCACGCCCACTTTCTGGAAACTGACCAGGTAATAGTGCACGTTCGGCACGGTCAGTTCACAGGCGTCGGCGATTTCCTTCAAGGGCAGCGGGCGGCCCGTCTTGCGGATCACGTCCAGGATCCGGAACCCCACTTCGATCGACTGGATGCCGCGGCGCGCGGCGGTCGGCGCCTGTTCCGCGTTCTTTTCAACCTTGCCGGCGGGCCTTGCCATCACTGTCTCCACGGTGTCTTT
Organism: Achromobacter maghribensis; assembly: GCF_057334215.1. NCBI lineage: Bacteria > Pseudomonadati > Pseudomonadota > Betaproteobacteria > Burkholderiales > Alcaligenaceae > Achromobacter > Achromobacter maghribensis. Next base: position 496,712 of record NZ_JBHFII010000047.1, on the reverse strand, counting down.
GGCGGCAGTGTAGCAGCGGCCCGGACCTGTTCCGTCCGGTGGCGGGGACAGGTTTTCCGGGTTTCCCCCAGCTATGTCGCGCCTCGATTCAAGTTTGATAATAGTTAATGCGTACAGCAGTATCAATTAAAAACGACTGGGGAATGCAAGCATGGAAGCTAACGTCGCAATGCAGCGGATAGACGCCGGGCCGACGCTCAGCAGGAAAGAGGAACGCCAGGTGGTGGTGGCCTCGACGCTGGGCACGCTGTTCGAGTGGTATGACTTTTTCATATACGGGACCTTGGCCGTCTTCATGAGCCAGGTGCTGTTTCCGCAGGACAACCCCACGGTGGCGCTGCTTGCCGCATTGGGCGCGCTGGCCGTGGGCTTCATCATCCGTCCGCTGGGCGCGGTGATGTTCGGCTACCTGGGCGACAAGTGGGGCCGCAAGTACACCTTCCTGATCACGGTCGTGATGATGGGGGGCGCCACGGTGTTGATCGGTTGCCTGCCCACCTATGAATCGGCGGGCCACCTGTCGTGGATTCTGTTGCTGACGCTGCGCGTTATCCAGGGGCTGGCGGTGGGCGGCGAATACGGCGGCGCCGTGATCTACGTGGCCGAGCACTGCGAGCCCAAGCGCCGCGGCCTCTTGACCGGCTGGATCCAGATCACCTCGTCAGCCGGCCTGATCCTGTCGCTGATCGTCATCCTGTGCACGCAGGCGGCCATGAGCGCCGAGGATTTCCGGCAATGGGGCTGGCGCCTGCCGTTCATCCTGTCGATCGTGATGCTGGCCATTTCGATCTATGTGCGCGCCAAGCTGCATGAATCGCCCGTCTTCACGCGCATGAAGCAGCAGAACCGCCTGTCGAAGAACCCGATCAAGGAAACGTTCGGCCAATGGTCCAGCCTGCGGCTGGTGCTGCTGGCCCTGATCGGCGTGACCGCCGGCCAGGGCGCGACCTACTTCACGGGGCAGTTCTACGTGATGATCTTCCTGCAGCAGGCGGTGCAGATCGACCAGACCAGCGTCTATACGCTGATCCTGATCGGCTTCATCATCGGCGCCCCGACCTTCGTGCTGTTCGGCTGGCTGTCAGATCGCATCGGCCGCAAGTGGATCATGATGGCGGGCCTGTTCATCGCCGCCATCGGCTATCACTCCATGTTCGACGTGCTGCTGAAGGCCGGCAACCCAGCGCTGGCCCAGGCCATGCAAAGCACGCCGGTGCGCGTGCACGCCGACACGAGCGGCGGCGCCTGCGACTTCGGCTTGCAGGCCGCCATGATCGGCAGCCATGCCGATCATAAGAAAGTATGCGTGCAGGCCAAGAAATTTCTGGTCGGCAAGGGCATCAACTTCGAATACGCGGCCCCGCTGCCCGGCCAGGACATCGCCATGAGCGTCGGCGGCGTCACCGTCAACGGCTTCGACCGCGCCGGCTACGCCCGCGCGCTGACGGCCGCCGGTTACCCGGACCGTGCCGACCCCGCACAGGTCGACCGCGCCACGATCATCCTGATCCTGGTGTTGATGACGGCCGTCGTCGCGATGGTCTACGGACCGGTCGCGTCCTATCTGGTCGAACTGTTCCCGGCCCGCATCCGCTATACCGCGCTATCCTTCCCGTACCACATCGGCGCCGGTATCTTCGGCGGGATCGTGCCGTTCACCGCAACCTATCTGGCGCAGGCCAGCGGCAATATCTTCGGTGGCCTGATGTATCCGGTGGCCGTGATGGTCGTGGTGGGCGTCATCGGCAGCCTGTTCCTGCCGAACACCCGCGCCCAGGCCATCGACGAAGATCCCAACCATTAAAAGAGCGAGGAGAAACATGTCCGTGCAATCGAGCTTCAAGGCCGCCGTCATCCAGGCGGCGTCCATCCCGACCGACAGCCTGGCTTGCGCCCATAAGGCGGCCTCCCTGATCCGCCAGGCGGCGGAGCAGGGCGCCCGGGTGCTGGTGTTTCCCGAAGCCTTCCTGGGCGGCTACCCCAAGGGCAATTCCTTCGGCGCGCCCATCGGCATGCGCAAGGCCGAAGGCCGCGACGCCTTTGCCAGCTATCACCAGCAAGCCATCCGCCTGGACGGCGAAGAAGTGGCGGTCGTGGCCCAGGCCGCCGCCGACACCGGTACCTTCGTCGTGATGGGCTGCATCGAGGCCGACGGCGGCACGCTGTATTGCACCGTGCTGTATTTCAACGGGCAGGAAGGGCTTGCCGGCAAGCACCGCAAACTGATGCCGACCGCGGGCGAACGGCTGATCTGGGGCTTTGGCGATGGGTCGACGATGCCCGTCTTCGACACGCCCTACGGCAAGATCGGCGCCGTTATCTGCTGGGAAAACTACATGCCCATGCTGCGCATGTACATGTACAGCCAGGGCGTGGCGCTGTACTGCGCCCCTACGGCGGATGACCGCGACAGCTGGATCCCCAGCATGCGCCACATCGCCCTGGAAGGCCGCTGTTATGTGCTGACCGCCTGCCAGCACCTGCGCCGCGACGCCTATCCGGAAGACTTCGAATGCGCCCTGGGCGACAGCCCGGATACCGTGCTGATGCGCGGCGGCAGCGCCATCATCGACCCCTTGGGCGAAGTGCTGGCCGGCCCGGACTTTTCCGCCGAAACGATCCTGTACGCCGACATCAACCCCAATCAGATCCTGCGCGGCAAGTACGACTTCGACGTGTCCGGCCATTACGCGCGGCCGGACGTGTTCCAGCTGCACGTCGACACCCGCGAAAAACGGGCGGTATCCGCCCAGGGCGCGATCGGCCAGCAGGAGCTCTGAGTCATGCATTTCGATTTCAGCGCCTTGCCCTCGCAGACGGTCTATAAGCTTCTGACCTCGACCGTCACGCCCCGCCCGATCGCGTGGGTCACCACGATATCGGCCGAGGGTTGCGTGAACGCGGCGCCGTTCAGCTTCTTCAACGTCATGGGGCATGAACCGCCCACGGTTGCCATCGGCCTGATGCGCCGCGCCAATGGCGAGCTCAAGGACACCAGCGCCAACATCATCGAAAACGGCGAGTTCGTGGTGAACCTGGTGCCGGAGTCGATGATGCAGCAGATGAACCAGACCTGCGCGGACTATCCGCCCGGCGTGGACGAGTTGGCCAAGGCCGGGCTGACGGCGCTGCCGGCCGCGCATGTGCGGCCGCCCCTGATCCAGGGCAGCCCGGTGTCGCTGGAATGCGTCAGCCAGGCAACGATCGTGACCGGGCCGCATCAGGTCGTGGTCATCGGCCGGGTGCTGGGCGCGCATGTGGATGACGCCTTTGTGCAGGATGCCGAGCGCGGTTACGTGAAAACCGCCGAGATGGGCCTGGTGGCGCGCATGCACGGCAGCGGGTGGTATGCCCGCAGCACGGATCTGTTCCAGCTGGCGCGGCCAACCGTCACCGATTGACGCGCCAGGGCGGCCGGTCAGGCCGCTTTTTTTGCCTGCGGCGGCCGCCCCGGGGCGGTTCGTCCATGGCTGCTTTGCGACGGTTACGCAAACGCGGGAGCTTCTGTCAAAAAGGTCTCCAGTTCGCTCGATGCCCGCCAAATTCCGGCTGCTAGCATGTGCTGGACCGTTGCGAGAATCCTCGATTTCGACTTCTCCGGCGGCATTTTCTCGACACATCGAACACCAATATTTTGGGGGCGGATCATCCAGGGGCTTGCGGGCGTCTGGCTTGCAGGGGAGGCGGCCTATGGCCGGCGCCCGGCAACTGCCGAACCCCGCATCCAGGCGCCTGGCTGGATGCTGGAGGCAGTATGAAAAATATGAAGCTTGGAACCCGTCTCGCGGGCGGCTTTTCCGTGTTGCTGGCCATGATCATCGTCATGTGCATCGTGGGGTTGGTCAGCTTGGGCAACATCAACGAATCGGTCGAGACCGTCACCCAGCGCTCGCTGATCAAAGAGCGCCTGATCAGCGATTGGGCCCGCAACATCCAGACCGGGGTCACCCGGACCACCGCCATCGCCAAAAGCGCTGACGCCAGCCTGGCCGGCTTTTTCACCGACGAAGCCGCCGCGTCTTCCCGTAATTCTTCGGCGCTGCAGCAGCAGATCGAGCCGTTGATCGAAACCAGCGAAGAAAAGCAGTTATGGGACGGTATCCGCAAATCCCGGGCGGACTACCTGCGCACGCGCGACGCAATCTTCAAAGCCAAGCAGGAGGGCGACCTGGCCTCGGCCGACAAGGTATTCACCCAGGAGTTCCTGCCGGCCACGCGCCAGTTCATCGACCAGATCACCAAGCTGTCGACGCTGCAGCGCGCCGACATCGACGCGCGCGCGGCGGAGATCCAGGGCGCCTACGCCACCGCGAATTTCTGGATGATCGCGATCGGTTCCCTTGCCGTCGTCAGCGGGTTGCTGCTGGCCGTTTTGCTGACCCGTGGCATCACCCGCCCCTTGTCCGCAGCGGTGCGCGTGGCGCGCACGGTCGCCGCCAATGACTTGACCAGCACGGTCACCGTGACGTCGCGCGACGAAATCGGGCAACTGATGCAGGCGCTGGAATCCATGAACGCCAACCTGGCAGGCACCATCGCCCGCATCCGGACCGGCGTGGACAGCATGGCGTCCGCGTCAAGCGAGATCGCGGCGGGCAACACCGACCTGTCGTCCCGCACCGAGCAGCAGGCCGCATCGCTGGAAGAGACCGCCGCATCCATGGAGCAGTTGTCGTCCACGGTGAAGCAGAACGCCGACAGCGCGCGCCAGGCGAACCAGCTGGCCGCCACGGCGTCCGACACCGCGTCCCGCGGCGGCGCCACCGTGTCCGAAGTCGTCAGCACGATGAGCGCGATCTCGTCCAGCTCGGTCAAGATCGCCGACATCGTGTCGGTTATCGACGGCATCGCGTTCCAGACCAACATCCTGGCGCTGAACGCCGCGGTCGAGGCGGCGCGGGCGGGCGAGCAGGGCAAGGGCTTCGCGGTGGTGGCCGCCGAGGTCCGCACGCTGGCGCAGCGCAGCGCGCAGGCCGCCAAGGAAATCAAGACGCTGATCGAAGACACCGTGCAGAAGATCAGCCAGGGCTCGGTCAGCGCCGAACGCGCGGGGTCGACGATGCAGGAAATCGTCAGCTCGGTGCAGCGTGTGACGGACATCATGGGCGAAATCGCGGCGGCGTCCGCCGAGCAGGCCGACGGCATCGAACAGGTCAATCGGGCCGTGTCCCAAATGGACGAAGTCACGCAGCAGAACGCCGCGCTGGTGGAAGAGGCCGCGGCCGCCGCGGGTTCCATGCAGGATCAGGCTGCCGACCTGATGCGGGCGGTCAGCGCGTTCAAGCTGCCGGGGGCGGGGCATGCGGTCGGGGCACGCACGCAAGACGCGCGATTGGCCGCGCCCGTGAAGCAGATCGCGGCATACTGATCACTGCCCGCGACCCCTACCCGGGCTTAATGTGCCGAAAAGAAAAAAGCCCCTGATTTCTCAGGGGCTTCGTTCTTGAATACTGGCGGAGAGGGTGGGATTCGAACCCACGGTACGGGGATACCGTACGCCTGATTTCGAGTCAGGTACATTCGACCACTCTGCCACCTCTCCGTGGCTGGATTCCGTAACGGTGAAATTCCTGCCTTCGCTCTTGCCGTTTAACTAAACGACTTAAAGCAGTAGGGCGGGTTTCTCACTCCAAGATCCCTGGTCGGAAGGATCTTCGTTGTCGGAGCAGCGAAGCCCGCAATTCTACAGGATTTTTTTCTTGTGTGTAAAGGGGGTGGAAAAAAATCTCTACGGGGGCTTACCCCGGGCTTCCGGCGCCGGCGATCTTTGCCCAGAATTCCCCCCACACGGGCATCTCGATCCTTGGCCCGCACCCACCAGGCAACCTCTTCCCTACATGGATCTGATCCTTATCCTCTTGCTTGCCGCCGTCCTGTGCGTGCCGATCACCCAGCGGCTTGGGCTGGGCGCCATCCCCGGCTACCTGATCGCGGGCGTGCTGATCGGGCCTTCCTGCCTGAAGCTGGTGACCAATGTGGACACCATGATCAACGTGTCCCAGTGGGGCGTGGTGATGATGCTGTTCATCATCGGGCTGGAGCTGTCGCCCAAGCGGCTCTGGGCCATGCGCAACGAGGTCTTCGTGCTGGGATCCTTCCAGATGCTGGCGTGCGGCCTGCTGCTGGGGCTGGTGTTCGGCGCGGCGCTACGGCACCTGGCGGGCATGGAGTGGCAGGCGGCGGTGCTGTGCGGGCTGTCGCTGGCGTTGTCGTCGACGGCGGTGGCGTTGCGGCTGCTGGACGAACGCGCACTGACCCGCACGCCGCTGGGCCGGTCGGCGCTGGGCGTCCTGCTGTTCCAGGACATGGCGGCGATTCCGATGCTGGTGGCCGCCGGCTTGCTAGGAGCCGACGGCACGTCGGCGCCGTCGTTCAAGGAAGCGCTGGTCGCCGTGGCGGTGGTGGCGGTGGCCTATCGGCTGCGGCTGCTGGGCTGGGCCGCCAAAGCGGAACTGAACGAGCTGTTCACGGCGGCGGCGCTGCTGATGGTGGTGGGGGCGGCGCAGCTGTTCGACTACGCGGGGCTGTCCGCCGGCCTGGGCGGTTTTCTGGTGGGGGTGCTGATGGCGGAATCGCGTTACCGGCATGACCTGGAAAAGGCCATCGACCCGTTCAAGGGCCTGCTGCTGGGGCTGTTCTTCCTGGCCATCGGGATGTCCATCAATCTGGCGGTGGTGGCGGTCCACTGGAAGCTCATCATCGCCGGCGTGGCGGCCCTGCTGGCGATCAAGGCGCTGGTCTTGTACGGCTTTGCGCGGTTTCTGGGTCTGCCGCGCTATCACCGCCTGCTGTTCGCCATGGTGTTGGCGCAAGGCGGGGAATTCAGCTTCGCCATTTTCAACGAGGCCTGGGACAACCATCTGATGAACCTGGAGCAGCGCGACGTGCTGGCGGTGGTGGTGGCGGTGTCGATGGGCGTGGTGCCGGTGCTGATCAAGCTGCTGGAGCGCGTGCCGGAAAGCCGGGGCGGCATGGCCGACCTGCCCACCGCCGAGCCCGTCGCCATCGACGGGCAAACGCCCGCCGATCCCCGCAACCCGCCCCCCGCTGCTTGACCCCGCAAGGTGTGGGGGCATGGCATGATTGCCGTCATGCCGGGCAGCTACACTTGAACCCCGTTTTCGCATCTCGCGCTACGCCAGATCACAGGAGAATGTCATGCTCAAAGGAAAAGTCGCCCTTGTCACCGGTTCCACCAGCGGCATCGGTCTGGGTATCGCCACGGCCTTTGCCCAGCAAGGGGCCGATATCGTCCTGAATGGTTTCGGCGACGCCGCCGAGATCGAAAAAGTGCGCGCCGGCTTGGCCGACAAGCATGGCGTAAAGGTCATCTACGACGGCGCCGACCTGTCCAAGGGCGACGCGGTGCGGGGACTGGTCGAAAACACGGTGCGCCAGCTGGGCCGCATCGACATCCTGGTCAATAACGCAGGCATCCAGCACACCGCGCTGATCGAGAATTTTCCCGCCGAAAAGTGGGATGCCATTCTGGCGTTGAACCTGTCGGCCGTGTTCCATGGCACCGCGGCCGCCTTGCCGCACATGAAGAAGCAGGGCTTTGGCCGCATCATCAACATCGCCTCGGCGCACGGGCTGGTGGCCTCCGCCAACAAGTCGGCCTATGTGGCCGCCAAGCACGGCGTGGTCGGCTTCACCAAGGTCACGGCGCTGGAAACCGCCGGCCAGGGCATCACCGCCAATTCCATTTGCCCGGGTTGGGTGCGCACCCCGCTGGTGGAAAAGCAGATCACCGCGCTGGCTGAAAAGAACGGCGTCGACCAGGAAACCGCTGCCCGCGAACTGCTCAGCGAAAAGCAGCCTTCGCTGCAATTCGTGACGCCCGAACAACTGGGCGGCACCGCCGTGTTCCTGGCGTCGGACGCCGCGGCGCAAATCACTGGAACGTCCGTCTCCGTCGATGGCGGCTGGACGGCGCGTTAATAAAGGAACCCCGAATGCTGTTTCTGCTTTCCCCCGCCAAGAAGCTGGACTACGACTCGCCGCTGCATATCGAGACGCACACCCAGCCGCTGTTCGTGGACCAGGCCGCCGGCCTGATCAAGGTGCTGAAGACCAAGTCCGCGGACGATATTGCCGAACTGATGAGCCTGAGCCCGGCCCTGTCCGAGCTGAACGCACAGCGTTACGCGCACTGGAAGCGCACCTTCACGCAGACTAATTCGCGTCAGGCCGTGCTGGCCTTCAACGGCGACGTGTACGAAGGGCTGGACGCGTCGACCCTGTCGGCCAAGCAGCTGGATTGGGCGCAAGAGCACGTGGCCATCCTGAGCGGCCTGTACGGCGTGTTGCGTCCGCTGGACCTGATGCAGCCGTACCGCCTGGAAATGGGCACGCGGCTGCAAACGCCCAAAGGCAAAAACCTGTACGAGTACTGGGGGTCGACCATCGCCGGCTACCTGAATGAGCGCCAGGAAGGCAAGAAATCGCCGGTGATCGTCAACCTGGCGTCTGAAGAGTATTTCAAGTCGGTCGACCTGAAAACGCTGAAGGCCCGGGTGGTGCAGTGCGTGTTCCAGGACTGGAAGAACGACGCCTGGAAGATCATCAGCTTCCACGCCAAGCGTGCGCGTGGCCTGATGGCGCGCTACGCGATCCAGCACAAGGTCACCAAGCCCGAAGGCCTGCACGGTTTCGACCTGGAAGGCTACGCCTATGACGCGTCGGCGTCGTCGGAAGACAAACTGGTGTTCCGGCGCAAGCTGGGCTGACCCCGGGGCGGATCGCCGCGCGAAGCAAAAACCGGCCTGTTTCCAGGCCGGTTTTTTTTATTGCGGGATCACCGTCTCGATCAAGACGCCATGGCCGCCATCGGTGGCGTATGCGCCGGGTCGGCCAGGGCCTGCAGCTCTTGCCGGATCATGTGGGACGCCTTCAGCATCTGCTTGACGGGGTAGGCCAGCGCGGCCTGTTCGCCTTCCGTGTCGAACTGCGTCGGCAGGGGCGCGGCGATCTCGGGGCGGCGTTCGTCCAGCAGGTCGACCATGCCGTTCATCGCCAACTGCACCGCCTCGGGTGTTTTTGGCAGCGCGGCCAGGATGGGGATCGCGGCGGTAATCTGCGAGGCCAGCACGTGGTTCTGGATCAGCAGGTTGTTTAGCTCGGGCACGCTGACCTGATGCGATTTCGGTTCACTCATCATCCGGTAGAAGGCTTCGGCGAAATTGCTGAACGCGATGTGCACGTTCTTGCGCGCCAGGCGCCAGGCCAGGTCGGCGTCGATCACCGCTGGCGTTTCGGCGGCGGCCCCGCCTGCCGGGGCGCCGTGCGCCTGCATGGCGTCGGCATAGCGCAGCCCGGCCACCAGGTACTCGCGGTTGGCGCGCGTGGCGGCGGCGGCCAGCGGCCTCAAGTAGCGCGCTTCCCACCACGGCAGGATATAGCTGCAAACCAGCGCCAGCGTGCAGCCCAGCAGCGTGTCGATGGCGCGTTCGCCAATCACGGACATCGACACCGTGCCCGGCGATACGAAGTGGAAGACCAGCACCACGAAGAGCGTGTTGAAAATGGCGCTGGCCATGTAGTTCAGCTGCACCAGGCTGTTGCCCATGATGCAGGCGCCCAGCAGCACGGCGAACAGGACTTCCGGCTGGTCGGTCACGTTGAACAGCAGCAGTGCGCAGATGCAGCCGATCAGGGTGCCCATCAGCCGCCAGCCGTTGCGCTGCCGCGTCAGCGCGAAACCGGGCTTCATGATGATGACGATGGTCAGCATGATCCAGTAGTTGTGCGCCGAGAAGGCGGGCGACAGCCAGCGGCTGGCCAGCGTCATCGCAATGGCGGCGGCCGCCGTCACCCGAAGCGCATAGCGGAAATGCGGCGAATCCAGGCGCAGGTTGCTGGTCAGCAGTCCAAAGCGGAATTCCTGGCGCGAGATGAATCGGGTCAACGATTTGTTGATGCGCAGCACGTCGGTCGGCTTGGCATCCGGCGAAGCCGCCGTGTGGTCCGCCAGCCGGTCGACGATCCGGGCCGAATTGCGCAGGCGGCGCAGCACCTGGATGATCAGCGCCAGCATTTCGGGTTCGCGTTCGCCCAGGCCCTGCTGCTTAAGCTGTTCGATTTCATATTCGATGGCGCGCAGTTCCGCCTTAGCGCTGCTGCGGTACTGCACCTGGCGGCCGCGCGACACGTCTAGCGCAATGCGATTCAACTCCAGCGACATCTTCACCAGCGCGTCGCGCATGAACATCAGGCAATCGTTGCCGGCCAGCGTGCGGCGCAGCGCGGCGTAGTCGGTGTGCGTGGCGACCAGCGTGTCCAGCAACTGAAGCATGTCGACGAACATGTTCCAGATCATCACGCGCTGGCGGTCGCCCGCGCCCTTGCCGCGCGGCAGGGCGCGCAGCACCATGTCGCGGGCGGCCTGGTGCTTTTCCGTCATGACGGATTGGCGCTGGATCAGCGTGCGATAGGCCTCGTCCAGGTCGGCCGTCTCGTCGTAGAAGGCGGCGCGGGCGGCGACGTAATCGCCCGTGGCGAACAGCGCCACCGACATCGCCTGCTGTTCCTCGCGCAGCCAGAAAAGGCGCGAGAAGCCCAGGCTGAACACCACATAGAACAGGGCGCCTCCCAGCGTGGCGACCGCGTGCGCCAGCACCTCGTGCGGCTCCAGCGGCGAATGCATGGTCAAGGTCATCAGCAGCAGGCCGGCAAAGCCGATCAGCCCGCCGCGCTTGCCGAATACGGTGAACATCGAATAGACGAAGCATTGCGCGATGACGACCAGCCAGATCATCACCGGGTGCGTCGATGCCAATCCCGTGATGATGACGGTCAGCGTGCCCAGCGCGGCGCCGCCCAGCATCTCGTTGGTGCGGTGGCGTTGTGGCCCGCCGGGTTGATCGATGATCGCCAGGCATTGCGCGCCGAAGGTCGCCACCAGCCCCGTGGTGTAGTTGCCGAAGATGCCGCCCAGCACCAAAACAGGCAACAGCATGCCGACCCCCTGGCGCACGCCTCCGAAGAAGTAGTGGCTGTAGAGGAAGCGGCGAATGCTGGCAATGCGCAAATCCATGGGGCGGCGGCTGGGTTCTAGGCAACGGAACAAGTATAGAGACGCCCGTGGATTTTTTGGGGCCGGATGGGCACCGGACTTTCCCTGCATCGCGCGTGCAACGGTCCCGAAACATCGATTTGCTACCTTTGACGCAACGCGGTAAATTCCATCTCTTGCGCCGGTCTGCCTATCCGATACCGGCGCGTTGAGGCGGATGGTCAGGGTCACCTCCCAGCCATCCTGCCGCAGTGATACTTGCTGTTGGCCGCGCCACAAGCGTGTGTTGCCGAAGCTTCCATTTCGACCTCCAGCGTCCCCAAGGGGCGTTTGCACTGCGTTCTGTCGAGCGTGTGCCGGGTCGGCAGGGTGTCCGGGTGGCGTGGCTCCGTGAGCCGCTAAGCGCCGGATCATGTTGTCGTAGCCGGTATGGGTTCCGTTGCCGCCGTATCCGGGCGAGCAGCAGTCAGGGTTGCAGGGCCGGTACTGAAAGGAAATACAACATGGAAATGAATGGCGCCGATATCGTCGTGCGCTGCCTGGCCGATGAGGGCGTGGAACACGTTTTCGGCTATCCCGGCGGCGCAGTGCTTTACATCTACGACGCGATCTTCAAGCAAGACAAATTTCAGCATATCCTGGTTCGTCACGAGCAAGCTGCCGTGCACGCCGCCGATGCCTATTCGCGCTCGTCGCAAAAGGTTGGCGTGTGCCTGGTGACCAGCGGCCCGGGCGTGACCAATGCCGTCACCGGCATTGCCACCGCCTATATGGATTCCATCCCCATGGTCATCATCAGCGGGCAAGTGCCCACTGCGGCCATCGGCGAAGATGCGTTCCAGGAATGCGACACCGTCGGCATCACGCGTCCCTGCGTCAAGCACAACTTCCTGGTGCGCGACGTCAAGGACCTGGCCGAAACCATGCGCCGCGCGTTCTACATCGCGCGCACGGGCCGTCCCGGCCCGGTGCTGGTCGATATCCCCAAGGACATCACCGTCGCGCAGTGCAAGTACACGCCGCCCAAGGGCGAGATCTCGATGCGTTCCTACGCGCCCGTCAACAAGGGTCACCAGGGGCAAATCAAGAAAGCCGTGCAGATGCTGCTGGCCGCCGAGCGGCCGATGATCTACACGGGCGGCGGGGTCATCCTGTCGAACGCCGCGCCCGAGCTCAACAAGCTTGTGTCGCAGCTGGGCGCGCCGTGCACCAGCACCCTGATGGGTCTGGGCGGTTACCCGGCCAGCAGCGGCCAGTTCGTGGGCATGCCCGGCATGCACGGCACGTACGAAGCCAATATGGCGATGCAGCACTGCGACGTGCTGCTGGCCATCGGGGCCCGTTTCGATGACCGTGTGATCGGCAATCCCAAGCACTTCGCGCAGAACGCCCGCAAGATCATCCATATCGATATCGATCCGTCGTCGATCTCCAAGCGCGTGCGCGTGGACGTCCCGATCGTCGGTAACGTCAAGGACGTGCTGGCCGACCTCAGCGCCCAATACGAGATCGCCTCCGCCGAGCACAAGCCGGCTCCCATCGCCAAGTGGTGGGACCAGGTCGAGACCTGGCGCGGCAAGGAATGCCTGAAGTTCGCCAACTCGGACGAAGTCATCAAGCCGCAATACGTGGTGGAAAAGCTCTGGGAAGTGACGGGCGGCGACGCCTTCGTCACGTCCGACGTGGGCCAGCACCAGATGTGGGCGGCCCAGTATTACAAGTTCGACAAGCCGCGCCGCTGGATCAACTCCGGCGGCCTGGGCACCATGGGTGTGGGGCTGCCGTACGCGATGGGCGTGCAGATGGCCAACCCTGGGCACGACGTCGCCGTCATCACCGGCGAAGCGTCGATCCAGATGAACATCCAGGAACTGTCGACCTGCCATCAATATCGCCTGACGCCCAAGATCGTCTGCCTGAACAACCGCTTCCTGGGCATGGTGCGGCAATGGCAGCAGATCGATTACGGCTCGCGCTATTCCGAGTCCTACATGGATTCGCTGCCCGACTTCGTCAAGGTGGCCGAGGCCTATGGCCACGTGGGTCTGCGTATCGAGCGTCCGGCGGATGTCGAACCCGCGCTGCGCGAAGCCTTTGGCAAGCACAAGGAACGCCTGGTCTTCTTGGACTTCATCACCGACCGCACCGAAAACGTGTGGCCGATGGTCAAGGCCGGCCGTGGGCTGACCGAAATGCTGCTTGGCTCTGAAGACCTGTAAGGAGGCCACCATGAAGCACGTGATTTCCGTCCTCCTCGAAAACGAACCCGGTGCGCTGTCGCGCGTGGTGGGGCTGTTTTCCGCGCGGGGCTACAACATCGAGACCCTGACCGTGGCACCCACCGAGGACGCCACGCTGTCGCGCATGACCATCGTGACCACCGGTTCCGACGAGGTCATCGAACAGATCACCAAGCACCTGAACCGCCTGGTGGATGTCGTTAAAGTGGTGGACTTGACCGAAGGCGCCCACATCGAGCGCGAGCTGATGCTCGTGAAGGTGCGCGCCGTCGGCAAGGAACGCGAAGAGATGAAGCGCATGGCGGACATCTTCCGCGGCCGCATCATTGACGTGACCGACAAGTCCTACACCATCGAATTGACCGGGGTGCAGGAAAAAGTACAGGCCTTCCTGGAAGCCCTGGACCGCAGTGCCATCCTTGAAACCGTACGCACCGGCGTGTCCGGCATCGGACGCGGTGAACGGATTTTGAAGATTTGACCGGCCTTCCAGGCCACGCCACACCCTACATCTGAATTAATCGAATATCCAAAATACTGGAATCTGGAGCACAACCATGAAAGTTTTCTACGACAAAGACTGCGATCTGTCCCTCATCAAAGGCAAGACCGTTGCCATCATCGGCTACGGTTCGCAAGGCCATGCGCACGCGCAGAACCTGCATGAGTCGGGCGTGAAGGTCATCGTCGGCCTGCGCAAGGACGGCGCTTCGTGGAACAAGGCCGCCAACGCCGGCCTGGAAGTCAAGGAAGTGGCTGATGCCGTGAAGGCCGCCGACATCGTCATGATGTTGCTGCCCGACGAGAACATCGCCTCGGTCTACAACAAGGAAGTGCACGGCAACATCAAGGCCGGCGCCGCCCTGGCTTTCGCCCACGGCTTCAACGTCCACTACGGCCAGGTCGTGCCGCGCGAAGACATCGACGTCATCATGATCGCCCCGAAGGCCCCCGGCCACACGGTGCGCAACACGTACAAGCAAGGTGGCGGCGTGCCCCACCTGGTGGCCGTGTACCAGGACAAGTCGGGCGCCGCGCGTGACGTGGCCCTGTCGTACGCCAGCGCCAACGGCGGCGGCCGTGCCGGCATCATCGAAACCAACTTCCGCGAAGAAACCGAAACCGACCTGTTCGGCGAACAAGCCGTGCTGTGCGGCGGTACCGTCGAACTGATCAAGGCCGGTTTCGACACGCTGGTGGAAGCCGGCTACGCGCCCGAAATGGCGTACTTCGAATGCCTGCACGAACTGAAGCTGATCGTCGACCTGATCTATGAAGGCGGCATCGCCAACATGAACTACTCGATTTCGAACAACGCCGAATTCGGCGAGTACGAAACGGGCCCGAAGATCGTTACCGACGAAACCCGCAAGGCCATGCGCCAGTGCCTGACGGACATCCAGACCGGCGAATACGCCAAGAAGTTCATCCTGGAAAACACCGCCGGCGCTCCGACCCTGACCTCGCGCCGCCGCATCAATGCGGAATCGCAGATCGAGCAAGTGGGCGGCAAGCTGCGCGCCATGATGCCCTGGATCGCCGCCAACAAGCTGGTGGACAAGTCCAAGAACTGATCGATGCCCAGGCGCGGGTTTCCCCGCGCGTAAGCGTTCAAAGCGGCATGCCTGCGAAGGCATGCCGCTTTTTCTTGGCTTATTGCTCAGGCATGCGGCTTGCTGTAGCCCGCAAGCGGGGCCAGATGGGTTAACCTTTCACCGTCCGTTGTAAGTTATTGAGACCATGCCAAATTTTTCCATGCGCGATTCCGAGAACCGCCACCGAAGCATCTACCTGCTGCCTAACGCATTCACCACCGCGGCGTTGTTCGCGGGGTTCTATGCCGTGGTGCAGGCCATGAACGATCGCTTCGAAGTCGCCGCCATCGCCATTTTCGTGGCCATGGTGCTGGACGGCATGGATGGCCGCGTCGCCCGGCTGACCAATACGCAGTCGGCCTTCGGCGAACAATACGACTCGCTGTCGGACATGACGTCGTTCGGCGTGGCGCCCGCGCTGGTCATGTACGAGTGGATCCTGAACGACCTGGGCCGTTGGGGCTGGCTTGCCGCCTTCGTCTACGTGGCCGGGGCCGCGCTGCGCCTGGCGCGCTTCAATACCAACATCGCCGTCGTCGACAAACGCTATTTCCAGGGCTTGCCCAGCCCGGCCGCGGCCGCGCTGGTGGCGGGTTTCGTCTGGCTGGCCGTGGATAACAAGCTGCCCATCCATGACAGCCTGATGGCCTGGGTGGCGTTCACGCTGACCATGTACGCCGGCATCACGATGGTGTCCAACGCGCCGTTTTTCAGCGGCAAGAGCTTCGCCCTGGGCCGCAGCGTGCCGTTCTGGGGCATCTTGCTGGTGGTGGCCGTGTTCGTGTTCGTGTCCAGCGATCCCCCGGTGGTGCTATTCGGCCTGTTCGTGCTGTATGGCCTGTCGGGCTGGGTCATGTGGGGCTGGCGCTGGAACAAGGCGCGCCGCCTGACGCAAGAGCGCCGCAGCCAGTCTTCCTGATTGCGTTGCCCTACAAGACAAAACCCGCCGGGAACGGCGGGTTTTGTGTTTTGGGGGCGGCGTTAGCGCCACATGAATTTTTCGTCGTCGTACATGGGGTCGGGGCCGGGGTGGAAGTGCGTCAGCTTGCTGCCGTCGCGGCTCATGTAAACGTACATCAGCGAATTCCAGACGCCGTTTTCCTTGTAGCGGTACGACCACACGACTTCGCGTTTCTCGCCCAGGCCGGTTTCTTCGATGCGGGCGGGCGGGCCGAACTCGCAGCGCACGCGGTCGGGGCCCCAGTCGCCGGTCTCCAGCACTTTGAAATGGGCGTCGGTCAGCAGGGGCAGCACTTGTCCCACGCGGCCGTCGGTGCCGACATTGGTGCCCCAGGCGTACTGGCCCATGGGCTGTTGCGTCCAGATCACGCGGCGCCCGCCACCCGCCTGCGGGCATTCAAAGTTGGGCTGGCCGAATTGCGTCAGGACTTCGGCGTAGGGGGTGCCAGGCGGCACCTGGGCCAGATTGGCGCATGCGGCAAGCCCCGCCAGCGCCAGCGAGGCGAGGGCGATACGGGTTGTGTTGTAATATTTAGACATATATTTGCTCCTCAGGGGCGCCGCACGGGGCGGCCACCGGCCTCTGCCGGCGGGGCCGAAACCGTCTCTGGGGTAATTCTAGCGAATCAGCTATAATCATCGAGCTTTATCAAGTGTATTGATTTTGCAAGATGCTTTGCGCCGGCAGTCCGGCTGCAGGGGGGCTCCAAAGGGGCACTTCGCAGCTATTGAAGCAGCAGTGAGAAAGCAAAAACGCTTATCGCCGGGATTTACGCAAATTTTTTCCAAACCACGTCAGGGCACCTCGGCCCTGTCGCATGTCCGAAGAGGTCATCAATGTCTGTAGCTGACATCAAGAAATCCGATATCGTTGCGCAGTTCCAACGCGCTCAAGGCGATACCGGCTCCCCCGAAGTTCAGGTGGCTCTGCTCACCGCCCGTATCAACGAACTGACTGGTCACTTCAAAGAACACATGAAGGACCATCACTCGCGCCGCGGTCTGCTGCGTATGGTCAGCCGTCGCCGCAAGCTGCTCGACTATCTCAAGGGCCGCAATCCCGATTCGTACCGCGCTCTGATCGAAAAACTCGGTCTGCGTAAGTGATCGACGGGGCTGGCTCCCCATGACGCAATAACCGTGGTCGGTGCGACGTATTGTCGCGACGGCCACGGTTTTTCATTTGTAAGGAATAATCGTCATGTTCAACAAAGTGACAAAATCGTTCCAATACGGCCAGCATACGGTCGTCCTGGAAACTGGCGAAATCGCTCGCCAGGCCTCCGGCGCCGTTGTGGTGTCGATCGAGGACACCGTCGTCCTGGCCACTGTCGTGGCTTCCAAGAAGGCCAAGCCGGGTCAAACGTTTTTCCCGCTGACCGTCGACTACATCGAGAAGACCTACGCTGCCGGCCGTATTCCGGGTGGGTTCTTCAAGCGTGAAGGCAAGCCGTCCGAAAAGGAAACGCTGACCTCGCGCCTGATCGACCGTCCGCTGCGTCCGCTGTTCCCCGAAGACTTCTACAACGAAGTCCAGGTGGTCATCCACACGCTGTCGGTCAATCCCGAGATTGACCCCGACATCGCCGCCATGATCGGCGCTTCGGCCGCGCTGGCCATTTCGGGTATCCCGTTCAACGGCCCGATCGGCGCCGCGCGCGTGGGCTACATCGACGGCCAGTACGCCCTGAACCCGACCGCTTCGCAGCTGAAGTCGTCGAAGCTGGACCTGGTGGTTGCCGGTACCGAAAACGCCGTGCTGATGGTTGAATCGGAAGCCCAACAGCTGTCCGAAGAAATCATGCTGGGCGGCGTGGTCTTCGGCCACGAGCAAATGCAGGCTGTCATCAACGCCATTCACGAACTGGTGAAGGACGCTGGCAAGCCCGACTGGGATTGGCAAGCGCCCGCCAAGGACGAAGCCCTGATCGCCGCCGTGACCTCGGCTGCCCAGGAAGGCCTGAACGCCGCCTACCAGATCCGCGAAAAGCAGGCCCGCACCGCCAAGCTGCGCGAAGTGTCGGCCGAGGTGTCGGCCAAGCTGGCTGCCGCCGCTGCTGAAAAGGGCGAGTCCGTGCCCGACGCCGTGACCGTCGACAACATCATGTTCTCGCTGGAATCGGCCATCGTTCGCGGTCAGATCCTGAACGGCGAACCGCGTATCGACGGTCGCGACACCCGCACCGTGCGCCCCATCAGCGTGCGTCTGGGCGTGCTGCCCCGCGCACACGGCAGCGCGCTGTTCACCCGTGGTGAAACGCAAGCGCTGGTCGTTGCCACGCTGGGCACCAAGCAAGACGAACAGATCATCGACGCGCTCATGGGTGAATACCGCGACCGCTTCATGATGCACTACAACATGCCTCCGTTCGCCACCGGCGAAACGGGCCGCATCGGTGTGCCCAAGCGCCGCGAAATCGGCCACGGCCGTCTGGCCAAGCGCTCGCTGATCCCGCTGCTGCCGGCACCGGAAGACTTCCAGTACACGATCCGCATCGTGTCGGAAATCACCGAGTCCAACGGCTCGTCGTCGATGGCTTCGGTCTGCGGCGGCTCGCTGGCCATGATGGACGCCGGCGTGCCGGTCAAGGATCACGTGGCTGGTGTGGCCATGGGCCTGATCCTGGACGGCGGCAAGTTCGCCGTGCTGACCGACATTCTGGGTGACGAAGATCACCTGGGCGACATGGACTTCAAGGTCGCGGGCACCGAAAACGGCGTCACCGCACTGCAGATGGACATCAAGATCCAGGGCATCACGAAGGAAATCATGCAAGTGGCGCTGGCGCAAGCCCGCGAAGGCCGCCTGCACATCCTGACCAAGATGAAGGAAGCGCTGGACGGTTCGCGCGGCGAGCTCTCGGCTTTCGCCCCGCGCATGCTGACCATCAAGATCAACCCCGAGAAGATCCGTGACGTGATCGGCAAGGGCGGCGCCACCATCCGCGCGCTGACCGAAGAAACCGGCACGCAGATCGACATCTCTGACGACGGCACGATTGTGATCGCCAGCGTCGACGAAGGGCAGGCCAAAGAAGCCCAGCGCCGCATCGTCGAACTGACGGCTGACGTCGAAGTGGGCCAGATCTACGAAGGTTCGGTCCTGCGCCTGCTGGACTTCGGCGCCATCGTGCAAGTGCTGCCGGGCCGTGATGGCCTGCTGCACATCTCGGAAATCGCCAACTACCGCATCGCGAACATCAACGATGTGCTGAAGGTCGGCCAGCAAGTCCGTGTCAAGGTCATCGAGGCCGACGACAAGGGCCGCCTGCGCCTGTCCATCAAGGCAATCGGTGGCATCGAAGCGCAGCAGCCCGCTGCCGCGCCGGAAGCCGCCCCTCAGTCGGAACCGCAAGCTGAATAAGCTGGCAGGCTGATTGAACGAAGAACGGCGCCGCAAGGCGCCGTTTTTTTATTGCACCACACAAAAATCCGGGCCCGCCACTGATTCATCTTCTTGCGACTTCAACCCGCCGACGTCTCCCAACTTCGCCGACCTTGCTGTAAAGTCTTGCGCGAGAAAGGGGGAATCGGATGAGCCTAGTATGACGGGAGGGCCGGGGGGCGCCACCGCCGCGGTGCTGCTTACCGTGCTGCTGGCCGGCTGCATGAGCGGTCCGGGGCCGGGCCAGCGCGGACCCAATAGCGAAGGCATGTCCGCCGATCAATTCGGCCAGACCGACTTCAACCGTACCGTCACACTGGAAGTGCGCGACAACCTGTCCAGCCTGTATTCGCTGCTGGACAAGCTCTACCGCCGCAATCCCCGCGAATGGCGCAAGACCGGCGTGGCGGACCAGAAAGAGGCCGTCAACCGGGTCAAGCACGCGATTGAAGTCCGCATTCCGCCCAGCGATCTTGCCGGCCTGCGCGACATCCAGATTCTGGCCGTCTCCCTTGACCCCAACTACACCGGCGACCGCGTCGGCGCCTTCATCTACGGCATGGCCGACACCATCATCGCGGCCCACAACGGCAAGACCCGGCTGTACGCCACCGACGCGCTGGACGGCCAGCGGGTCTACAATGCCGCACGGAATGTCGAGGCCGCCGCCTGGTTGCTGGCATCGCGCCGCAACAATCAAGGCGAGCTGCTATTGCTGGCCAATGAAATGTCCCCCAACGCCACGAACCTGAGCTTCGAGCGCGAGTTCGGCGCCATCATCGGCCGGCTGGACTTGATCGCCAACTTGCTGGGCGAGAATTCGCGGCGCATCGGAATCAACTACGCGCAGGGCCTGCTGCTATTCAATTTCCTGCCCGTGCGCTAACAGGATCTACCCATCGTGATCGATATCGCCTCTATCCAGACCGCCCGCGAAAACTTGCGCGGCCAGGTGCTGAAGACCCCCTTTACCCTGTCGCGCACGCTGTCCGACATCTTCGGCGCCGAGATCTGGCTGAAGTTCGAGAACCTGCAATTCACGGCGTCGTTCAAGGAACGCGGCGCGTTGAACCGCATGCTGACCCTGTCGGAGGACGAGCGCGCCAAGGGCGTGATCGCCGTGTCGGCCGGCAACCATGCCCAGGGCGTGGCCTACCATGCGCAGCGCATGGGCGTGCCGGCCGTGATCGTGATGCCGCGTTTCACCCCCACGGTCAAAGTGGCCAACACCCGGCGCTTTGGCGCCGAGGTCGTGCTGGCTGGCGATACTTTCGACGATGCCAAGGCCCATGGCTACGAGCTGGCGCAAGCGCGCGGCCTGATCATGATCCACCCCTATGACGATGAAGCCGTCATTTCGGGACAAGGCACGGTTGCGCTGGAAATGCTGGAAGACCAGCCCCAATTGGACACGCTGGTGATCGCCATCGGCGGTGGTGGCCTGATTTCGGGCGTCGCCACGGCCGCCAAGGCCTTGAAGCCCGGTATCGAGATCGTGGGCGTGCAGACCGAACGCTTTCCGTCGATGTACGCCGCCGTCAAGGGCGTATCCATGCCGCAGGGTCTGTACACCATTGCCGAAGGCATCGCCGTGAAGTCGCCGGGCGCGCTGACCCAGCCGATCGTCAGCCGGTTGGTCGATCAGATCGAACTGGTCAGTGAAAGCGATATCGAGCACGCCATCGTCGTGCTGCTGGAAATCGAGAAGACCGTGGTGGAAGGCGCGGGGGCGGCTGGCCTGGCCGCGCTGCTGCGCGCGCAGGAGGCGGGCAGCGACCGCTTCAAGGGCAAGCGCATCGGACTGGTGCTGACGGGCGGCAACATCGACCCGCTGATGCTGGGCGAACTGATCGAACGCGGCATGGTGCGCGCCGGGCGCCTGGCCCGCATCCGCGTGGACTTGCGCGACCTGCCGGGCGCATTGGCCCACGCCACCAAGCTGATCGCCGATGCGCAGGCCAACATCACCGAAGTGCATCACCAGCGTGCCTTCACGTCATTGCCGGTGCGCAACGTCGAGGTGGACTTCGTCTTGCAGACGCGCGGGCCGGAGCACATCCTGGAAGTGATCGACATCCTGAACGCTGCGGGCTTCGCGGCCAGCAATCATGACCATTGACGGCAGCAGCGGCTTGATGCCGACTTGACCGCAACCGTACCTTGATCCCGAACGCCCGCATCTTGCGGGCGTTTTCACTTTGGGCTGCCCGTTTCCGTTGGCTGTCGTCGAAAAAAATTTGTGTGGCGCGTGCGCGGCAGAAAAATTTCTGCGCCGCCCCTGGAACTTTTTTTGCCATCGCGAACATCCGCACGGTGCCTGCGTTGAAAGGAAGTTGAAGGGTATTTGAAAGCCGCCATCGCGGCCAATCGAGAAAAAACTGTCCACTATTTGGCTTAGGGATATCCCGAAAAAAGTTATGGTTCTTCCGGATATTCGATATGTCGTCATGCGATTTAGCATCTCCCACTTCGCTTTTCCGCCTGTCATTCGTTCAGCGCGGAAAGGCGTCGCTATAAGCACGCGCCGTTGTTTCCAGTGATTGTTCGGCGCGTCAGACCAGGGAGACCGCAGCTTGATTAGAAACAGACAGGACTTTTGGTCCGGAGCCATGTTTATTGCTTTAGGAGGGGCCTTTTCCGCGCAGGCCACCGAATATTCCATGGGAAGCGCGGCCCGCATGGGACCGGGATATTTCCCGTTCTGGCTGGGCATCGTGCTGGCGCTGATGGGCGCGGTCGTGCTGATCAGCGCACTGGCAAAGAACGCCCAGACAACCACCATCAGCCGTTACGATTTCCGCATCCTCTTCCTGGTGGTGGGGTCAGTGGTGTTGTACGGTTTCGCGCTTCAACACCTGGGGCTTTACCTTTCAGTTTTCCTGCTGGTGCTCATCAGCAGTCTCGCCAGCCACGAATTCAACTGGAAAGTCGCCGTTGCCAACGGCCTGTTCCTCGTGGCGTTCTCCTACCTTGCGTTCATACGCGGCCTGGGCCTGATTTTTCCCCTGTGGCCCAGCGCATTCGCCAACTAGGAGACCGCAATGGAACTAATGCAAAACCTGATGCTGGGTTTCTCCGTGGCGTTCACGCCGGAAAACCTCAGCTATGCATTCCTGGGCTGCCTGCTGGGCACGCTGGTTGGTGTGTTGCCGGGCCTGGGCCCGGTGCCCACCATCGCGATGCTGCTTCCGATCACGTATGTGCTGCCGCCCACGGCCGGCTTGATCATGCTGGCGGGCATTTATTACGGCACCCAGTATGGCGGCTCGACGACGGCCATTCTGGTGAACCTGCCGGGCGAAACGTCCGCCGTGGTGACGGTGCTGGATGGTCACCAGATGGCGCGCAACGGCCGGGCCGGCGCGGCCTTGTCGCTTGCCGCCATCGGGTCATTCTTCGCGGGCAGCGTCGCCACCGTGTTGATCGCAGCGTTCGCGCCGCCCCTGGCGGAAGTGGCGTTTGCGTTCGGACCCGCCGAGTACTTTTCGTTGATGGCCCTGGGCCTGATCGGCGCTGTCGTGCTGGCTTCGGGGTCGCTGCCCAAGGCCATCTGCATGATCTTGCTGGGGCTGCTGCTGGGCATGGTCGGCACCGACGTCAATTCGGGCGTTGCCCGCTACGATTTCAGCATCCCGGAATTGCAGGACGGTATCGACTTCGCCATCGTCGCGATGGGCGTTTTCGGGCTGTCTGAAATCATGGCAAACCTGGAGCAAAAAGAGAACCGGGTCGAGATTACCGACAAGGTAGGTTCCCTGTACCCCAGCCGGCAGGAATTCCGTGAAGCGGCGCCCGCCATCGTCCGGGGCACCGCCCTGGGTTCGGCGCTGGGCATCTTGCCGGGCGGCGGTTCCGTGCTGTCGGCGTTCGCCTCGTACACGCTTGAAAAGAAGCTGTCGAAGCAACCCGAGCGTTTCGGCAAGGGGCATCCGGCCGGCCTGGCGGGCCCGGAATCCGCCAACAACGCGGGCGCGCAAACCTCGTTCATCCCGCTGCTGACGCTGGGTATCCCGGGCAATGCCGTCATGGCCTTGATGGTGGGCGCGATGACGATCCACAACATCCAGCCTGGCCCGCAAGTGATGACGAGCCACCCCGAGCTGTTCTGGGGCTTGATCGCGTCGATGTGGATCGGCAACCTGATGCTGGTGATTTTGAACCTGCCGCTGATCGGCATCTGGGTGAAGTTGCTGCGCGTTCCCTACCGCATGCTGTTCCCGGCGATCCTGGTGTTCTGCACGATCGGGGTGTATTCGCTTAACTACAACGTGTTCGACATCTTCATGTTCGCTATCTTCGGCGTCATTGGGTATGTCTGGAGCAAGTTGGGCTGCGAAGGCGCGCCGCTATTGTTGGGGCTGGTGCTGGGCCCGATGATGGAAGAGAACTTCCGCCGGGCGCTGTTGTTGTCGCGAGGGGAATTCAGCACCTTCGTCACGCGCCCGCTATCCGCCACGTTGCTGGCGCTGGCCGCCATTCTGCTGGTGTTGGTGATGTTGCCGGCGCTGCGCAAGAAGCGCGAAGAAACGTTCGTCGAGGTCGGCTGACCACGGGGAACAAGCTTGGCTCCGGGTCTGGTGCGGCGCAAGCCGGCCAGGCCCTTTTTTTGCGCGCTTTTCAGCCCGCTTTGTTGTCCATGTCGCGCGCCACCAGGCTTTTAAAGCCATACAGGCGTTCACGATGCAAGGTCGTGGACAGCGGCTCGGGCTCGCGGCCCAGCGCGACGTAGTCGGCGGGGATCTGGGCGATGGCTTCGCGCATGCGCTCGGCGTTGCCTTGCCACCATTGCAGCAGCATGCGGTCCGGGTTGTACACATCCAGCCCCTGACGGCGCAATTCCGACCGATTGAAATCCTTCAGGTTCCAGGTGGCGATCTGCACGACGGGCGGCTGTTGCAGGCCGCAGCGCGCGCGCCGGGCCAAGCCCGCGGCAATCACATGGAAGTCTTTCGGGTCGCTGTAGCGCAGCGACGCTTCATAGACCTGCGTGTCGGCTTCGTTGGCCTGGGGAAAGCGCGCGTTCATGTCGGCCCAGAACTCGGCCAGCACTTCCGGCGGAATGTCCCAGATGCGCGAGGCGTTGCGGCGCCACTCCTCGCCGATGCGCTCCGTCCAGACCGGAATGAACACGCCGGCTTCGGCCAGGCGCAGCAATAGCCGGCGCAGGATGCCGGACATCAGCACGCAGGCGTCCAGGACGATAAAAGGGGCAGGAGCGGCGGGAGCGGTCAAGATGGGGGAGGGTGAAAGGCCAAGGCCTTTTAACGGCAAGAATAGTGGTGCCCGAGACCGGAATCGAACCGGTACGGCCTTGCGGCCGAGGGATTTTCTTACCACTTCGGCTTTCGCCGCCAGCGCGAAAACGCTGTTCGTGGTCTGGAGCACGCCTTCACCATAGCCTTGCGGCCTTAGGTGCCCGCCGTCTGCTCTCTACACCTTCCCCGGTTTTTCAACCGGGGCTTGGCTCGGCGTTGGCTCGGAACAGGTCCAGGGCGTTCGCCGAATTTGACGGGCTACACCTTTGGAGTTTCCTCCAAAGGGCTCAAATTAGTTTAAGTCCCTTGTGTCTACCAATTTCACCACTCGGGCGTTGCGCGGCCCATGCAGGGCCGGCAGCGGGCGTGACTATACCATCTTGGGCGCAGGGGCATTGGCCCACCCCGGGGAAATCCGGGTAAGCACGCCCCCGCTTAACGCCTATTTCCGGCCGAACAAGCGGCCCAGGAACCCGCGCGGCGAGGCAGCGGCCTCTTCCGCGGCCTGGGCCCGGCGCAGCGACAGGTCCTGGTAATTGGCTTTGCCGTTCTGCTGGTACGAGGCGGCGGCCTGGCGGAAAGCCATGGCCGATTCGGCATGGCGCTTCAAGTGGCCGTAGATTTCTCCCCGTGAAAAGAGAGCCCAGCTGCGGTAGTCGGGATCCAGCCCGACCAGGCGGTCGCACGCGGCCAGGGCTTCTTCATACTGCTTGGCCGCATTCAACGCGTTGATGCGTTCGGCGTGCAGCGGGCCGCTGTCCGGCCACGTCACAAGAGCGCGATCGGCATCGGCCACGGCTTCGGCGCCGCGGCCCAGGTTCGTCAGGGCGTCGATGCGCACCCGGCGCCATTTCAGCCAGTCGGGGTCCAGGGAAATCGCCACTTCCGACAGAGGCAGGGCTTCGTCGTAACGTTCCAGGCGGGTCAGCATGTCCGCGGCGTTGCCGGGCAGGAAATCGTTGTCGGGCGCGATCTCGTAGCCGCGCAGGTAATAGGCCAACGCTTGCTCCCAGTTGCGCTGGTCACGCTGGGCGTTGCCCGCCACGAACAGCAATTGGGCGTCGCCGCTTTCCATCGGGTCCAGCCCTTGCAAGGCCTTTTCGGCCAGTTCGGGGTCGCCGCTACGCACGAATTCGCGGGCCTGTTCCTTGCGGCCTTCCCAGCCGGAGTCCGACAGCGCGTCCAGATGCCGCCACAGCGGCGCGGCTTCGTCCGCGCGGCCCAGCCGGTGCAGGGACCGCGCCTTGCCTTCCAGCGGCCAATCCCAATCGGGCTCGCGGCGCAGCAGGCTGGTCCATTCCTCTACCGCGTCTTCATGGCGCTCCAGCGCTTGCAGGCACGAGGCCCGGTTGTGCTGGATGGCGTTTTCCTCGCCCAGGATCGCGCGGGCGCGGTCGAACATCGCGATAGCGTTCTTCAGGTCGCCCAGGCGGCGGTAGTTGTTGCCCGCGTCGTACAGGAACCCGCCGTTATTGGGCGCCAGCGCGACGGCGCGCTGATGGTAGGGCAGCGCGTCCTGGTAGCGGCCAGCGTTATGCAGGTTGGAACCGATATAGCAATGCGGCGCAGCGGCGGACGGCCGCAATTGCGAGGCGCGGGTCCAGCATTCGATGGCGGCATCCAGGCGGCGGTCGTTGATCAGCAGATAGGCTTCGGACATCATCAAGCCGAAGTGCGAGGGCGCGCGCTGGCGGCCTTCGCGCACGATGCGCCAGGCCTCCTGCTGTTCGCCCGCGTCATAGAGCGCGGTGGCGCGTACGCACAGGGCGTCGCTGCACTGCGGGTCCAATGACAGCGACCGGGCCAGGTCGGCATCGCGCAGGGCGTGGGCGCCGCGCTTGTCGTGATAGCGGGCGCGCAGGGCCCACATTTCGGCGGAACCGGGCTGTTCGCGCACGCCTCGTTCGCACAAGGCAAGCATCTGCGCGTGGTCATGGCCGTCATCGGCGCGGTGGATGGCTTCGATCAGACTCGACATGCAAGGCGTTCCGTATTCAAGGGGCTAGCGCACAAAGGCGCCGGTGTCGTGGCGGCAGCTGTAGGGACGATCGGCGCGGGCGATGTCGTCGCTGCCGCATTGCCAGCGGCGGATGCCGCCGCCTTTCTTTTCCGCGCGCAGTTCCGGCAGGTACATCAAGTGTTTGCCGGCCAGCGTGGGGAACCCGTCAGTGCGAGGCTCGCCAGCGATCGTCAGCCGCATCACGCCGTTGACGGGATTGAACTCCAGCTTGGAGAATCCGCTGTTCTGTAGCGATTCCTGGGTCATGCCGATGTCGGCCATCGTCGCGGGGAAGGCCTTCTTGCTGCGGTAGTGGTTCTCGACCAGCATGCGGATGGGGTCCGACACGAGGTCGAACCGGCGGACGTCCGCGTGCAAGGGATTGTCGCCATCGTCCTGGCTCATCACGCCGACGCCGATCACCACGCCACCCAGCACCAGCGCCAGCACGCCGAACACGAAGAACAGGAATTTGCCTGTGCCGGTGACCGCGGGCGTCTTGGCGACCGCCGACTGCACCGCGCGCGGATGCGCCCGGCTGGCGACGACGTGCGTGCCGGCCAGGGCGTTGTGCATCGACCGTTCACCAAAGATGGCTTGCTGGATGTGGTGGAACAGGCCCGGCAGCGCAAGGTTGAGCGTGTACTTCAGCGTGTGGCGCCATATCGACCGCAGCAGACCGGGCGCTTGGGCCTTTCGGTTCACGACGCGCAACTTCAGCAGGCGTTTGCCGGGGGACCCGTTTGCCCAGGCGTCCATGAAGGCGGGCAGCAGCCAGCCGATCAGCCCCGCCAACACCGACAGCAGCACGGGGTGGGGCTGGCCGGTCAACCCTTCATAGGTCAGCGAGGCCGCCCAGATCAGGGTGAGGATCGCCGCCACCATGAACAGGCCGTCGATGACGGTTGCGCCAAGCCGGACCCAGATGCTGGGGAACACGGGCGCGTCCTGCGCCGGGGCGGCCCGTTTGGCGCGGGCCTGCGTGGGCGCGGGCGTGGCCGCAGCCGCAGCCGTTTTGACTGGCAACGGTGTTTGGCAACTGAAGCAAAGGGTATTGGAGGCCGGGTTCTGCCAGTTACAGCGTGGGCATTGCATGAAAGCGTGATCCGCGAAACGAAGGCCGCGTCGCGCGGCCGGACTGCGGATCATACCCAGGTCCTGTCTGCGGGAAAACCCCGATCCCTGCGGCAGCAGGCAAAGCAGGACACTTCGTGCCATGAAGCCCGCCCTGCCCGCATCTCCCGCCGCCCGCGACATCGACCCCGTTTCGCTCCGATTGTTCTTGTCGGCGCTGGAGGAGGGGAGTCTGGCGCGCGCCGCCGCCCGCGAGAACATCGTGCCGTCCGCCGTCAGCAAGCGCATGTCGGAAATGGAAGACGCCTTTGGCGTGCCGCTGCTGGAGCGAGGCGTCAAGGGCGTGCAGCCCACGCCGGCCGGCAATGCACTGGCGACCCATGCGCGCCGGCTGCTGCAGGACATGGACCGCATGCATCGCGAGATGGCGGGCTTTGCGACCGGCGTGCGCGGGCACATCCGGCTGGCCGTCAGCGTGGCCGCCTTGTCGGGCGATCTGCCTGCGCAGATCCAGTCGTTTCGCCAGGCGTATCCGCAAATCGACATCTCGCTGGAGGAAGACACGACGCAAGCAGCGTTCCGCGCCGTGCTGGACGGACATGCCGACGTAGCGGCGGGATCGGACTTCGGTCATGACGGCTTGCAGGTATTCGCCTGCGGTCATTGCGAGCTGGCCGCCGTGGTGCCGGGCCAGCACCTGCTGGCGGACCGCGACGCATTGGATTACGCCCAACTGCTGCCTTTCGAACAGATCGAGCTGAACCGCGACAACGGCATCAGCAGCGTCTTCGAGCAGGCGGCCAAAGACGCGGGCCTGACGCGTCGCATCAGTGCGCGCGTCAGTTCGCACGAAACCATCTGCATGCTGGTCGCGCGCGGCATGGGCGTGGCGGTGGTGCCCCAGTACCTGAAGGCGCGCCTGTCGCACCTGGACATCCGTTTCGTGCCGTTGACCGGCCCGTGGTCCAGCACGCCGATCTGTATTGCCGTGCGGGATCCGGATGCCTTGTCGCCCGCCGCGCGGGCCTTGCTGGCCCACTTGAGCGTGCTGCCGGCGGGCGAGAGCTAGGGGCAAACCCGGACGTTCCGAAACGAGAATGCCCCCATGCTGAAAGACCGCTACCCGCTCTGCCCGCTGCCCCGCGATGATGGGCGCATCCGCGGGGCGGCAAGGCGGTTTTCCGACGTTGCCGACCTGCATCCGACCATCCGGCACGCGAGAGGAAACGTTGATGAGCGCAGCACCGGCTTCACCCTTCATGGAGAGTTCCGAATTGCCCTTGCGGGGCATCAAGGTCCTGGAACTGTCCCACATGATCATGGGGCCGGCCGCCGGCCTGTCGCTGGCGGATCTGGGTGCCGACGTGATCAAGGTGGAACCCATCGACGGCGACCGCACGCGCCGCCTGAAAGGGTCGGGCAGCGGTTATTTCCCCGTGTTCAACCGCAACAAGCAAAGCCTGGCGATCGACCTGAAGTCGCCCGAAGGGCAGGACGTGGTGCGCCAGCTGGCCCTGCGGAGCGACATGGTGGTGGAGAACTTCCGCGACGGCAGCCTGGCCCAGTACGGGCTGGACTATGAATCCTTGTCTGCCGACAACCCGGGGTTGATCTATGTGTCGCTGAAGGGGTTTCTGTCCGGCCCGTACAAACATCGCACGGCGCTGGATGAGGTTGTACAGATGATGGGCGGACTGGCCTACATCAATGGCGGCGCCGATACGCCGCAGCGCGTGGCGGCATCGGTCAACGACATCCTGGGCGGCACCTTCGGCGTGGTGGGCGCGCTGGCCGCGCTGCACGACCGCCATGCCACCGGCCGCGGCCGTCATGTGCGCTCGGGCCTGTTCGAGAACAACCTGCTGCTGGTGGCGCAGTTCATCGCGCAATACCAATTGACCGGCACGGCGCCCAAGCCCATGGGCGCGGAGCGCAAACCGCCATGGGGCGTGTACGACGTATTCGAAACGGCGGACGGCCGCGTGTTCGTCGCGGTGGTGGGCGACGCGCAGTGGCGAAATTTCGCGCAGAAATTCCTGCCGCCGGAATGGGCCGCAGACCCGCGCCTGGCCACCGCCGTCGACCGCGAGGCCGCAAGGTCCTGGCTGGTGCCCGGCGTGGCCGAGATCCTGAAAACCTGGAAGACCGATGCGCTGTGCCAGGCGCTGGAGGACGCCAACCTTTCTTATGGACCGATCCGCCAGCCGCACGATCTGCTGGACGACGCGCACCTGAACGCCGGGGGCGCGCTGCTCAAGACCCTGCTGCCCGACGGAAGTGAAATATCCACGGCCGCGCTACCCATCGAGTTCGATGGGCGCAAGGCCGGCAAGCGTTGTGATCCGCCGGTGCAAGGCGGCCAGACCCACGCCATTCTGCAAGGCCTGGGCCTGGATGCGGCGCGCATCGATGCGCTGCGCGCGGCGGGAGTCATCGCATGACCCGGCCGTAGCGCCAACGCCCTGTCGAGGCGGCGTCAGACCGCCAAGACATTCATCAAAGAGGAGACCCCATGATTCGAAAACTGATTGCGATGGCCGCGTTGGCCGCCGCCTGCACGGTGCACGCGCAGGACTATCCCAACAAGCCCATCCGCATCATCATCCCGTCCACCCCGGGCGGGGGCACCGACTACATCGGCCGGCTGATGAGCAACAAGCTGCATGAGCTGAACGGCTGGGCGGTGGTGCCAGAGAACAAGCCTGGCGCCGGCACGGCGCTGGGCCTGGCCGAAGCAGCGCGCGCGCCCGCGCAAGGGTATGACCTGGTGATCGGCCAATCCGACAACGTCACCTTGATTCCGCTACTGATGAAGGTGGCCTACGACCCGGTCAAGGACCTGGTGCCCGTGGCGCTGGTGGCCACCACGCCGATGGTGCTGCTGGTGGCGGAGGCGTCGCCCTACAAGACCCTTCCCGAAGTGATCGAGGCCGCCAGGAAGGAACCCAACAAGATTTCCTACGGCACGTCGGGCACCGGCGGCGGCGTGCACATCGCCATGGAAATGCTGCAGCATGAGGCCGGTTTCAAGATGCAGCACGTGCCGTACAAGGGGTCGGCTCCCGCCCTGGCTGACCTGATGGGCGGGCATCTGCAGTTTGCCGGGTCGTCGATCTCTTCAGCGGCGTCGCTCATCAAGGCGGGCAAGGTGCGTGCGCTTGCCGTGACCTCGCCCAAGCGCAATCCCGCCTTGCCGGACGTGCCGACCGTGGCCGAGCTTGGCTACAAGGATTTCAGCGTGGTGACCTACTACGGCGTGCTGGCGCCGGCCAAGACGCCGGCCGACATCGTGGCGCGGCTGAACACCGATTTCAACAAGCTGCTGGCGCGCAAGGACGTGCAGGAAGCGCTGGCGTCGCAGGGGCTGGAAACGGCACCGGTCTCCAGCGCCCAGTTCGCCGCGCTGATCCAGTCGGACATCGGCAAGGCACAGCAGACCATCAAGAGCGCGGGCATTGTGGTGCAGCAATAGTCCGGGACACAGGCCGGCGTACACGACAGGAGGGCATATGGATCAGGAAGTCAGGCTTTGCGAGGTGGGCCCGCGCGACGGGCTGCAAATGGCCAAGGGCATGATGCGGGCGGCCGACAAGCTGCGCTGGATCCGCCAGCTGGCGCAGGCGGGCTTGCGCGAGATCGAGGTGGGCAGCTTCGTATCGCCGCGGCTGGTGCCGCAGATGGCGGATACGGGCGCCATCCTGCCCGACGTCCTGCAGATAGACGGCCTGACCGTGTGTGCGCTGGCCTGCAACCTGAAGGGCGCCATTGCCGCCTACGAGGCGGGCGCGCACGTGCTGTCGTTTCCGATTTCGGTCAGCGACACGCATAGCCACGCCAACGTGGGCAAGGGTACCGACGCGCAAGTGGAGATGATGGCGTCCATTGTGGACTGGGTGCGATCGCAGCCGCGCCCCATGCGCATCGATGCGGCGGTCGCCACGGCGTTCGGTTGTTCGATGGAAGGCGATGTCGCCGTGCGGCGCGTGGCGTTGGTAGCCGCGGCGGTGGCGCGCACTGGCGTCGATGAGATCGCGCTGGCCGACACGGTGGGCTATGCGCACCCCGCGCAGGTGAGCGACGTGGTGCGCGCTACGCAGGACGCCGTGGGCAGCCTGCTGACCAAGCTGCACCTGCACGACACCATGGGCCTGGGCCTGGCGAACGCGCTGGCTGGCCTGAACGAAGGCATCCGCAGTTTCGATTCCTGCCTGGGCGGGCTGGGAGGTTGCCCGTTTGCTCCGGGCGCCTCGGGCAACATCGTCACCGAAGACCTGGTGTTCATGCTGGAAAGCATGGGCTACCGGACCGGCGTGGACCTTGCCCGGTTGTTGGCCGCGCGCGCCTTGCTGGCCGACGCCTTGCCGCAAGAGACCTTGCGCAGCGGCGTGGCCGCGGCAGGTATCCCCAAGACCTTCCACGCGGCGGCCGCGGCGGCCGTGGCGTAACGCCGCGCCGTGCGTTAGCGGTACACCAGCACCGGCACCGTGGAGTGCGCCAGCACCTTTTGCGTCTGGCTGCCCAGCAGCAGTGCGGCCATGCCGCTGCGGCCATGCGAAGTCATTGCGATCAGATCGCAGCCTTGCGTCAAGGCGATGTCGATGATGACCTGATACGGCGTGTCGCTTTCGCGCATTTCCGTCGTGCACGGCACATCCATGGCCTTGGCGCGGGCGGCGGCTTCCGCCAGGTACGAGGCGGCCAGCTCCTGGGCCTGATGTTCATACGTTTTGCGCACGCCTTCCAGCTGCACGGTTTCCATCGAGGGCATGTGGAAGCTGCCATAGGCCGTCACCACGGTGACGCTGGCCCCTAGCGCGCGGGCCAGGCCCAACCCTTGTTCCAGGCCGGTGTTGGCCAGGCTGGATCCGTCGATGGGGATGAGAATGTGCTTGTACATGGCAACCTCCTGGGATGGAGAGGGCGGCGCGGTCATGGCCGCCACGCGGGCGAAAACAACAGCCTCATACTACGCCCGCCCCGCACGGCCCGGAAGGCGCGCGCGGGACGGCGTCTGACGCCGATCAAGCGCTGCCCCCGAAACCCGGGCCGGCGCCCCGCCGGGCCTTTACCAGCGGTACGTCGCCGTGCCCACGACGGTACGCTGGTCGCCGTAGTAGCAGTTGCCATAGCCGCAGTTGGCGATGTAGGTCTTGTTGGTCAGGTTGCGGGCGTTCAGCGCCAGGGTCCAGTTCTTGATCTGGTAGCCGATCATCGCGTCGAACAGCAGGAACGACGGCACCTTGACCGGCGCGGCTTCGCCATCGCCGAAATTCGACCCGGTGTAGCGGGCGCCGATGCCGACCTTGACGGCGGATTCGAACCGGTAGTCCAGCCAGAGCGACGCGCGATGCTTGGGCACGGCGGTCGCCTGCTTGCCGACCTCTGCGGGGTTGCTGCTTTCGACCACATCGGCCTTCGGCGTCCAGGTATAGGCCGCGACGACATTCAAACGCGGTAGCGGCTGGAAGGTGGCCTCAAGCTCCAGCCCGCGCACCAGCACTTCGCCCTTCTGGCTGGGCATCGATTGGCTGTCGTAGGTGATGTAGTTCTTGCGCCGCAGCTCGAAGATCGCGGCGCTGTAGCTGTCCGAGCGTCCGACCGGTTGATAGCGCACGCCGGCTTCGTATTGCTTGCCGGTTTCCGGCTTGAAGGGCGTGCCGCTGACCGGGTCGATGGTGACGGTGGGAGAGAACGATTCCGAATAGCTCAGGTACGGCGCCCAGCCCGCCGGATCCACGTAGACCAGGCCGGCGCGGCCGGTGAACTGATGGTCGGGAAAGCGCGTGGTGGTGCCGTCCTGGCGGTTGCGCATCTTGCCTGACACATCGTCGTACCGGCCGCCCAAGGTCAGCACCCACCGGTCGTTCCACTTGATCTGGTCTTGCAGGTACACACCGGTTTGCGCCACGGTGATGTCGGCATCCATCCAGGGCCGGGGCCGTTCGATGCCGCCGCGGCCATAGACGGGATCGTAGATGGAGAGCGGCGGCGCGTAGCCGCCATTGAAACTGACCTGGTCGATGGCCGTGCGCTGGTAATCCACGCCCAGCAGCAGCCGATGCTGCCAATCGCCGAAGCGCAGATCCGTCTGCGCCTGGTTGTCGATGGTGAAGCTGGAAATGTTCTCCTTGCTGCCGGATACGCTGCGGCGCAAGGTTTGGTAATTGGCCGGGTCCGACGGGTTGTCGTTGACGGGCAGATACCCCAGCGACTGCACCGCCGCGTAGTCGACCCGTAGCTTGCCGTAGCGCGCGTTCTGGCGCAGGGTCACGGCGTCATTGACGCGGTGTTCGAACAGGTAGCCGACCATCCATTGTGTCTGGTCAAACGAGTCGTAGTCGGGTTCACCCACGAAAAGGTCACTGGGGATATGCGTGCCGGCAGGCGTGCGCACCAAAGATCCTGCCGCGGGGCGCGCCCGGGTGTAGGTGCCGCCGTCCTTGCGGCCATACTGTGACAGCAGCGTCAATGACGTATCCGCTGACGGCCGCCATGTCAGCGACGGTGCGATGTACAGGCGGTCGTTCGAGATGCCGTGTTCCGGCATCTCGGAATCCAGCCCCATCGCGGTGATGCGGTAGAGCCATTTGCCGTCTTCATCCACCGGGCCGGAGAAGTCGCCTGCCAGCTGACGCCGCGAATGGTCGCCCAACTGCGCCTGCAATTCATGCAGGGGCTCTTCGGTCGGCCGCTTGCTGACGACGTTGACCAGGCCGCCGGGGCCGGTCTGCCCGTACAGCACGGAAGAGGGCCCGCGCAGGACTTCGATCCGTTCGGCGCCGTAGTTCTCGGTCTGCCAGATTCCCCAGTTGCCGTTGTTGCGCAGTGGCATGCCATCCAGGTAGAAGCCCGGCGAGTACGCGTCAAAGCCACGGATCGCGATCCAGTCGTACCGGGAGTCGGCGCCGTACGTCGTGATCGCCACGCCAGGCGTATAGCCCAGGGCATCCCTTAGCGTGGTGGCGCCTATGGCGCTGATGCGGTCGGCGGTGACCACGGAAATCGACTGCGGCGTTTCCAGGATCGCCGTGTCGGTCTTGGTGCCCGTGGCGCTGCGCTTGGCCACGTAGCCGGACACGGGGCTCCACGCGGTTTCCGCGTTGGCGGTGACGTTGATCGGCGCCAGCGTCGCCACGGCCGACTGGGGCGCGGGGCGCACGGTCAGCGCGCCGCCGGGCAGGGTGACGGCCTCCAGGCCGGATCCCGCCGTGACGCGGCCCAGCGCGTCGTTCAACGTGTAGCTGCCGCTAAGCGCCGGCGCGTTGATATTGCGCACCATGGCCGGATCCACCGACAGCACGCGGTTGTTCTGCGCCGCGATGCGGTTCAGGGCGACCGCCAGCGGTCCGGCGGGAATCTCGTATTGCTGGCTGGTGGGCGCCGATTGCGCGAAGGCGGCAGGGGAAACCACGGCGACGGCGACCGCTAGGCCGGCCCGATACAAAGGATGCATGACGTACAACTCCGGGTTGCTGATTTCTCGAATTCCTACCCAGAGGTGTATCGGCGCCAAAAAACCGGACAAAAAAATCGTAAAAGCCGCGCGGCGCGGGCCTCAGGCCCGGTCCACCCACGTCAGCAAGCCGCCGTAATGGTCGATGCGCAGCGGCAAGGTCGCCGCCAGCGCGGCCCAGGCTTCATCGGGCCGATCCAGCGAGAACACGCCCTGCACCCGCAGCCGGCCCGCCGCGTCGGACACGTGCAGCGTGGCCCGCATGTAGGGGCGCAAGGCCGAGGCAACTTCTTCCAGCGACGCGTCCAGCACGTCGATCCGGCCCGCCTCCCAGGCCGCCAGTGCGTTGGCGGGGGAGCCTTCCAGCCGGCGGATGCCAGCGGCGCCATAGGCCGCCGCCTGCCCCTGCGCCAGTTGCTCCGTCGCGCCGTTGCGCGTGCGTACCCGCACCGTATGCTCAAGCACGGCCGCCACGCTGTGGCCGCTTTCCTTCTGCACCATGTAGCGGGTGCCCAGCGCCCACGCCGTGCCGTCGTCCGTGCTGACCCCGAACGGGCGCGCTTCATCCGGCGCCACCGCGGCGATCAATGCGCCGTGCAGTAATCGAACCCGCCGCACCGCGCTGGTGAATTCCAGCCGGATCCGGCTGTCCGCATTCAGCTGCAACTGGCTGCCGTCGTCCAGCGCAAGCGTGCGGCGTTCGGCGGTGCCGGTGACCAGGTCGCCGCGCTGTTGCCATTGCTGCGCACCCAACCAGCTAGCGCCCACGGCAGCGCCCGTCAACGCCAGGGTCTTGCCCAGGAACTGGCGCCGTGACGGGCCTCGGACCAGCATGCCGCGCAATGCCGCGCCGGCGGAATCCGGCGTTTGGGTCGCGCCCAGCGCGCGCAGCGCTTGAAGCGGCCCCGCCACGCTTTCCTGCAGGGTGGTCCAGGCTTGGGCATGCGCGGGGTCCGCCTGCCGCCATTGCTGGAACCGAAGCTGTTCGGCCGCATCGGCGTCCCCGGCGGTCAGGCGCAGCATCCATTGCACGGCCTGGCGATCGATCTCGGGCGTCATGCGTGTCCCTCGCGGCGCACGCGCATGCAACGTTCAAGCGCCATCGCCATGTGCCGCTGCACGGTTCGCGCCGACAAGCCCATGCGCCGGCCGATTTCGTCGTAGCTCAATCCGTCCAATTGGCTATAGAGAAACACGGCGCGCGCCGCGGGCGGCAGGCCATGCAGCACCGCATCCACCCGCATCAGCATTTCAACGCCCAGCGCGACGGCTTCGGGCGACGGCGCCATGTCGTCGGCATGCAGGGCCAGCCATTGCAGATACGCCTGTTCCAGTTCGCGGCGGCGCCAGAAATGGAACAGCAGCCGGCGGGCGATGGTGGAGAGGTACGCCTTGGGTTCGACAATCGAGGCCACGGGCTCGCGGCTGACGGCGGCCTGCAGAAACGTGTCGGACGCCAGATCTTCAGCGTCCGCCTGGTTGCGCAGCCGAAACCGCAGGCGATCCACCAGCCAAGGGCGATAGTTCACGTATAGGGAAGCCAAGGCGGAATGGGCGGAGTGCTTTCCCATGAACTGAAGATCTTAAAAAATAGGAATAAGTATCATTCAGTATATAGAAAAAGGCGGCCCGCAAATAGCAGGGATCACCCTTGGCCCGGCCCGGACGGCCGCAGGCAAGCGAGAGGGGCGTCGTCGTGGGTGTAGAGGGGGAAAAGAGGGGGGCGTCGGCGCGCGCGGCGTGCCCGCTACATGCGCGGGGCGGCCGGGGCCTTGCGATTGCCAAGGGTATTTGGCGGAAGCGGTGAGATTCGAACTCACGAACGGTTGCCCGTTGCCGGTTTTCAAGACCGGTGCAATCGACCACTCTGCCACGCTTCCGGGGTCTGCTGATGTGTCTTGCGAGCGCGTCGGGTCGACTTGCGCGCGCAGCACGGCGATTCGGCCGTCAGGCAAACATTCTGCCCGAACGGCAACGCGATATGCCGTAAAGGGCGCAATAATAATCCATTTGCTGCAAAGGAGGCACGCGATGCACGCTGTAGAAATCTCCCGCCCCGGCGGCCCCGAGGTCCTGGTCCCCGTAGAACGCTCCACGCCCGAAGCCGGCGCGGGTGAAGTTTTGATCAAAGTCAGCGCTGCGGGCATCAACCGCCCCGACGTATTCCAGCGCAAGGGCAACTACGCCCCTCCGCGTGGCGCCTCCGACCTGCCGGGTCTGGAAGTGGCCGGCGAAATCGTGGGTGGCGACCTGGCTGGCAGCGGCTTTGCGGTGGGCGACAAGGTCTGCGCCCTGGTGGCGGGCGGCGGTTACGCTGAATACTGCGTTGCGCCCGTGGCGCAATGCCTGCCCATCCCCAAGGGACTGTCCGACATCGAAGCGGCCGGCTTGCCGGAAACGTATTTCACCGTCTGGAGCAACGTGTTCGACCGCGGCCGCCTGTCCGACGGCGAAATCCTGCTGGTGCATGGCGGCGCCAGCGGCATCGGCACCACGGCCATCCAGCTGGCCCGCGCGATGGGCAACAAGGTCTACGCGACGGTCGGCAGCGACGACCGCGCCCGCGCCGTCGAAGCGCTGGGCGCCGAAAAGGGCATCAACTACAAGACGCAGGACTTCGTGAAGGAAGTCATGGACGCCACCAGCGGGCGCGGCGTGGACGTCATTCTGGACATGGTGGCAGGCGACTATATCGCCCGCGACATGCAATGCCTGGCGGATGACGGCCGCATCGTGATCATCGCCCAACTGGGCGGCGCGCGCGCCGATGTGGACACGTCTCAGGTCATGCGTCGTCGCCTGACCATCACGGGGTCCACCCTGCGTCCCCGGTCGGTTGATTTCAAGGGCGCCATCGCGCGCGCCCTGCGCGAACACGCATGGCCCTTGCTGGAAAAAGGGGCCATCAAGCCGATCGTGCACGCCACGTTCCCCCTGGCCGAGGCCTCCAAGGCGCACGCCATGATGGAAGGCGGCGAAAATATCGGCAAAATCATCCTGACAATGTAAGAAACGCGCGGCGTTCGGCGTATCGCCGCGCA
This sequence comes from Achromobacter maghribensis, assembly GCF_057334215.1. NCBI lineage: Bacteria > Pseudomonadati > Pseudomonadota > Betaproteobacteria > Burkholderiales > Alcaligenaceae > Achromobacter > Achromobacter maghribensis. Next base: position 458,696 of record NZ_JBHFII010000047.1, on the reverse strand, counting down.
ACAGGATACAATCTCGGGTTTCGCCTGGAATTTTTTCCAGGCAGGCCCGTGGGCGGTCGTGTCATGCCCCGGGACTCACCCTCTCTGACAATTGCGCCATGACTTCAGTCGAAAACCGCGCCCGCCTCGTGTTGGGCAACTGGAAGATGCACGGCAACCTGGCCGAGAACGCCGCGTTGCTGACCGAGCTGCGCGCCGCGGATGCCGCGAGCCACTGCGACATCGGCATCTGTGTTCCGTTTCCTTATCTGGCGCAAGCCGGTTCGGCCCTGACCGGAAGCAACGTGTCCTGGGGCGCGCAAGATGTCAGCGCGCACGAAAAGGGTGCCTACACCGGCGAAGTCTCCGGTGCGATGCTGAAAGAATTCGGTTGCCGCTGGGCATTGGCCGGCCATTCCGAGCGCCGCGTGCTGCACGGTGAAACCGATGAAATCGTGGCCGCCAAGGCGCAAGCCGCGCTGGCCGCCGGCCTGACCCCCGTGGTCTGCGTGGGCGAGTCGCTGGCCGACCGCGAAGCCGGCAACACCCTGGCCGTCATCGAACGCCAGTTGAAGCCCGTGCTGGCGCTGGGCGCCGACGCCGTGTCGCGCATGGTCCTGGCCTACGAGCCCGTCTGGGCCATCGGCACCGGCCGCACCGCCAGCCCCGAGCAGGCGCAAGAAGTCCACGCCGCCATTCGCGCCGCCTTGCGCGCGCTGGGCGCGGCCCAGGTGCAGGTTTTGTACGGCGGCAGCGTCAAAGCTGCCAACGCCGCCAGTTTGTTCGCCATGACGGATATCGACGGAGCCCTGGTCGGCGGCGCGTCGCTTGTGGCTGAAGAATTTTTGCGTATTGCCGCCATCTAAGTTTCCGTTCCGGAGTCTGTAATGCCCTTGATGCTTAAACTTCTGCTGGCCGTCCAAGTTTTTTCGGCGCTGGCTATCATCGTTCTGGTCCTGCTGCAGCAGGGCAAGGGCGCCGACATGGGTTCCGCTTTCGGTAGCGGTTCGTCCGGCAGCCTGTTCGGTGCCACCGGCGCCGCCAACTTCCTGTCGCGCGCCACCAAGTGGGCCGCCGTGGTCTTCTTCGCGTCCACCGCCGGCCTGGCCTACGTCAGCCACAAGGGCACCAGCGGCCCGGCCGTGGACTCCGGCGTGATGCAGAGCTTCCCGTCCGACCGTTCCGTGCCCCAAGTGCCGGGCGCGGCGCCCGCCGCTGGCGGTTCGTCGGTTCCGGGTGCCGCCTCGCCGGCGCCGGGTTCGGTGCCGGCAGCGCCTGCCGCCCCGGCCAAGCCTGATGCATCGGTGCCGTCGGTTCCGGCCACGCCTGCTGCACCGGCGCCTGCCGCGCCGGCTGCCGGCCAGAAGCCGGCCGAAACGCCTGCCAAGTAAGTTCGGGCAGATCCAGAGGAAGGCCGGCGGATGCCGGCCTTTTTCTTTGGGGCGGCGGGATCGGGAGGATGGACGCGGCGCAGTTGGAGTATTTGGGGCCGCTTCCGTCGTTCGTTCAATTCGTGCTAGAATGCTCGACTTTCTGGCAATGCCTATGGCGACGTCAGGAAATTGGTGAATGCCGACGTGGTGAAATTGGTAGACACGCTATCTTGAGGGGGTAGTGGCGAAAGCTGTGCGAGTTCGAGTCTCGCCGTCGGCACCAAGAATTCCTCGTAAAAAGCCCGCTGAAACGTTA
>NZ_JBHFII010000047.1:443969-456967 GCF_057334215.1 Achromobacter maghribensis | reverse complement strand
GGGGGCTTTTTGCTGGGGGGCGGGGGGGGGGGGGGGGGCGCATCCACGTATCGCGCTCATGACGGAACGCCGCGCTACTTCGGCCCCTTGTTGTTTCCCCGCGCGTACTTGCGCCAGTAGGCGAACTCGTCCTCGCGTACCTCGAGGTCCAGTTCAGATACGCGCAGCTGCAGCCGCTCCTGCACGTCGGCGACGGCTCGGTTATATATCGTCGGGCCGATTTCCTCTAGAAAAAACCCAAGCAGCGCTCCTGCCGCGATATTGCCGATAGGCGCTTCCATGTGCTCGTCGAAATACCGTTGAATCGACGCGATGGCAGTGGCTCGGGTTTGTTTTTCCAATTCAATCGTCATGGGGATCTTGCGCCTTCTGGGAGGTTCCAATGGTGGACCATACCGCGATACCGCCAAAGGCTATCAGAGGCCGGCTAAGGCGCTTTCGAGAGTCCGCATTTCGCCTGGGGTGAGGCCGACCACGTCGTTGCGTCCTGGCCGATCTGCCGGGCCAACGCAGCGATCAAGCGCTGCTGCGCTTGCACAAGCGCAGGATATCCGTCGCTGGCGGCTTCTTCAAAACGTCCGTGGCACACCAACCTGGCATTCCCGGGCTTGCGTGCATCCGCCAGGGTCCAACCGGCCTCAAGTTGCACGCGCTTTCCGGGCCATGCGTCCAACCGGCGAATCTGCAATTTCACCCTGATTACCTGCGCATCGCCCGGCCATGACAATCCGGCGACATCCTGGGTGCCCAGGTCATCCACCAACTGCGCCGACAGGGCGTTACGTATCTCTTCGTCCAACGGCCCCAGCCACCGCTCGTCATCCAGGACGGCGAGCATGCCGCTGTCGTCCTGCCTCACAACGAGCTGGGGCTGATTCAGGTATTCCGGCACACTCACCGGCAGCACTTCGACGACGAAGCGCGCCGGGGCGCCCGGAGGTTGAATGGTCCCCTGGGGGGTTAGCAGCGTGTAATGGCGAACAGGCGCGGAAGCGGTGCAAGCCGCAAGCCCCAGTGCCATGGCAAGCAGGCAGAAGCGAATGGGTCGGATCATCGTTGGGGCGTCTCTATCGTGCTGGCGGGCGGTTCTCTGGGAGCCTCGAGTGTGGCGTGCTTGGGGCGGCCTCGCACCACCGCCTCGGGATACCGGCTCAACAGGTCGGTCAACGTGCGGACCGAACGGGCGGCGCGTTGAATCTCCTGAAGGGTCTGGCCAACGCTCTGTCGCAACGTCGCATCTTCGGCAAGCATTCCATGCGCGGCGCCGATGGTTTGTTGCGCCTGACGTAGGGTCTGCGTGGCTTGCGGCAGAACCAGGCCATTCACCTGCGACAGCGCTTTATTGAGGTTGGCGAAGGAGGCGTCAAGGTTGCGCGCGATGTTGTCCAGGGGCATCTTGTCGATCTTGCCCACGATGCTGGCGACCCGCTCCTGCAATTGATCGAAGCTGCCACTGACGGTCGGCAGCGTTATCGGACGATGTTGAGGATCAAAGGCGACCTTTGGCGTGTTGGGTATGAAGTCCAGCGCGATGAACAGTTGGCCGGTCAGCAGGTTTCCCGTCCTGGCCTGAGCCCTGAGACCGTGCGCCACCATTTCTTGCAGCATGCGTACCAGCCGGTCTTCGTCGGTGCCGTCGAGCGCCGGCATTTTCTCCATGATGTCGCTCAGCCGCTGCGGAAACACCACAATGCCGACCCGGGATTGAAAGCGACGCTTCACCGGATCGTAATCTGGCTTGATGGAGACGACCTTACCCAGGTCCATGCCATCAAATTGCACGGGCGCGCCGACGGTCAGGCCCCGCAAGGATTGTTCAAACACCAGGTAGGCGGTTTGCGAGGGCCCGTCGGGCGGGGCCAGCGCTGCCTGCTGATCCTTGGCCAGTTCGTATGCGGCGTCCGCCGCCGCTGGCTCGCCGGATAGGCCCGAAGACGTGCCGAAGGAAACTCCTCCGGCCAGAATGGTGGCGATCGACTGGGTTTGCAGCTTGAACCCGTCCGCGCCCAGCGAGACATCGACACCGCTGGCATTCCAGAAGCGAGTTTCCGTGGTGACAAAACGGTCGTAGGGCGCATTGACGAAGACCCGCAGCGCGACCGCTTTGCCATCCTCGCCCAACTGATATGACGCAACACGGCCGACTTGAATGCGTCGGTAATAGACGGGCGATCCAACGTCCAACGAGCCAAGATCCTCGGTATGCAGGACGAAAGATCGGCCGGGCGTGTCGCCGATGACCGTGGGCGGACTTTCCAAGCCGGTGTACTCCTTGCCGGGCTCCGTCGATTGCCCCCGATCGACGCCGATGTATGCGCCCGACAGGAGCGTGTCTACCCCGGAAACGCCGTCGATGCCGATGCGCGGGCGCACCACCCAAAACCGAGAGTCCTCGCGCGCCAGGCTAGCCGCATCTTTATCCAACGCCACCGTTGCAACCACGCGGGAACCGTCTTCGTTGAGCCCGATCGTTGTTACCGTGCCTACGTTTACGTCCTTGTATTTCACAAGGGTCTTGCCCTCTTCCAGACCGGCGGCAGTACGAAACGTGATATTGATCACGGGGCCTTCCGTCATCCAGGTCTGCACCAGCATGGATAGGCCGACCAATACGGCGATGAGAGGGACCAGCCAGACGAGCGAGATCCGCCATTTCCTGCGTGGTATCACCGTAGGAGCGCCGGGCTCAGGAAGCGCCCTGGAAGAATCATTCATGCATCACCACCATTGATTTCACCATCCCAAATATGTCTGGGGTCGAACGACATGGCTGCAAGCATGGTGAAAATCACGACCATGCCGAAGAAAAGGATGCCGATGCGAGGCGATATATCGGTGAGGCCTTGAAACTGCACCAGTGCCGCCACGACGGCCACCACCAGCACATCAAGCATCGACCAATACCCGACAAACTCCACCATGCGGTACAACTTGGCGCGCTCTCGCGTTGCCCATCGGCTACGCCTTTGGGAGGTCGCGAGCAACAGCGCAAGAATCAGGAATTTGGCGCAAGGGACCGCCACGCTCGCGATGAAAATCACCAGTGCGATGCCATAGGAGCCCGACGTCCAGAACTCCACCGCGCCTTCCATGATCGTGCTGCTGCTGCCTCTGCCCAGCAGGCTGGTGTGCATGACGGGCAATACATTGGCGGGGATGTAGCAGATAACGGCGGTCAGAAGCAGCGCCCAGGCGCGTGCAATACCGTTTGGGCGCCGATGGTGGAGGGGCGAGCCACAGCGCGGGCAGGGAACGGCTCGCCCGGGCGTGTCCTGGTGTTCGCAAACCAGGCCGCATGTGTGGCAGCCCACGACTGATAAATCGCTTGCGAATGGCGGCTTGTTCATACCGCGCTTCTGCTCGGCACTGTCGGATCATGTTCGGTCTGGTCCCACAGAGAAGAGAGGTCTCGGTGGGCAATCACGGTAAGCAATACCATCAGGGCGGCAGTCGCCCAGACACCCGCGCCGAGGGTGACTTCCACAAGGCTCACCAGCTTGATGATCGCCACAAGAATGCCGAGGATGCCGACTTCCACCATGCTCCACGGCCGCAACCGAGCCAGCATCCGCAGGGCCGGGGCAAAGCCCGGCGCGCGTTGGCCCGCACGCGCGAAGATCAGCACCCACGACAGCAACGCGATCTGCGCAAGCGGCACCAGGATAATCACCAACGCGGCAACTATCGCAAGAGGCGCAACGCTTCCTTGGGCCAGGGCCCATGCAAATTCCCACAACGTTGCTTCTCGGCGGGTTCCGTTGAGGCTGATGCGCACGACTGGACAAACGTTCGCGATCAGAAACACGACTGCCGTTGTGAGGGTCAACGCCAACCACCGATTCACATCCCCCGGCTTGGCGCACTGGAGCACGGCCTCACATCGACTACATCGCGCGACCTCGCCTGCCGCCAATGCGCAACGTTGGTAAACGCTGTCGCAGTGTTCACAGGCCACCAGGTGGGGGTAAACGTTCATGTGTTTGGCTGGATTACCGTGCGGTTGCATTGCGAAGGCCGCCAATGAAGACCGACCGCCGCGGATGGGTGCCTTTGACGCAGCCTGCGAGGCTACCGAAAATGCCGGGCCAGGGCTTGCCATTCGATGCCAAAGTGCGTCGATGAATAGGGCGCAGACGCTGACGACGGCCTCGTATTGAGAGTAAGGTATGGGGTTAAGGCCTTGATTGCCCGGCACGTCGGCCTGTGCCCCAGCGGAACCAGAGCATGATGAAGACCCTTTGTTTAGTGGTGCGGCCCATCCTTGTCGCGGCCGCCTGCGCGTCGATTGCCGCCTGCGCGGACAATCCGCCGCGGCAAACCGACATGGATTATCGGAGCCGGCCATCTTCCACCACGCAGGGTGCGAAAGGCACCCCCGGATCCTCGGGTCAGCGCTTGACCATACAGTCTGGCGAGGGCGAAAGATTGAATCTGCCCTGGTTCATCGACGACACAAAGGACTGGATCAACAGCAACTGATCGTTGGCGTTGCGCCTCGTTGCCGCTGCAATCGTCGCGTTTAAAAAAATCCCGCCGAGACGCGATGTCTCTGCGGGATTTTTACGTTAAGCGCCCGGCCTGATCAGCCTGCCGTGGCGGGCACCGGCGTGTTCAGCAACTGCTGTTCCCACAGATAAGCGATGCCGCTACCCGCGGCATGCTGAACGAGTATGTCGGTCAGCCCGGGGGCAGTTTCCGTGCGGGCCCAGTCGCGTTGCCACTCGGCGGCCAATGCCATCCAGGTCATCAGGTTCACCCCGGCCGCCGCCATGCGCTGCAGCGCGACTTCGTGCGACTCGACCGACACCCCACCCGATGCATCGGTGATGACCGTCACATCCCATCCTTCGCCCGCCGCCTGGATTGCCGGCATCGCAACGCAGACCTCGGTCCAGAGGCCGGCGATGACCAGGTGCTTGCGGCCCGTGGCCTTGGCCGCATCGACCACTTTTTTGTCTTGCCAGGTGTTGATGAGCGTGCGGTCAATGACCTCTTGGCCGGGAAACACATCAGTGATTTGGGGAAAGATGTAGCCGCCACGATCCGCGATCACGCTCGTCAAAATCGTGGGCACGCCGAAGACCTTTGCCGCCTTCGCCAACGCCGTCGAATTGTTGACCACGGCATGCGGATCGTGGCTGTTCAGGTTGGTCAGTTGAAAAGGTTGGTGGTCGATGAGAACGAGTACCGAATCCTCAGGACGTAGAAGCGAATCGAGGCCATTACGAAAAGTCATTAGTGATCCCTGGTTTGCTGTGTTTTGCGGAAATTGCATTGCGAGTTGCATTGCAAAGCCTTTCCAGAAAGCGTGCGCTTGTGGCGACGCCGACCAGATTCAACATTATGTTTTCGTCAATCTCGATGCGGTAGTTCCGTTCCGGGGCAAGCTGTGTCGCACGATCAGGAACGCCGTCATCTCTTGGGCGCCATGCCGATTCGATGCCTGCCACGGTAGTGCTATCCTGCGGCGAACTGCGTTGCGAAAATGGGGAGCCACGCAAATTGGATATCGAAGAACTTCAAACATTCATCGAAGTGGCGGACGCGGGCGGCGTGTCACCCGCAGCGCTCCGGCTAGGTGTTTCCAAGTCGATCGTCAGCCGTCGATTGCTGCGGTTGGAAGCAGAGCTGGGCATCCAGTTGCTTGCACGCACCACGCGCGGCGCAGCGCTTACCGAAGCCGGGGCGATTTTCCGCGACCATGCGGTCAGAGCCTGCGCCGAAATCGACATGGCCCGGGAAACGATCGTGCCCGCCGGTGAGCTACGTGGCCGCTTGCGTGTTGCCGTGCCCGTGTCGTTCGGCCTGACGCATTTCGCGCCCGTGGTCGCGGAGTTGGCGCGACGCCACCCGCAACTTCATGTGCAGACTTGCTATAGCGATCGCTTCGTCGACCTTATCGCCGAGGGGTACGACTGCGCGATACGGGTGGGCTATCTTCAGGACTCCAGCCTGATCGCAAGGCGCGTTGGCCCCATCCACGGCAAGCTGCTGGCCAGCCCGGACTACATCAAGGCGCACGGGGCGCCCGAAACGCCCGAGCAACTCGTTGGGTTCGAGGCCCTCATGCAGGGCACCGAAACCTGGCAGTTCATGGATGGCGACAAGATCATCACGGTTCGTCCACAGGGACGCTTCAAGGCAGACAATGGCGCAGCCTTGGTGGCCGCCGCGACGGCCGGACTCGGGATTGCCTATCTGCCCGACTGCCTGACCCACGACGATGTGGCCGCCGGCGCGCTCGTGCCTATCATGACCCGCTATCCCCCGCCGCCGGCCGGCGCCTACGTGATCCGCCCGCCAGGCCAGCATCCCGCAAGAAAGATACGGGTCCTGACGGAATTGTTGATCGAACATTTCGGGCAGTCGCCGCATTTCGCGGGAACCGACGCGGGTTGATGGGGGTGTCGAGCATCGCGGCGATCGGGCCGGCTTCGTCGTGCTCAAACCGTGAAGCGAAAAAAATCCCGCCGACGCGTGACGCCTCAACGGGATTTTTACTTGGGCACTGCCATCGGCCATGCCGGCCATTCAGCAATACGAATTACGCGCCAGCCAACATATACCGCGCCGACACAGCAAGAATTCGCCGCGCCGACTCATTTAGCATCTTGGCTTCACGATGGGCTTTCACTGAATACACCGCGTCATAGCGGCGACCACTGCGCGGGCCGGCAAGCAGTGCCGGGCGGCGGGTCAAAATGGGGGAGATCAAGCGTTGCATGTCGGAGCATTCCTGCGGGCACCGGGCCCAGTAGATGCCAGGCATCGTAAGCCGGCTTTCCGCCCGGGCCAACGAATTACCATTCATATGAATATCCAGGGCTGGCCCGGTCCAGACCGGGTTCCCCCCAAGCATCTCGTCGACGAGTATGCCCGGCGTATGTGACAGTCATATGCCAGCCTTGACCCCGAATGCCTCAGGCCCCCTTCAACCTGGAAGGCACGTCCTCCGTATCGCTGCACACGGCCAGCACTTCGGCCGGCTTGCGGCTTAGCGACAGGTACACGTGCCCGATACTGCTATCGAAGTAGGCCGATTCCAGCTTGCCCAGCACCACGCTATCGCCATTCTCGAATTGAATCCTGACCTTTCCCGATAGCACCACCACGAATTCCTGGCCGGGGTGGCGGATGTAGTCCTCGAACTCCACGACCTTGCGCGAGTCGATCAGCGCGACCATCGGCAGCATTTTCTTGCCGGGGTATTCGCCCATCAGCAGGCGGTAGTGATAGTTTTCGGTGATGTAGTCGCGGGCGTCGCTAAGCTTGTTCTTGACGTAAGTGGGGGCGACGGCGGCCTGGGAGGCGTCGCGCAGCATGAACATGCGGGTCATGTCGATGTCCAGCGCGCGGGCCAGGGCGGCAAACTTTTCGTAGCTGAGGGCGATCTGGCCGAGTTCGGCCTTTGACAGGGTCGATACCGCGATGCCACTGGCCCGTGACAGCGCCTGCAAGGTCATTTTTCTGGCTTTGCGCTCCGCGCGCAGGCGGGCGCCCATCTCTTCCTTGCCCACGATCTCGGGCGGGGACGTATTGCCGGGTAGGGCCATGTAGCGGTCTGGCATCAAGGGGTTGAGGGCTGGGCAGGGCCCGCAAGCCCTGCCGCGTCTACGCCGGATTGTAAAGGGTGGGCGGGTTCAGGCGGTGGTCCGGTTCAGGACGCGGCCGGCATGCTGGCCGGTGAAGGCCTGATCTTCCCAGACCGGCGCGCCGTTGACATAGACCGAGTGGATGCCGGCGGCGCGTTCGGTGGGGCGTTCGAAGGTGGCGGCGTCGGCGACGGTGGCGGGGTCGAAGACCACCAGGTCGGCGAAATAGCCGGGCTGCACCTGGCCGCGTTCGGCCAGGCCGAATTTGGCGGCGGTCAGGCCGGTCATTTTCCAGACGGCGGTCTCCAGCGGGAACAGGCCCAGGTCGCGGGAGTAGTGGCCGAGCACGCGGGGGAAGGTGCCCCACAGGCGGGGGTGCGGGCGTTCGTCGTGGGGCAGGCCATCCGAGCCGATCATGGTGGGGCCGAATTTCAGGATGCGCTGGACGTCTGGCTCGTCCATCATGAAGTAGATGGCGCCCGCGGGTTGCAGGTCCGGCACGACGTCGTACTTGGATTTCCCGCGTTCGGCGGCGACCTCGTCCAGGTCGCGCCCGCTGAGTTCGGGGAACGGCTTGCACCAGGTGATGATGGTGCGGCCGGCCAAGAGCACCCGGTCTTGCTTGAGCATGGTGGAGCCGGCCACATAGGGGTAGGCGTCCAGCGAGACGTCTTGCCTGGCCATGGCGGCTTCGATCAAGGGCAGGGTTTCCTGGGAACGGCCGAAGTTGGGCTGGCCCATGACCTTGTGATGCGAGATCACGACGGGCACGTCGAGCTCGCGGCCGATGCGGAAGGTCTCTTCCAGCGCTTCGACGATGTGTTCGCCTTCGTCGCGCATGTGCGTGGCGTAGATGCCGCCGTGGGTGTTCAGCGGCCGGCAGACTTCGATGATCTCTTCGGTGGTGGCGCGGGCGGCGGGCGGGTAGAACGTGCCGGTCGAAATGCCGATGGCGCCGCTGGCCAGGGCGTCGTCGGCCAGCGTCTGCATGGCCTGCACTTCGTCGGGGGTGGCTTCGCGTTGCAGGTCGGGCATGACGGCGGCGCGCAGCGTGGAATGGCCAACCATGCAGGCGGCATTGACGGCGGCGGGCGTGGCGCGCAGGGCGTCCAGGTAGTCGGAGAAGCGCGCGAAGCGGTACGAACCGCCTTCGTCCAGCAAGTCCAGCGGGGCGGGCGGGCTGGCGTGGGCCAGCGGCGCCAGGCTGATGCCGCAGTTGCCGGTGACGACGGTGGTGACGCCCTGCGAGATTTTGGGCGTCATGTCGCGGTGCTTGAGCAGGTAGTTGTCGTCGTGCGTGTGCGAGTCGATGAAGCCGGGCGCGACCACTTTGCCGCTGACGTCGATCCGGCGGCACGCGGCGCTGGCGGACAGGTCGCCTACCGCGGCGATGCGGTCGCCGCGGACGCCGACATCGGCGCGTTGGCCCGGGGTGTTGGCGCCGTCGATGACGGTGCCGCCAGCAAGGATGTAGTCGAACGGGGTGGCGTCGGGCTGTGACATGCGGATCTCCGGCTAAAAGGGTCAGGCAAAGTGGCAGGCGACCTGCTGTTCAGGGGCGACCTGGCGCGGTTGCGGGGTTTCTTCGGCGCAGCGCGGCTGCGCCATCGGGCAACGGGTGCGGAACGCACAGCCCGACGGGGGCGACAACGGGCTGGGGATTTCGCCTTTCAGGACCTCGACGGGCGTGCGCTGGCCCTGGCGCGCTGACGGCACGGCGGCCAGCAGGGCGCGGGTGTACGGGTGGGCGGGGCGGTCGAAGATGGCGTCGCGGGTGCCGATCTCTACGATCTTGCCCAGGTACATCACCGCCACGCGGTGGCTGATGTGGCGCACCACGCTCAGGTCATGCGAGATGAACACGTAAGTCAGGCCCAGGTCGCGCTGCAGGTCCATCAGCAGGTTGATGACCTGCGCCTGGACCGAGACGTCCAGCGCCGACACCGGCTCGTCGCAGACGATCAGGCCCGGATCCAGCGCCAGGGCGCGGGCGATGACGATACGCTGGCGCTGTCCGCCCGAGAACTCGTGGGGATAGCGGTCGGCGGCGTCGGGGCGCAGGCTGACGCGGGCCAACAACTGCGCAACGCGTTCGTGGATGGCGGCGCGGCCATGGCCGAAGTTGCGCAGCGGTTCGCCGATGATGTCGCGCACGCGCATTCGCGGGTTCATGGACGAAAACGGATCCTGGAAGATGAATTGCATGCGCTGGCGCATGGCGCGCAATTGGCCGCTGTTCATCTTCGCCAGGTCTTCGCCTTCAAGCAGGATGCGGCCTTCGGTGGGGTCGGTCAGGCGGATCAGGCATTTGCCGGTGGTGGACTTGCCACAACCGGATTCGCCGACCAGGCTCAGGGTCTGGCCGCGCGGAACGGATAGCGATATGCCGTCCACCGCACGCAACACCTTGGCGCCGCGCCCGTTGTCCACGGGGAAGTGCTTCTTCAGGCCGATGACTTCCAGCATGGGCGCGGCGGCAGGCGCGGAGCGTGGGGGCGCCGCGGACGAGAGGGGGATATCGTGCAGGTTCATGGCGGACCTCAGGCGGTGAGGGCGGCGGGCGCCGGTTCGGATTGGCGGGCCCAGCACCAGACGCGGTGGCGGCTGCCGGCATCGATGGCGGGCGGCGCGTCTTCGGTGCAGCGCGCCAGCGCTTGCGGACAGCGGGCGGCGAAGGCGCAGCCGCGCGAGGCGGGCGTCATCACCGGCACGATGCCGGGCAGTTCGGCCAGCCGAGCCGTGTGGTCCTGGCCGTCGACGAAGTCGGGCAGCGAACGGATCAGCGCCTGCGTGTAGGGATGCTGCGGGCGATCCAGCACGTCATCCACGCTGCCTTCCTCCACCTTGCGGCCGGCGTACATCACGATGACGCGCTGGCACATTTGCGCCACCACGCCCAGGTCGTGCGTGATCAGCACGATGGCCGTGCCCAGCCGGGCCTGGATGTCGCGCAGCAGATGCAGGATCTGAGCCTGGATGGTGACGTCCAGCGCGGTGGTGGGTTCGTCGGCGATCAGGACCTTGGGCTGGCACGCCAGCGCCATGGCGATCATGGCGCGCTGGCGCATGCCACCGGACAGCTGATACGGGTATTCGCGCACGCGGCGGGCCGGGTCCGAGATCTGCACTAGTTCCAGCAGCTTTTCGGCCTGCGCCAGCGCGTCGCGGCGCGACAGGCCCTGGTGCAGCATGAGCGATTCGCTGATCTGCTTGCCCACCGTGATCACGGGGTTCAACGAGGTCATGGGCTCTTGGAAGATCATCGAGATCTGATTGCCGCGGATGGCGCGCATGGATTTTTCGGGCAGGGCCAAGAGGTCGCGCCCGTCGAACTCGATGCTGCCGCCCGCGACGCGCCCGGGGGCGCGCAGCAGCCGCATGATGGACAGGGAGGTGACGCTCTTGCCACAGCCGGATTCGCCGACCAGGCCCAGCGTTTCGCCGGGCAGCAGCTCGAACGACAGCTTGTCCACGGCCACGACGGTGGTGTCGTCGCCGTCGAAACAGGTGGTGAGGTCGTGCACGCGCAAGACAGGGGTGGGTTGCATGGGCGCTCCTACAGCTTTTTGGCCAGACGGGGATCGAGCATGTCGCGCAGCCCGTCGCCCACCAGGTTGACGGCAAGCACCGCCACGCCCAGGAACAGCCCCGGGTACAGGATGATGTGGAACGCCACGGCCACGAAATTGCGGCCTTCGGCCATGATGTTCCCCCAGCTGGGGATTTGGGGCGGAATGCCCACGCCCAGGAAACTCAGCACGGCTTCGGTCAGGATGGCGGAAGCGGCGATGAAGGTGGCTTGCACCATCAACGGGGCGAACAGATTGGGCAGGATATGGCGCAGCAGGATCGACGGCACGCGGGTGCCCACCGAGACGGCGGCTTCAATGTAAGGCTGCTCGCGGATGGTCAGCACCAGCGCCCGCACCAGGCGGACGACGCGCGGCACTTCGGGGACGACGATGGCAATGATCACGGTGCCCAGGCCGCCTTTCAGGGTGGCCATCAGGGCAATCGCCAGCAGCACGCCAGGGATGGCCATCAGCCCGTCCATGATGCGCATGATGAACGCATCGACCCGGCGGAAGTAGCCGGCCAGCATGCCCAGCATCACGCCGGCCACGGTGGACACTACTGCCACGACGATGCCGACCAGCAGCGATACGCGGGCGCCCCACACGGTGCGCGAATAGACGTCGCGGCCCAGCGCATCGGTGCCGAAGAAGTGTTCGGACGACGGCGGCTTCATGCGCGCCATCGGGTTGATGTCTTGCGGGTCGACCGTGGCCAGCCACGGCGCGGCCAGTGCGATCGCCGCCAGCACCAGCAGAATGGCGCTGCCCACATACAGCATGGGATGGCGCCGCAGCGAGCGGACGGCGCGGCGCAGGCGCGGCCGCGGGACGGGAAGCGGCAGGGTGGTGGTGTTCATGCGTTGCCCTTCTCAGTAGCGGATGCGGGGATCGAAGAGCCGGTAGCTCAGGTCGACCAGCAGATTGATCAGCACGTAGATGCCCGAGGCCACCAGCAACACGCCCTGGATCACCGGATAGTCGTGACGCAGCACGGCGTCGATCGTCAGGCGGCCCAGGCCGGGAATCGCGAACACGGTTTCAGTGACCACGACCCCGCCGATCAGCAGGGCCACGCCCACGCCGATGGTGGTGACGATGGGGTTGGCGGCGTTCTTCAGCGCATGCCACACGATGGGGCCCGCCGACAAACCCTTGGCGCGCGCGGTGCGGATGTAGTCCTCGGACAAGGCTTCCAGCATGGTGGCGCGCGTCATGCGGGTCAGCAGCGCCATGTACACCAGGCCCAGCGACAAACAGGGCAGCACCAGGTGGCGCAGGTAGGGCACAAGGCCGTCCGCCAGCGGCTTGTAGCCCTGCACCGGCAGCCATCCCAGCTTGATGGAAAAGCCGTAGACAAGGCAATAGCCGATCAGGAATACCGGCACCGAGAACGCGCAGACCGCGCCGATCATCACCAGCCGGTCCAGCCAGCGGCCCGCGTTCCACGCGGCCAGCACGCCCAGGGGCACGGCCGCCAGCACGGCGAACAGCATCGTGAACAGGGCGATGGACAGCGTCGGCCCCATGCGCTGGGCGATCAACTGCGACACCGGCATCTGGGACGACATCGAAGTGCCCAGGTCGCCCATCGCGATGTGGCTGACCCAGATGGCGAACTGCTGCGGCAGCGGCTTGTCCAGCCCCATGTTTTGCCGGATCTTCTCGACGTCGTCGGCGGTGGCGTTGTCGCCCGCCATCACCGCCGCCGGATCGCCTGGCGACAGGTGTATCAGCAGGAACACCACGACCGCGACGACGGCCATGACTGGAATGACGGCCGCGATGCGGCGCAGGATGTATTTCACGCTGGATTCCCCCTGGCTTGCGGCCG
>NZ_JBHFII010000047.1:396435-443937 GCF_057334215.1 Achromobacter maghribensis | reverse complement strand
CGCCCCGCGTCTGCCTTACGGTTTCTCGATGTTCCACATCACCGGGATGCCGTTCTTGATCAGCTCGGTGTGCTTGAGGCCGCGCACGGCGAAGACGGGCTTGAATTCCCCCCACATGACGTAGGGCACGGTCTGATAGGCGCGCGCCTGCATTTGCGCGGCGATCTCCTTGCGCTTGGCGGCATCGGTCTCGCGGATCCAGCTGGTGCGCAGCGTGTCCAGTTCCTTGTCGCATGGCCAGCCCGGCAGACTGTTGCCGCAGGCGGCGGACAGCCACGGGTTGGTCACCGGCGTGCTGGCGTCGTAGTAGCCGCCCCAGGTCAGGAAAATGTTCCAGCCGCCTTTTTCGGGCGGGTCCTTTTTCAGGCGGCGGCCGGCCAGCGACGCCCAGTCCATCGATTGCACGTCCACGTTGATGCCGGCCTTCTTCATGTTCTGCGCCAGCACCATCACGGCGGGCGCGCTCAGGTGGTCGGTGGGGTACAGCAGCACCACTTTCTCGCCCTTGTAGCCGGCTTCCTGCAGCAATTGCTTGGCGCGCGCCGGATCGGGTTTGGCATAGGGCGCGGCGCCGGCGTCGGTCGCTAGCGGCGAACCGCAGATGTACAGCGTGGCGCAGTAGTCGACGCGGTATTTCTCCGGGTAACCCATGGCCGACAGCATTTCCTTCTGGCTTACCAGGTGATAGAGCGCCTGGCGGGCCAGCGGGTTGTTGAACGGCGGGTGCAGCGCGTTGACGATGACCATGCCCTGGGACGCGACCGATGTGCTGAGGGTGATGTCCGGGTTGGTTTCCACCACCGGCAGGAAGTCGGGCGTGATCTGTTCGATCATGTCGACCTCGCCGTTCATCAGCGCGGCCGTCGCCGTGTTGCCGTCGGGGATGTACAGCCACTCGACGCGGTCCACCTTCACGTTCTTGCCGCCCGCCAGGCCGTCGGCCGGCTCGGCCCGGGGTACGTAGGCCGGATTCTTCACGTAGACGACCTTGTTGCCGGGAACCCATTCATCGCGCTTGAACAGGAACGGGCCCGATCCGACCATCTCGGTCACCTGCGTGTTCGGGTCCGTCATGGCCAGGCGCTTGGGCATGATGAACGGCGGCATGCCCGAGGGCTTGGACAGGGCGTCCAGCACCAGGCCGAAGGGTTCCTTCAGCGTCAGCGTGAAGGTGTTGTCGCCGGTGGTGGCGAATTCGGCGCCGGCCGCCATCATGGCCTGGCCCAGCGTGTCCTTCTTTGCCCAGCGCTGCAGCGACGCGATGCAGTCTTCTGCTTTTACCGGAGTGCCGTCGTTGAACTTCAGGCCCGGGCGCAAGGTGAAGGTCCAGGTCTTGCGGTCTTCGGAGGTGGTCCACGTGTCCACCATCTGTGGCTTGACCTGCCCCTTGCTGTCTTGCGAGAACAACGTGTCGAACACCATGTAGCCATGGTTGCGCGTGATGTAGGCCGTGTTGAACAGCGGGTCCAGCGTCTTCAGGTCCGCGTGCGGCACCATGCGCAGGGTCTTGGTCTGGGCGAGCGCACCCGTGGCGGCGCTCATTGCCAGGAGCGCCGCGGCTCCCAGCAAGCTGAAACGTCTGATCATTGATTTCCCCTTATTCATTCTGGATGCCCGGGTGGGCGGCAATGGATGACGCCCCTAGGCCTTGAACGGCCATTTGGGCAATTTGCGCTTGGTGAATGGCAGCGCGTTGACGTCCTGCGTGATGGCGCCCGGCGTTTCGACGTAGATGACCTGGCGGCCCACCTTCGAGTACGAGGCATAGAAGTGCTGCGACGACTTCACGATGATGAGTTTCATCGCCTGGAGGTCCACGCCGAATTGCGTGAAAAGGTCCGTGCCCATGGCCTGGGTGCGCGAGGTGTTCATGACGATCGTCACGCCCCGGGTGCGCACGACGGCGACGTCACCCAGCAGCGCGGGCGTGCCCGCCAGCCCCGTCATGACGGCGTCGCGCTTGAGCGCGAGGATTTCGCAGTCCAGATCCAGTGGCTGGCCCGAGACGGGCGCGACCTTGCCGCCCACGCGCAGCGCGATCCGCGCGCCTTCGCCGGCTTCGAAGCAAAGCTGCACGGCGACCGGATCCCAAAACGGGCCCGTCGCAACGTCCGTGATGCCGCGCGCCAGCACGCGTTCCAGAATGAAGGTGGCGTCGCTGGGCGCGCCGCCGCCCGCGTTGTCGGCGGAGTCCGCCAGCACGACGGGGAATTCCTTCGCGGCCAAGGCCTGGTCCAGCGCCTCGTCCGCGCCGGGGTAGGGCGGCGCAAGCTGGTCGCGAAAACCGATGATCTCTTCGCCCAGCGCGCGCGCCAAGGCGTCGGCCTGGCCTTGGTCGCCGTCGGTATAGACCAGGACTTTGGATCCCATGTCGGGCGTGTCGCCCCAGGGAAAGCCGTGGGCGATGGATACCGACAGCACGCCTTCCTTGCCCTCCATGGCCATCAGGCGGTCCACGAAGCTGCGCATGGGTTCGCGGCTGGTGTGCATGATCGAGATCATCTGGCAGTCATAGACCGCGCGCGTGGGCGTGTTGCGGCCTTCGGCGCGGGCCACGCACAGGTCTACCAGGTCGTAGGCGCGGTCCAGGATGTCGGTATGCGGGTATTCCTTGAAACAGACCAGGAAGTCGGCGCTGTCCACCATGGCGTCCGTCAGATGGCAATGCGGATCCAGTTCGGCGCCGATGACGGTGTCCGGGCCGACGATTTCACGGGCGCGGCGTAGCAGGTCGCCTTCGCAATCGTCGTAGCCGTCGGCCACCATAGCGCCATGCAGGCCGAACAGGGCGATATCGACCTGGCCGGCGCGGCGCAGGTCTTCAAGCAGTTCGTCGCGCAGGGTTTCGTAGGCGTGGCGGGTGGTGATGCCGGCCGGCGTGGCGCCGGCCGTCATGCCTTCGATCAGCGTCCAGTCCTTGCCCACCGCGCGTTGACGCGCCGCCCACAGCGGCCCCGAGAACATCTGCATGCGATCGGGATGCTGGCCGGCGGGGTAATAGCCGCGGGCGCGGTAGGCGGACAGGCCGGTCGGGATGGGGGAAAAGGTGTTTGTTTCGGTCGCCAGGGACCCGGAAAAGATCTTCATGGATGACGCTCCGCGCAAAAAAGGGGTTAAGGCCTGCAGGCAGGCCCTAGGGGCGCGGGCATCGTCGCGCGCGCAGTGGGTGACGCCTTGCCAGGCGGCGGGCCTGGCGTTGTCTTGCCAGCAAACGGATACGGCTCAGGCCGCCTGCGCGGGCGCTTGCGCCCCGCCCAGCCAGGCCTGCACTTCAATCTCTACGTCCACGTCCATCGCCAGCCTGGCCTCAACGGTCGACCGCGAAGGGAAGTCCGATGCGAAATGGCTGCGATAGGCCTCGTTGAACTGCGCGAACAGCGTCAGGTCCGACAGCCACACCGTTACGCGCACCACGTCTTTCAGGGTGGCGTCCGAGAGCGCCAGCGTTTCCTTGATGCGTTCGATGGCGGCATGGGTCTGGGCGGCGATATCGCCGCGCACGACCTGTCCGCTGGCATCCATCGGAATCTGGCCCGACAGGAAAAGGAAGTCGCCTGCCTGGGTGGCGCGCGAAAACGGCAGGGGCAGGGTGCTGGGATAACGAATGATGGCGGTCATGGCGGGTTCTGGTTCCGGAGGAAAGTCAGCGCAAGCGCTCGGGGCGTACGGCATCGGCATCGACGCCATGCGCGTGCAGGTGGGCAGGCACGGGCTGGTGCGTCAGCAGCGCGGCGGCCAGTTCGGACGTGGCGGCCGCGGTCTGGATGCCGTAGCCGCCTTGCGCCGCCAGCCAGAAGAAGGCGGGCGCGCCGGCGTCCCAGCCCACCACGAAGTCGCCATCGCGCACGAACGAGCGCAAGCCGGCCCAGGTGTGCTTGGGGCGGCGGATGGTGAGCGACGTGGCCGTTTCGATGCGGTAGATGCCGGTTGCCACGTCCAGCTCTTCGGGCACGACGTCATGCGCGGCCACGGGGTCGGCGTTGGCGGGCGACCCCAGCAATTGGCCGGCATCGGGCTTGAAGTAATAGCTTTCGTCCACGCCGACCACGGCGGGCCAGTGGGAAAAATCGGTGTCTTGCGGGCCGGGGAAGGTAAAGGCCGTGCGGCGGCAGGGCTGCAAGCCAATGGGGGCGGCGCCGCACAGGGCGGCGGCGTGGTCCGCCCAGGCGCCGGCGGCGTTGACCAGCACCCGCGCCCGGATGGCGCGTCCGTCCGCCAGCGTCAGCGTCCATGCCTCGTCGGCGTAAGCGGCGGACACCACTTCCGCGTTGTTGTGCAGCACCGCGCCTTGGCGGCTCATGCCGCGCAGGAAACCCTGGTGCAGCGCGTGCACGTCGATGTCGCGGGCATCGGGTTCTTCGATCGCGCCGCAGAGCTGGTCGCCGCGCAGGCATGGCACGCGCGCCATGGCCTGTTCGGCGTCGATGAGCGTCACATTGGGCGATTGGCGGTGGAAGTCCTGGAAAACCTCTTGCAGCAGGTCCTTCTGTTCCGGCGTGGCGATGTACAGCACGCCGCGCGGGCTAAGCAGGGGATGTTCGCTGAAGCCCTGCGGCGGCTGCTCGTAGAAGGCACGACTGGCACGGGTCAGCGCCTTGATCTGCGTCGTGCCGTAGGTTTCCATGAACATGGCCGCGGAACGGCCGGTGGAGTGGTAGCCGGGTTGGGATTCACGCTCCAGCACCGCCACGGACGCCGTGGCGCTCAGGCGGTAGGCCACGGATGCGCCGGCGATGCCAGCGCCGACCACGGCAAAATCGTATAGGGGTTCTGCAGTCATATTTGTCGGAAGCGAGAATTCTCTTATTTGATAATTCTCGAATACGATAGTTTTTTGACGGCAGACGGGTAATAGGGGAATGCCCTGATGGCGGGGCTATGTCAGGTGATGACCGAAGGCCACGATCGACGCGGCGAAGGTGGCTGCGCCGACGGCGGCCAGCCAATAGGCGCGCCTGGCCGCATGGGCATGGCTTCGGCCCAGGGCGATCAACAGCGCGATCAGTGACCACAATCCGGTGAATGCCAGCAGGCCCAGCGTGTAGACCCAATTCGACAGGTCGTAGCCGCCGCCGCCGATGGACGGGTGGCCCGAGGTTTTCGGCCACAGCAAGGCGATCAACGTACCGGCGACCAATGCGAACACGGCCAGCCAGATCAGGAATCCGCGGTCTTTCAACATGGTGTCGATCCTGTGTCGATTCAAACGTGGGGCCGTCGGCCTCAGTCCTCCAGATAGTGCTCGCGCAAGGCGTCCACGTCCACGTTCAGCACGTCGCGCAGATAGCGGTCCATGCCGCCGAACGCCTGATCGATCGCGTGCATCGATGCGTCCAGGTAGGCGGGAGCGACTTCCAGCAGCGGCATCATCACGTCGTCGCGCACGCCGCGTTCCGCGGACTTGGCCAGGATCTCCTGGAAGAACCGCGCGTTCCAATGGTTCGATTCAAGGTAGTTCGCCACGATGTCGTCCTGCGAGACGCCCAGCGCCGACAACAGCAGCAACGAGGCGAAGCCGGTGCGGTCCTTGCCCGCGGTGCAGTGGAACAGCAGCGTCTTGCCACTGGCGGCGGTTTGCAGAAAACTGCCGAACGGCGCCTGGTAGCGGGCAGGGAAGTCGCGGTAGATGTCCACCATCATCGCGCTGACTGCGGCTTGCGTGCTTTCACGTAGCTTGGGCAACAGCACGGCCATGGCCATGTTTCCGTCCAGCACGGGGGACGCGATCCAGGTAAAGCGTTGTCCGAAGTGCGCTTCATCCTGCGCTTTTTCCGTGTCGGCGCGGAAATCGATGACGGCTTCCAGCCCCAGGCCACTCAGGAATTCGATATCCGCAGCGCTGGCGCGCCCCGGACTGCCGCTGCGAAAGAGCTTGCCTTCGCGCAGCCGCCGGCCATTCGCCCCTGTCAGGCCGCCCAGGTCGCGGGCGTTGTGCACGCTGTCCAGCGCCAGGCGGCGTCGGCCGTTGGCAGGCGGCGTCTCGGCGGGATTCGAACGGGACATGGGGCGGGTTCCTTGGTCTGAGGGCGTGTCGAAGATCGTATCACCGTGGCCCGTCTGCCCCTTGCGGTCCGCCGCGAGCGCTACCCGAGCTTGCCCAGCAAGCCGATCAATCGGCGCTTGTCCGCCGCGCTCAATTGCGTGCTGATGCGCGCGTCGTGGACTTTGACGGCCAGGGTGATTTCGGCCAGCGCTTTTTCGCCCGTATGCGTCATCGCCAGCGAATACGCGCGCTTGTCGTGCAGGGCCTCCTGCCGTTCGACATAGCCCAATTCCTGCAGTTGGTTGACGATCTGCACGGCGCCCGATCGCGCAATGCCCAGAATCCGGGCCAGGTCGGTGAGCTTCAGGTTGGCGTTGGCCGCGATCAGCGTCAGCGACGAAAAGCGCTGCGGTGTGATGTCCCACGGCGCCAGCGCATTCAGGAAGTCTTCGTAGATGACGATCTGGGCGCGCCGGATGGCGTAGCCGACCAGGTCGTCCAATGCGCCATACCGGATGCCGGGCACATGCGGGTCGAAATGCTCGCCACGGGCGGCGGGGCGCCGGGGGCGTTGGGATGCGGCTCTGGACATGGGCGGGGTTGCGTTCTTGGGGCCATCTTGTAAGAAGGCCTCAACACTAATGCACCCGTTGCCGGCGCGCCAGCGCATTACGGGAAATCCCCGGGGTGCGGAAAGCGTCTGGATTTTGTTATGTTGCATAACAAATAAAATCAGGAGCAGACATGCAGATCGTGATTGCCGGCGCCGGTATCGGCGGGCTGACGCTCGCCTTGATGCTGCATCGGCGCGGCATCGATTGCCGCGTCTATGAAAGCGCGCAGGAACTTAAGGCCCTGGGCGTGGGCATCAACCTGCTGCCGCATGCGGTCAGCGAACTTGAACCATTGGGACTGATGCCGGGTCTGGCCGAGCGCGCCATCGAGACCTCGCAACTGCACTACTACAACAAGTTCGGGCAGCCGATCTGGCGTGAACCGCGCGGCCGGGACGCGGGGTATCCGCTGCCGCAGTTTTCAGTGCATCGGGGCGAATTCCAGATGCTGTTGGCGCAAGCGGTGCGCGAACGGCTGGGCGACGACGCCATCGTCACGGGCAGCGTGCTGGAATCCGCCGAGCAGGATGCCTTCGGCGTGGTGGCGAACTTCCGGCGCAGGCAGGACGGGGCGACGCAGAGCGTGCGCGCGGACATTCTGGTGGGCGCGGACGGCATCCATTCGGCGCTGCGCCGTCAATTGCATCCTGCCGGTGACGAGCCGCGCTTTTCCGGCCGCATGCTGTGGCGCGCCGTGACCGAAGCGCCGCCGTATCTGGATGGCCGCAGCATGTTCATGGCGGGACACCAGGACCAGAAATTCGTGTGTTATCCGATTTCGGAGCCGCTGCGCCGCCAGGGGCGGTCGCTGATCAACTGGATCGCCGAACTCTCCGTGCCCGGCGCCGAGCTGCTCGCCACCGACTGGAACCGGCAGGTGGACAAATCGGTGTTCGCGGACCGCTTCGCCAATTGGCGCTGGGACTGGATCGATATCCCCGCCATCATCGACGGCGCGCAAGCCATCTATGAGTTCCCGCTGGTGGACCGCGATCCCTTGCCGCGCTGGACGCGGGGGCGCATGACCCTGCTGGGCGATGCCGCGCACCCCATGTACCCCATCGGATCGAACGGGTCGGCGCAGGCCATCCTGGATGCGCGCTGCCTGTCGGATTGGCTGGCGCAAGCCGCGAGCGGCGCGGTGCGCTCGCCCGAGACCGCCTTGCTGGAATACGAGGCCGAGCGCCTGCCCCGCACGGCAGGCATCGTCCTGCGCAACCGCTTGAATGGGCCCGAGCAAGTCATGCAGCTGGCCGAAGAGCGCGCGCCTGACGGGTTTGACGACATCGGCGACGTGATCGCGCCGCAGGAGTTGGAGGCGGTATCGTTGCGCTACAAACAACTCGCGGGATTCGATCCCGCCACCGTGCGCAAGAGCCGGGGGGAAGCATCATGACCGACAATACCGGCGCCCTGGCGCAACCCTTGGCCGACCCGTTGACCGACCCCTTGGCGCCGCGCCTTGAGCACGTGGCGACCGTGGTGGTGGAAGTGGGCGCGCCGCAAGAGGTCGGCGATACGCCGCAAGGCTGTCGCCGCGTCATCCCGATCACGGGCGGCACCGTGGAGGGCCCGCGCCTTCGCGGCAAAGTCCTGCCGGGCGGCGCCGATTTCCAGGTGATCCGTTCGGCGACCTACACCGACATCCATGCGCGCTACGTCATCGAAACCCCTGACGGCGAACGCATCTATGTCGAGAACACCGGCATCCGCACGGGCCACGCCGACGATATCGCCCGGTTGGTGCGCGGCGAAGCCGTGGACCCCGCGCGCATCTATTTCCGCAGCTATCCGCGCTTTGAAACCGCGTCGCCGGCCCTGGGGTGGATGAACGAAAGCCTGTTCGTCGGCACGGGCGCGCGCTACCCCGACCGGGTGGAATTGCGCTTCTACCGCATCTGCTGAACCCGTGGCGCCCGCCACGGCACAAATACCAAAACCACCCGGAGACAACCATGACATCGACGCTGCGCCGCCTGCTGGGCGGTTTCCTGCTGTGCCTGCCGATCGCGGCGATGGCGCAGTTCCCCAACGGCCCCGTGCGTCTGAACGTGGGCTTTCCGCCGGGAACGGGGCCCGACATCGTGGCGCGCACACTGTCACAGCACATGGGGCCGCTGCTGGGTGAAAGCGTGGTGGTGGAAAACAAGGTCGGGGCGGGTGGGCAGATTGCCGCGCAGGCCGTGGCGCGCAGCCCGGCGGATGGACAGACCCTGTTGTTGGGCGAGGTGGGCTCCATCAGCATTTCCCCGGCCACCTACCGCAACCTGAACTACGATCCGCCACGCGATTTCGCGCCGATCTCAGAAGTGGTGCGCGCCGATTTTGTGCTGGTGGTGCCGGCCGGTTCGCCGTACCAGGACCTGGCGGCGTTCATCGATGGCGCCAGGAAGGCGGCGGACCGCCTCAACTTCGCGACTTTCGGCGCCGGCACGCCCGGGCATTTCGGGGCCGAACTGTTCGCCCGCGAAGCCGGCATGAAAATCGAAGCCATCCACTACCGTTCCACCGGCGATGCGGTGTCGGGCCTGGTGTCCGGAGCGGTCCAGGCCGCGTTCGTAACGACGGCGCTGGCGGTGCCGCAGGTGCAGGGCGGCAAGCTGCGCGCGTTGGCAATCACCGGCGCGCAGCGTTCGCCCGCCTTGGCGGCCGTGCCGACCTTTGCCGAGCGCGGCCTGCCCGCGGTCAATTTCGGGGCGTGGTTCGCCCTGTTCGCGCCGGCCGGTACGCCGGACGCGGTGCTGAACCGCTTGCAGAAGGACAGCGCCCAGGCCTTGCGCCAGCCCGCGGCGGTGCGCAGTTTGGCAGACGCCGGTTTCGTGGTGGTCGGGTCGGACCGGGCAACGCTGCAAACCTTGTTGTCGTCGGAATCCAGGCGCTGGGCCGAGGTCGTGAAAGCGACGGGATTCCGGGCGGATTGATGCGTGCTCAACGGGAACACTAGCGCCGTCGTTCGCGTTATCCAGCCGATTGGGTTCATGAATGGAACAGTTTGTTCTGGCCTAAAAACCCGGAATTCGGTCCTGGATGGGTGTTCTCGTCATGGGCGGGCCAGTAGAATCGCCTCGCATACCACCCCTCTATCTACTGGTCGAAAGGTTATATTCTTATGAGCAACGCATATCTCGACGCCCTCAAGAAGCGCCGCACCCAATATTCGCTGGGCCGCAACCTGTCGGCCTCTAAAGAGCAGCTAGCGACGCTGATCCAGGACGCGATCAAGCACAGCCCCTCGTCGTTCAATTCGCAAAGCTCGCGCGCCGTGATCCTGTTCGGCGCTGAAAGCGTCAAGCTGTGGGACCTGACAATCGAAGCCGTGCGCAAGGTTGCGCCCGCCGAAGGCTTCGACAAGACCGAAGCCAAGCTCAAGAGCTTTGCCGCCGGCGTGGGCACGGTGCTGTTCTTCGAAGACCAGGACGTCGTTCGCAGCCTGCAGGAAAAATTCGCCCTGTACGCCGACAACTTCCCGGTGTGGTCGGAACAGGCGGGCGGCATGGCTCAACTGTCGGTCTGGGCCGCGCTGGCCAACGCCGACGTCGGCGCCAGCCTGCAACACTACAACCCGCTGATCGACGGTATCGTCGCAAGCGAATGGAAGCTCCCGGCATCGTGGAAACTGCGCGCGCAAATGCCGTTCGGCTCGAACGAGAACGGCTTCGGCGACAAGGGCTTCATGGACGACGCCGAGCGCTTCCGCGTCATCGGCTGACCCAAACATCCGGACGCCGGACAGCGTTCGGATAACCGCAGGTTTCAAACCCGCACCTCCCGCCAGGGGAGTGCGGGTTTTCAACTTTTTACGGGATGCGACCAAGCGCCCGCGACGGCGAATCGCTCGATAAGCGCGGTGCATAATGGCGGTTGGCGGGCCCAGGCCCGTACCCGAGCTGGGCCACAAACGCCGTATAAGAAAAAAACGCGCGCGATTCGAGGAGATTGCCGTTGGACCCGATACTCGCCGGACTGTCGAATTCCCTGCCGCAAGCCAGGTCCATCGAACAATTGACCCGGCCGCTGCTTGATATGCTGGGCAGCGTGACGGGACTGGAATCCACGTACCTGACTTCCATCGATCTGAAAGCCGACGTGCAGCACGTGCGCTTTGCACGCAACGCGGGCGAGCTGCAGATTCCCGAAGGCTTGTCGGTCCCGTGGTCGGACACCTTGTGCAAGCGCGCGCTGGACGAAGGCCGCATGTGCACCAGCGATGTGTCCCGTTCCTGGCCCGATTCCACGGCCGCCCGCCAATTGGGCATCCAGACCTATGTCAGCGCGCCGGTGCGCACGGATGACGGCATATTGCTGGGCACGTTGTGCGCGGCCAGTGCCAAGCCGCATCAGATCACCCCGCAGGCCGAGGTCGTGTTGAAACTGTTTTCCAACGTGATCGCCAACTTCCTGCAGCGCGAGTTGCTGATGGAACAGCTGCATGCCGCCAACGTGCGCCTGATGTCGTACGCGTTGACCGATCCGCTGACCGGCCTGCCAAACCGCCGCGCGCTGTACGAGGAGCTGGAACGCCTGGAAAGGCGCGCGATGCGCGAGGGCGGCAGTGTGCTGGTGGGCTTGGTCGATCTGGACGGATTCAAGGGCATCAACGACACCTACGGGCATCAGCAGGGCGACGTATTCCTGCAGGAAGTCTCGCGCCGGTTGGCCAGCACGTTGCGCTCATCGGACATGCTGGGGCGTATTGGCGGGGACGAGTTCGTGCTGGTCGGGCCCGGCCCCGCCATCGAACGTGGCAATGCCGGCCCCGGGGGTGAAGCGCTACGCGGCGAGGCCGAAGATGCCGCCCGGTCGCTGGAGGAACGCGCCACGGCGGCCACGATCGGCCGCTATCAACTAGGCGATGCCGTAGTGCCATACGAAGGCGCGAG
The DNA here is from genome assembly GCF_057334215.1 of Achromobacter maghribensis. NCBI lineage: Bacteria > Pseudomonadati > Pseudomonadota > Betaproteobacteria > Burkholderiales > Alcaligenaceae > Achromobacter > Achromobacter maghribensis. The sequence continues at coordinate 432,460 of NZ_JBHFII010000047.1, read as the reverse complement.
CGTCGGCGTGGTGGCGGTGGACCCGCGCGGACTGGACGCCGAAGCGGCCGTTCGCCTTGCGGACGCGCGCATGTACGAGATCAAGCGGGCGCGCAAAGCGGCGCGCACGATCCATTGAAGGCGGCGGCGGACGCCGCTATGTTCGTAGCGATAACCCCCCACCGGAGCGTGCCATGCAAACCAATGAAATCCACCGCGGTCGCCTGATCGACCATATCCAGCTGGTTGTTCGCGACCTTCCCGCTAGCCAGGCGTTCTACCAAGCCGTATTCGATGCCCTGAAGGTGCCGATGGGCGGCACTGGCGACGGGTACTTCTGGGCCGATGAACTATTCGTTTCGACCGCCGACAGCCCGGCGGCGCTGGGCCAACTGACCGGCCGCCATCATCTGGCGTTCCAGGCGCAAGACCAGGCAATGGTCGACGCTTTTCATCAGGCGGCGTTGGCGCATGGCGGCAAGGACAATGGCGCGCCCGGCTTCCGCGATTACCACCCGGGTTACTACGGCGCATTCGTGCTGGATCCGGACGGCAACAACATCGAAGCCGTGTTCCACGGCGAGGCCCAGCGCAGTGCGCCATCGGTCAAAGTGACGTTCTGACGCCGCAGGATCTTCCGCGACAAGCGCTTGAGGCGCAAAGACTGATAAATTTGCGCTTTCACGGGCGCCGACGGACGTTATTTCCCTTCTGGCGCCCCAGGCCGGGAAATGCCCAAGCGCATTTCCCCACTCGCGATAGATCAGAACCGATGCTGAAAAGAAAACTAACGGCTTTTGGAATGTGCGTGGCGCTGCCCCTGGGCGGTATCGCGGCCGCCCCGGCGCAGGCTCAGGCCCCTGCGCAACAGCAGGCTGCCGTGCAGCCCAGTCCGCCGGCGGAAGCGGCGGAGCGCTACGGGCCATTCGTGTACTTCCCCAGCGCGCCCAACTTGCTGATCTATCACACGGGCGTCGGCGCCAACGACATGCTGAACCTGAAAAAGGCCCTGCGAGAGCACCCCTCCATCGCCACCCTGATCCTGCAGAACAATGGCGGCGGCCTGGTGCATATCGGGCTGGTGGTAGCCGAAGAGGTCTACGAGCGCGGGCTGAACACGTACATTCCCAAAGACAGCTACTGCGCGTCCGCATGCGCGTTCGTGTATTTTGCCGGCCGCCAGCGCCTGGCCGATGGGCGTTTGGGCGTGCATCAGATCTCTGCGCCGGAAATGACGGGCGAGCAAGCCCAGTTCGGCGTGTCGGATATCGTCGCCACGCTGCCGAAGTACGGCGTGTCGGCGGACGTCCTGGGCATCATGTTCAGCACGCCATCCAAGGACATGTACTTCTTCACGCCGCAGGAAATCGCCAAGTACGGCATCAACCGGACCGGTCAGACGCAGGTGGCGCAGAACAGTCCGCCGCCGCGCGGCACGGCAAACGGTCCGGCCAATGCGCCCGCGGCCACCCCCGCTCCCGTGTCGTCGCAGCAGGGGCAGCCGCCCGCGCCGGCGCCGGTTCAAACCGCGCATGCCGGCGCGGCGCCTGCCGGTACGGCGCCAGTGGCCAATCCGTACATGAAAAAGGAAACCGCGCCCGCCGCCATTTCCGACGAACAGAAGGCCGTCAACGCCGCTGCGTTGATGATCCAGGCGGGCAGCGGCACGAACGAGGAGTCGATGAACTTCACGCGGGAGTTCTACGCGGATACGGTCGACTACTTCAAGAAGACGCGGCCCAAGTCCGAGATCCTGGCGGATAAGGAGGCCTATTTCGCCCGCTGGCCCATCCGCCGCTTCGTGGTCGACCAAAGCACGCTGAAGGCGCAATGCAAAGACCAGATGTGCAAGGTCGTCGGCATCTACGACTACAAGGTTTCCAGCCCGGCGCGCGGCAAGACGGCCACGGGCACGTCCAACTTCACGTATGTGCTGGATCTGCGCAACCGCTACCGCATCGTGATGGAAGACAGTGAAGTCATCAGCCGCTAAGCCGGCCCCTGGAGCAGAGTGGAACGTGATGAAATCCGCATTTCCTGCAGCAAAGTGGTTGCTTCTTGCCGGCCTGTCCATGGCGTCGGGATCCGCGCTGGCGATCAACTGCGCCAAGGCCGCCACGCCGGCCGAAAAGTTGATCTGTTCGGACAAGAAGTCCCTCGCGGCCGATGCTGAACTGAATCGCGCCTACCAGGCGATTCTGAAGCAGGCGCCCGACGGCGATATCCGCGCCATGCTGGTGGGAAGCCAGAAGCGGTGGGTCGAGGCGCGCGACCAGGCGCTGGACCATTTGACCTCCGACCCGGACGCCTTGCCCGACGACAAGACCGCCGGTGAAATCGCGCGCGACCTGATCGCCAATCGCACGGCCCAGTTCAAGGAACGCAACAAGGGCGCTGCCACGCCGGCGATGATCGAGCGCGCCGTTCAGCAACAGCAGTTCCTGGGCCAGTTCACGGGAGGCAAGTACGCGGGCTACTGGACGTCTTGCGACATGCTGCCACAGGACTACGGCCATTACGATTGCTTCGCAACCCGCCACTACCAGAACAACGACCGCATCTGCTCGGTGGACGAATACTGGGCTTCTGGCACGGTCTACACGAAGCGGTATGTCGCCAATCTGGTGGGCGGCAAGCCGCAGGTCGTCGCGTCCTGCTCGTTCAACAATTCAGACGAAGCGTGTGCCAGTGTCGGCGACATCCGCGCAAGATGGAACCCGCAGCCGGCGCAGCCGACGGACGTCTACGCGTCGGAACCGCTGCCGAAGATCGACGGCGAGATCGACGCGTCGGACGATTTCGACTGGGTAAAGGCCTGCCTGACCGAGCCTGCGTACCCGGCTGCCCGGTAAGGCCGTGGGGTAGAAAACGGGCGTTCAGTCCGTCTTCCAGCCCCATTTCTTGAAGATGGCCTTGCCATCGGCCGAGGCCAGATAATCCACGAAGGCTTGCGCCTGCGGATTGTTCTTGCCTTGTTTGGTCACCACCGCGCCGGCGTCGCGATAGATGCGGTACGGTTCTTCGATATCCACCACGCTGGCCAGCGTGGGATTCGACACCTGCCAGATGTTCCAGATCAGCCAGGCGTCGATGCTGGTGTCTTCGGTCCACTGGGTGCGCGCCAGGGCGCTGTTGGCGGCTTCCGGCAATACCAGATTGGCGCGGAAGGCGCGGACGGTCTCGATATCGCCCAGGCGGCCGGCCACGTCCTCCCACAGGCCCGTTTGCCCCGCGCCAGACACGGCCATCACCTTGATGCCGGGTTTCAGCAGGTCCTTGAAACCGCTGATGCCCTTCGGGTTGCCGGGGCGCACCAGGATCGCCGACGGGCGCAGGTACAGCGTGCGCGCATCGCGCAGGTCGAACACGCCGGGCAGGGCGCTGGCGAAGCCGCTCATCATGTTTTCGGCGCCGCTAAATAGCACGTCGGCATCCTGTTTTGCCTTGTCGGCCCAGGCGGGCGTGGGGCCGGCCGTGATGTTGACGGTGACGCCGTGCGTCTTGCCGAATGCCGCGGCGGCTTCTTTCATGGCGGGCGCCGGGCCGCCGGGGCCGTACACATTCACGTCCGGTGCGGCCCAGGCGGGGGCGGCGGCCAGGCAGGCCCAGGCGAGCATGCCGCCGGTAAACGTTCTGAACGACTTCATATCCTTCACCCTCATTCAAGTGTCTTCCATCGGCGCCGCTGCGCGGCGTGCCAATGGAATAGACGCCACGGCGCGGGCGAATATTCCGCGTGTAAAGCCTGTTACTCGATGCCGTCACCGGGTGCGGGCTTTAGAATTCGTCCTTGCAGATTAGAAATGGGGCGCACGCTCCGTATTCGCAGAGAGATATCGATGGATAAGCGACAAGACCTGGAACCGCCGGCGATCCAGGAAGGCGCGGCGCACGCCGCAGGGGCGAACACGCCCGACGCCATCGCCATCACGATCGAAGCGGACCCGACACTGGGTTACGCCTCCATTCAGAATGCGGTTCCCATCGTGCGTTCGCTGCTGCTGACCAACCGCACGCCGCAGGCGTTCGAGAGCGTCGACGTCCAACTCCGCTGCAACCCGGCCTTCGCGCAGCCCGTCAAGCTGCGTTTCGACAAGCTGGCGCCCGGCGAGATCCGCCGCGTCTCGCCGCTGGATCTGGCGCCGGACCATGCTTATGTGGCCGATCTGCAAGAGGCCGTGCGGGCCAGCATCGACGTTGCCGTTCGGTCCGGGACGCAGGAACTGGGCCAGGCCTCGCAGCCGATTTCCGTGCTGGCCTATGACCAGTGGGCCGGCACGCGGGCCCTGCCGGAACTGCTGGCCGCATTTTCGATGCCCAATAATCCGGCGGTGGATGTGCTGATCGGCAAGGCCTCGAAGCTGCTGCGCGCGCAGCACGCCGATCTGCAAATGAACGGCTATCAGTCCAAGAGCCGCGACGTGGTCTGGAAACAGGTGTCGGCCATTTACAGCACCTTGGCCGCCGAATCGCTGCATTATGCCGAGCCGCCTGCGTCTTTCGGCGTGGACGGGCAGAAGATCCGCACGCCGGACCGCATCATGGAGGCCCGCGTGGCCACCTGCCTGGACCTGGCGATGCTGTTCTCGTCCTGCCTGGAACAAGCAGGGCTGCGCCCCGTCATCCTGATGAAGGACGGCCACGCCTGGGTGGGCGTCTGGCTGCATCAAGCCTGCTTCGCGGACCCGTTGACCGATGATGTGCAGGCGGTTCGAAAACGCGTGGACAGCGGCGAGTTCCTGGTCTTTGAAACCACCGGCATCGCCCAGCACCCGAATTTCCGCCCTTCTTTGCGGCTGGCGCTGGAGCAGGGGGCCGCGCATCTGCGCGAAGAGGACACCTTCCGATATGCGATCGACGTGCATCGCGCACGCGAATTGCAGATCAAGCCGCTGCCGTCCCGGGGCGTGTCGGTGACGCCGGACGACACCCCCGACGTAGAGCGTCCCGCTGCCATCGAGCCCACGCCCGACCTGCCGCCGCTGGATCCGGAGTTCGTCATCAGCCTGGAACCTGCCGACGACACGCCGGAAGGCCGGCTGGCCAAGTGGAAGTCGCGGCTGCTGGACCTGACGCTGCGCAACCGCCTGCTGAATTTCAAGTTGACCAAGTCCACGCTGCCGTTGGTCGTGCCGGACCTGGCCAGGCTGGAAGACGCCATCGTCGATGGCAGCGAATTCCGCATCCGGCCGTTGCCCGCCGCGCTGATGGAGGGCAACGACCCGCGCATGGCCGACGTGCACGTCAGCCGGGGCGGCCGCGCGCCGCTGGACGACATGGCGCTGGAGGCGTTGGGCAACAAGGAATTGATCGCCCGCGTCGCGCAGGAAGCGCTGGACGCCAACCTGCTGGCCATCTTCGGCGCGGCGCGCATCGGGCTGGAAGAGGGCGGCGCCAACACGCTGTATCTGGCAATGGGCATGCTGCGCTGGACGGAAAGCCCGGGTGCGGAAAGCGCCCATCTGGCGCCGCTGATCCTGGTGCCGGTGTCGTTGCAGCGCCAGTCCGTGCGCAGCGGCTTCCGCCTGGTCCGCCATGACGATGAGACCATCATCAATCCCACGTTGTTGCAGATGCTGCGCAACAACTACGAGCTGCGTATTCCGGGGCTGGACATCCTGCCGGCGGACGACAAGGGCGTGGACGTGGCGCGCGTGCTGCAGGCCTTCCGGCTGGCCGTTCGCGAGATTGCAGGCTGGGAAGTGCTGGAACAGGCGCATCTGGGCATCTTTTCCTTCACCAAGTACCTGATGTGGAAGGACTTGCAGGACCGCACCGAGCAACTGAAAGCCAACCGCGTGGTCAAGCACCTGATCGATCATCCGGGACAGGCGTTTGCCAAAGCGCCCTTGGACGAGCGCTTCGACCGCCTGGACGAGAGCTATAAGCCGGAGGACCTGCTGACCCCGCTGCTGTCCGACTCGTCGCAGCTGAAAGCCATCTGCGCGGTCGACGCCGGCCGCGACCTGGTGCTGGAGGGGCCGCCGGGCACCGGCAAGAGCCAGACCATCACCAACCTGATCGCCCACCTGCTGGCGCGCGGCAAGACCGTGCTGTTCGTGTCCGAGAAGATGGCCGCGCTGGAGGTCGTGCATCGCCGGCTGGCCAACATCGGGCTGGGACCATTCTGCCTGGAATTGCATTCGTCCAAGGCGCGCAAGGCCGAAGTGCTGCAACAGCTGGGCAAGGCGCTGGACCACAGCGGCCAGCGCACCAGCGACGACTGGGCCCGCGAAGCCGAGCGGCTGGCCGTGTTGCGCCAGGACCTGAACGGGCTGGTCGATGCGCTGCATCACGAACATCCCAATGGCCTGACGGTGTTCGACGCCATCGGCACGTGTATCGAGAACGCGGAGCGTGACCCGTCGCCGATGTCGTGGCCGGATGAGCAGGCGCACGAACGCAAGGACCTCGCGCAATTGCGGGAAACCGCGCGGCGCATGGCGACCTTGTCCGGCGAGCTGGGCACGCTGCATGGCCACCCGCTGGCGCACATCGGCATGGCGGAATGGAGTCCCAGTTGGCAAGACGCGCTGTTGGCGGCGGGCCAGGCGCTGGATCAGGCGGTGGCCGAGTTTCAGCAGCACGTGGTCGCGGCAGGCGAGGGGCTGGGCGTGCCGGCTGCCGGCCTTAGCCTGGACGCCTACGCCAAGCTGGACGGCCTGATCGACGTGCTGCTGGCCGCGCCGCAAGTCCCGGCAGGATTCGCCACGCAAGCGCATGACCCGGCCGCCCGCTCGCAGGTTCAGGCGCTGGCACGCCATGGGCTGGCACGCAACGCCCATTGGGCGCAAGTGGACCCGCAGTGGAATGCACAGCTGGCCGAGCAGGATGCGAATGTGCTGAAGGCCGAATGGTTGGCGGCGTGCTCGGCATGGTGGCCGAAATCCATCTTCGCCAAAGGCGGTATCCGCAAGCGCCTGGCGGCGTATCGCGTGGATGCCCAGCGCCCCGACGACGCGGCGATCGGCGCGGTGCTGGCGCCGCTGGCGTCAGTCAACGCCGAAGACCGCGAACTGGCCGTCTTGAAAGCCGATGCCCAGCGTCTGCTGCAGGACGCCTACACGGGTCTAAGCACGGATTGGGAACAGGTGCAGCGTCACGAACAGTGGGCGCAGCGCTTCACCGATGCCGTCACGCTGGTGGCGGGCGACCCTGCCGCCGCGTCTGGCCTGCGCACGCGGCTGCAACCGCTGGTAGGCGAAAATCGCGCGCTCCTGCAACCGGGGGCGGCGTTGGGCAAGCGCTTGCTGGATACCCGCAACGCATGGCGCGTCTTGCAGGACAGGCTTGCCGAGATCGATGCGCTAGCCAAGCCGACCGAGGCGCTGGCGGGCAGAGCGGATGCCAACGGCGCGCTGGAACGCGTTCAGTCCGTTCTGGACGGTTGGCGCCATAACAAGCAGTTCCTGATGCCTTGGTGCGTGTGGCGCGAAGCCCGCGAACAGGCGGTCGGCGCGCAACTGCAAGGGCTGGTTGCATCGTTGGAACAAGGGCGCGTTCCGCTTGCGCAGGTGGAAGCGCATTTTGAATTCAGCTACCGCCTGTGGTGGGTGAAGAAAGTCATCGACCATTCGCCCGTGTTGCGGTCCTTTTCCAGCGCCGACCACGAACGCAAGATCCGCGAATTCCGCGATGCCGACGATCGGTTCCAGAAACTGACGTCGGCCTATATCGCTGCCGTGCTGGCGGGCAAGGTGCCCGCCGGCAACGGTATCCTGGTCAGCCCCGACAGCGAACTGGGCCTGCTGCGCCGCGAATTGCAGAAGAAGGCCCGCCACGTCCCGGTGCGGCAGCTGATGCAGCGCCTGCCGTCGTTGCTGCCGAAATTGAAGCCCTGCCTGTTGATGTCGCCCTTGTCCGTGGCGCAATACCTGGACGCCGGCCATTCGCAGTTCGACGTTGTCGTCTTCGACGAGGCATCGCAGATTCCGGTGTGGGATTCCGTCGGCGCAATCGCGCGCGGCCAGCAACTGGTGGTGGTAGGCGACACGAAGCAACTGCCGCCCACCAGCTTCTTCAGCAAATCCGCGCCCGAAGAAGATGGTGCAGGCGATGACGGCCAGGTCGAAGACCTGGAGAGCATCCTGGACGAATGCCTGGGCGCCGATATGAACCGGCTGCGCCTGCAATGGCATTACCGCAGCAAGCATGAAAGCCTGATCACCTTCAGCAACGTCACCTACTACGATTCGCAACTGATCACGTTCCCGTCGCCCGTCACCGATGATGTGGCCGTGCGCCTGGAGAAGGTGGCCGGCGTCTACGACCGGGGCGGCAGCCGCACTAACCGCCGCGAAGCCGAAGCCATCGTGCAGGGCATCGAACAGCATTATCTGGACAAGTCGCGCCGTCGCCAGACCCTGGGCGTGGTCACGTTCAACCAGCCCCAGCAATCGCTGATCGAAACCCTGCTGGATGCGCGCCGCCGCGCGAATGCCGAACTGGACAAGGCGATTTCCGCCCAGTCGCGCGAACCCCTGTTCATCAAGAACCTGGAAAACGTGCAGGGCGACGAGCGTGATGTCATCTATTTCTCGATCACCTTCGGCCCGGACGCGGCCGGCAAGATGACGATGAACTTTGGACCGCTGAATGGCGAAGGCGGACACCGCCGCCTGAACGTCGCGATTTCCCGGGCGCGTGAGGGCGTGGTGATCTACAGCACGCTGATGCCCGAGCAGATCGACCTGTCACGCGTTCGCGCCACCGGCGTGCGCGACTTGAAGCACTATCTGGAATTCGCGTTGAAGGGCCCGCGTGCCCTGGTCGAACAGTCGCTGCCCACCGGACGCGAACCCGACAGCCCGTTCGAAACTCAGGTCATCAAGGTGCTGCGCAACCACGGCTGGACCGTGCACCCGCAGGTTGGGTGCTCGGGATACCGGATCGATATGGGCGTGGTGGATCCGCGCGCGCCGGGCCGGTATCTGATGGGGATCGAATGCGACGGCCGCGCCTACCACTCCGGCGCCACGGCGCGCGACCGCGATCGTCTGCGCCAGGTGGTGCTGGAAGGTCTGGGATGGCGCCTGCACCGGGTCTGGTCAACCGATTGGTGGATCAACCCCGAACGCGAAGTGCAGAAGATCCTGGCCCGACTGAACGCGGAGCTGGAACGCCAGGCAGACGACGCGCCTGAGGCGGAAGCGGAAGTGGATGCCGAAGCGCAGGCCGAAGCACAGACCGAAGCGGGAATGTCGCAGGATGCGGTCCCGGACAGTGCTCCGGGGGCGGGCGCCGGCCGCGGCGTGCCGTTCGAGATCACGACGGAAGAGGGCGCCTGGGCGGCCGAAAACGGCGCATCGGCATCCTCGGGCTTGTCAGGCAGCCTGCCTGTGTACACGTTGGCGTCCCTGGACGGCGGTGATGCCGAGGCGTTCTACAGCCGCGCCAACAACAGCCAGGTGGCCGAGCAGTTGCGTGTCGTGATCGAAACCGAAGGCCCGGTCGCCGAAACCGTGCTGCACCGCAGGGTGGCGCGGGCGTGGGGGCTGGAACGGACCGGCGTCCGGATTGTCGAGCGCCTGCGCACCTTGACGCCGATGGACGTCGGGCAGACCGAGGAAGGGGACGCCACCTTCTATTGGCCCGGGGGCGTGAAGCCTGAAGAATGGAAGGGTTTTCGCAGTGCCGGCGACGATGACGCCACGCGTCGCCGCATTGACGATGTGTGCGTCCAGGAGTTGGCCAACGGCGTCTTGCACGTGTTGGCCATGGCCGGCAACGCACCCAAGGCAGACGTGATCAAGTCCGTGTGCCGCATGTTGGGAATGGCGCGGACGTTGGCGGATGCGGAAGCCCGGGTCGGGATGGCGGTGTCCCGCCTGGTGCAGCAGGGCGTGGTGCGGGAAGAGATGGGAATGCTGCGCACGGCATAGAGGACGGGGGATGGTGTCAGACTGTAAACGTCTGCTGTCGCCCAGCAGCCTGTCCGCCAGAGTCGCGATTGTCGCCTTGGCAGGAGGGCATCGGCGTTTTCTGCTGGCGCCGCCGTCGCCTTTTCCCGGCATCGCGTCTGGCAAGGTTTTGAAACGGTCTGGGAGCCCGTCATCCCATTTCGTCCATAGCGTGAACGTAGAATGCCGCTTGTCATCAGTGCCATCCGGCTTACAGGAACGAACCATGAAAAAAATAATCCTTCTTGCGTCCGCATGCGCCGCGCTGCTTCAGGCTTGCGCTCCGGTTACCCCTCCCAGCGAAGGATCGTCTTCCATGCCCACTCCTACCGCCACGTCGCCCGCCAGCCCATTGACCCTGCCCGCGTACCACTGGCGTCTGGCATCCGCCAGCGACGCGTCGGGCAAGCCGATCGCCGCGTTGCAGAAAGGGATCGAGCATCAGTTGCGCCTGACGTTTTCGAATGACGCCCTGAATATCCGTGGCGGCTGCAACGCGCAATTCGGCGGGTACACCTACAAGAATGGCGTGCTGCATGTGAACAACCTGGCATCAACGATGAAGGCTTGCGAACAGAGCCTGATGCAGCTGGATGCAGAGGTCAATCAACGCGTGAACGGAGACCTGCGCGCAACGCTGTCCGGGGACACCGCCGAGCCTGCCCTGGAACTGGTGGCGCAGGACGGCAGCGTCCTGAAGTTCGTCGGCGAGCCGACGCCGGAGACGCTTTATGGCAGCGCGGGTGAAACCATGTTCCTGGAAGTGGCCGCGAAGAAAGCGGAATGCAGCCACCCGATGATCCCGAACTACCAGTGCCTGATGGTGCGCGAACGCCGCTATAACGACGCGGGCGTGCAGCAGCCGGCGCAGGAAAAGTGGCATCCGCTGTATCAGTCGATCGAAGGCTTCGAACACAAGGACGGCGTGCGTACCGTGCTGCGCGTGAAGCGCTACGACTGGAAAAACCCGCCCGCCGATGCGCCCTCGAAGGTGTACGTGCTGGACATGGTGGTGGAGCAGGACGCGTCGGGGAAGTAACGACGGCCGACGCCGGATAAGCGTCGCCGTTTCCGTCCTGCAGCCATGCCCGGATCAAGACCGGGCAGGCGGGCGTCGTGCGCGGGCGCGAAGGTCCTCGCGCACGGCAACATAATTGCGATAGCGGGAAAAGTCCTTGTTGGCGAATGCCAAATATAGGCCCGTCGCCACCATGAAACCGCTGAAAACGAACACGTACAGCAGGCGGTCGGGAGCGTCTTGCAGCAGCCCGAGTCCCAGGTACAGATTGAGGGCGCCGAACCCCAGCAGCAACGCCATCAAGATCCAGCGCGCCCACGGACTACCGTGGTAAAGCCACGCCAGCAAAAGCCCGGGCAGCAGCAGCTTCTTCAACACCGAGAATTCGCCTTGCAGCAGAGACACGATTTCGTAGCTGAGGGCGGCCAGCGTCCCGGCCAAGACGATGAACCAGAAACGCCGTTCGCTGGGCTGTCGGCGATCGGAGCTTCGGGAGTCGGTAAGGGTTCTTTGGGACATGCATTCTCCTGAATGAAAAAAACGGGCTGCGACGCCGTCCTTGAATCGCAGCCCGGTAGGGGTTAATCGGCCCGTCTTCTCAGTTTCCCGATGGCCGCAGCGTCAGCGTATCCGCGCGTTCGCTATCCACCTTGGCTCGGCTGAAGGCCATGGGGAAGTACTTCGCCGTGGCCCAATCCTTGAGCAGATCCTGGTAATGCGGGCTGCGTGGATCCGCCGACTGCCCCGGCACGTTCTGCACGCGTGAGTTGTCCCAGTCGGCCACATCAATCACCTGGCGGTACGACGACCCGCTGATCTGGCGGAAATCGCTCTTGCGGAACGTGGCGCGATGCACCGTGTCGTTGTCGCCGCCCACCGGATAGCGCGGCGTGCCGTAGGCCTTTGCGGTGTCGGGCGGCAGCAGGCTTGCCAGACTGTGCTCGAACTGGATGTGATGCAGCTTGCCCCATTGCCACTGGGTCGAATCCGTTCCCAGCTTGGCGCGCAGCTTTTGCACCCCATCGGCCAGCGCCTGCAGCAGCAGCGCGTCCCGGCCCTGTTCCGGCCGGGGGCCGAAAGCGGCATCGGGCGTGGCCAGCTTTTCCAGCGTCTTGCGGGTAGACAGTTCGCCGAAGGTCTCGCGTCCGTTCGCCGGCACGTAGAGGTCCGTCACGCGCTTGACTACTTCGGGCAGCCAGAAGGCGTAGACCGAGGCCGCCCGCGATTCGGTGTCCATGCGCGAATCCCAGTCCTTCAGCAGGCCCAGCGCGTCATTCAAGGCCGGGTCGGCGGCGTTCAGCGACTTGGCGTAAGCCGTCAACGTGCGTGCGGGGATCGATAGGTTGTCGTATTGCAGATCCTGGGATTGCTGCACCGTCAGCCCACGGCCTTCAGCCAGCACTTCGCGGATGCGCTGGACGCGGTAGGGTTCGGCCCAGGTGCGTGCCGACATGTCCTTGTGCGTGAAGTCGACGGGCAGGTTGTATTCGTTGGCCGTCGCCACGTAGCCTTCCGGCGGGTTGTAGGCGCGTGGCAGCGCGCTACCCGGCAGGATGCCGCGCCACTCGAAATCGCCATTGCCCGGCACGGGCAACATGCCAGACCAGTCGCCGCGCGGACGGATCGGCGCGATGCTGCCGCCAAACCAGCCGATGTTGCCGTCCACGTCGGCGTACACCATGTTCTCGCTGGGCGTGTAGTGCTTTTCCATGCCGGCGACGAACTCGTTCCAGTTCTGCGCCTGGTTCAGGCGCAAGCTGGCCAGGTAGGCTGCCGTGCCGGGATATTCCAGGTAGGCGGCGCGCAAGGCATAGGCCTTGTGGCGAATCCGGTCTTCGTGGATGACCGGACCGTGACGCGTGAACTTCAGGTTGCGAACGGCGGGCGCCGCGCCGCGCACGGGGATGGACTCGTCGACCTGGCGCATTTTTTCCCAACGGCCCTGGTAGCGGTATTCGTCGGGTTGGGCCGGGTTGGTGTCATAGACGTAGAGATCCTCTTCGTCGCCGAAGGCGAAGATCGTCAGCCCGAACGCGATGCGGTCGTTATGGCCCATGGAGACGCCCGGCAACGCGGGTTCGCCGGCGCCGATCACGTTCCAGCCCGGCGCGTTCAGATGCACCATGTAGCGCAGCGACGGCATGGTGATGGAGCGGTGCGGGTCGCCTGCCAGGATGGGTTTGCCGGTGGCGGTGCGTTGGCCGCCTAGCGTCCAGTTATTGCTTTCATAGCGGGTCGCCATCGGATCGAAATCCGGATCCAGCGATGCCAGCCTGCCTTCGGACAGCGCGCTGGCGAGCGTGGCGCGTTGATCGGCGGCCAGCGGACTGCGCGGGAAGTCGGCCGCGACGAACTTCTGGCCATCACGCGCCAGGGCGTAATTGGCCAGGATGGTCTTGTCGATCTGACGCACGTCCAGCCCCGCCGGCACCTGCAAGGCCAGGGGCGGCTCGAACGTGCTCAACCCCTGCACGTTGTTCAATCCCAAGGCGGCGACCTTCTGCGCCATCTTGACTTCTTCGTTCAGGTTGCGGGTCAGCCCGTAGATGCGGATCAGCGAGGTCTCCGGGCTCCAGTAACCAGGCTCGGTGCCAGTCAGTTTGAATTCCGGCGGTAATTGCTCGGGGTTGGCCTTGACCCATTTCACATAGGCGTTGATGCCATTGGCGAACGCGGTCAGGATGGCCCGGCCTTCGGGGTGGTAGCTGGCGAACTCCGCCTGCATGTCGCCGCGGAAGAGGAACAGGCGCGCGGCGCGGTCCTGTTCGATGAAGCGCGGGCCGAATTGCTCGGCCATCTTGCCTTCGCCCTGGCGGCGCCACAGGTCCAGCTGCCATAAACGGTCGCGCGCGGCGCTGAAGCCTTGGGCGAAGAACAGGTCGTTCTGGTTCTGGGCGTAAATGTGCGATACGCCGTGTTTGTCTCGGACGATCTCCACGGGCTGGGACAGTCCCGCCATATCGATCGTGTCTTTCTTGCCGCCGGGCGCGGCGCAGCCGGCCACGACAACGATCAGCCCGCTCGCCAGCAATGCGGCGATCCTGCGATAAAGAATACGCATGGCTCCTCCTTCCGGTTTATTGCTTTTATATCGGCCTGCAGGCCCCGGAGCGTCGTGCCGCCGGGCGGTCTCGCAAGCCAGCAATACAACTAAATCACGCGGCGCGGAACAGGTGTTTCATTTGATGAGATATGAGTGGGCTTGTAACGTCGCAAACGTTTCGTCGGCCCCTGCAAGATGGCGCGCGTCGCGATTCGGGGCGGCTTGGGCACCGAGCGACGCGGTTGCGGAGCCGGCCGGCGACCTTGCAGTCTGATACGTTTATCAAATGGCGGGGAAGGCGAAGGCCCACGTTCATGCCGCCGATCAGGCCAGCAATGACAAGGCGTCGGCCAGCGAAAGCACGGTCGTGCGCGACTCGAATGCCGTCGCAAAAAGGTGTTCGTGCACTACCGGGTCGGGGTCGTAGCAGCAATCCTTGACGGTCATCAGCCGGAAATCGGCATCGCTGGCATACGCTACCGACGACAGCACGACGCCGGTCGAGGCGATGCCCGCCATCATCAGCGTATCGATGCCCTGCGCCGACAGCCGGACCTGCAGATCGGTGCCGTGGAACACGCTGGCGCGGTGCGCGATGATGAGCGGTTCGCTGGCTTGCCGGCCAAGCGCGGGTGATAGGTCGTCGCCGAGAAAAAGGCCCATCTGCTTGATTCCTTGCCCGTTCTTGTTCAATGGGCTGACCTCGGGATAGCCAGGGCTGAACCGGATGTTGGCGAAATAGACGCTGACGCCGTTTTGCCGGGCCGCATCGCACAGGCGGCGCGTGTTGGACACCAGGGCGGGGGCGACCGACGGGAAAAGTTCAAGGATGTCGGTCTGATAGTGCATGACCAGCAGCGCGGTCCGCGCGGGGATGATCGCCGGCGGCCAGTGGCCTGCGTCTTCTGCCGTGGCAACACTTCCCGAGGCGGGCTGCGAGGGCTTCGGATCGGCGTTTCCTGGTTCCATGGAGGGCGGCATGGGCGGTGGCGGTGGGATCGACAAATGAATCTACCATGGCCTTCGCGAGGCAGGCCATCAGGCCCATTCACTAGACGTCGGCGCACCGCACGCTGGCCCGGCCTGATGTGGCGGGGTATCCTCCCGCGATATTCTCCAGATGTTCTCGACTTGCACCTTGCGTGCCACTGGTTCCCATGCCCCTTGACGACCTTGCCGCTGCGCTTTCCGCCCCGCTGTCCAGCCCGATTCTGACGCCGGACGATCTGGATTCCCTGGAGCAGTTCTTCAACCGTCCCGAAGTCCGCGCCTTCTACGCGCATGCGCAAGACCCGGCCCACACCGCTGCCTGCCTTCGGGTCTGCGCCGATCTGCTTGCCCGGCTTCATCCCAATCGCGCGTCGGCCCTGGCGCTGATGTGCGGGTCGCTGGTTGAAGACGACGCAGATCCCGCCATCCTGTTTCCCACCCTGCAATCACTGTTGCGGCCATGGCTGGAGACCCTGCGCCCCTATTGCGCGCAGGAGGTGGAAGACGACGATGAGGAAGTCGAAGCGGCCGATCGTCAGGCCTGGACGGACGCGCAGGCGAAATTGGCCGGGGTGCCGGAAGACCGCCGATGGGAGATCGAAGCCCTGCATCAATCCGTGGACGTGCTTGTCTTGCCCATGATGACGATGCTGATGCGCGACCGAGGCAATCATCACGCCTTTGTGTCCGACACGGCGTTGATGGCCCTGTTGCATCCGATGGCCACCCACAACGACAGCTTGCCGTTCGAGCAACTGCATTATTTGTGGATGGCGGCGCAAGTCAGCTACGAAGACGAACTGGTGGTGGTGCTGCCGGCGTCCCGATCGGGCTTCGTGGCGCGCGCCCACGCCGTCAACAACACTTTCCACGCCTTTACGCTGTTGCAGATCATCATTGGCGAGCATGCCGAGGCGTTGGGCGTCCAACGCGAGATCGCGCCGCGCCAGCCCGAGATGGAGCGGGACACCGCCGACTTCCAATGGCTGCAGGTCGGCGCGTATTCCGGGGGCGAACTGGTCCAGCCGATGTTGTGGGCGTGGGGCGAAGCGGCGCTGCGCCACAACATGGCCAAGCACGGCAAGCGCGTGCTGATCGCGCTTGAGACGGAAGCGGGCACCCAGCGCAATTGGTCGGGGTTCAACGGCATCATCCACGACGCGCAGCAGCCGTCGATGACCTTCACGCGCTATCTGACGGCCGACGAGGTGGCGTCGTACCTGGCGTGACCGGAGGGCCCCTCCTCCCTTGGCTTCGGGTTCATGGTAGGGCCGCATGGGGGGCGCCGCATGGCCGCAGGCGAGCCCTCCGCCTACAGCAGGGACGCCAGGCGGACCAGTTCGGACTGGCGGTGGCATTCCATCTTGCTGAGCAGCGACGCCACTTGCTTGCGCACGGTCAGCACCGACGCGCCACGCAACGTGGCCACTTCCTCCACGCTGTGGCCTGCGGCCAGCCCCGCCAGCACGGCGGCCTCGGCGGGGGTGATGGCGAAGACGGATTTCAGCTTGGCCACGTCGGGCATGGCGAAGGCGCTTTTACGGCGCATGCGCAGCAGCATCATGGGCCCGCGGATCTGGCCAAGGGCGGCGGGGGCGGCGCTGATGTCGATCCAGAAGACCTCGCCCCAGCTGGCCGTTGTCGCCAGCGAGCGCATCTGCCTGTCGCGCGAGACGGCGGCGCAATAGGCCTCGAACAAGCGCTGCATCTTGGCGTTGGCATGGCGCAACGTGCCGTCCCGTACCGCCCAGCCGTGGCCGTCGTCCAGGTAGCGCATCGCCAATGCGGACATCTTGTCGACCGCGGAGTCCTTGCCGATCAGCAACACGGCTTCGCCGAGGCCGGAGAAGGCGCTGTCGATGGATTGCCAGCCGGCGGACAAGGCCTGCTGGCGCAAGGCACGTCTGCTGTGCCGGGCGACGCCGCCGGTATCGGCCAACGCGTGCGGGGTGTGCAGGATGTCTTGCCACGGCGGGTTGGAATCGGCCAGGGCGGGTGCGGCGCCGGTGGCAGGGCGTACGGCAATCTGAGGTTCGGCCATGATGTGCCTCCAACGCTGGTTCAAACGTAAGCGCGGCTACGTGTCGCAGGTGGTGGGTGGGGCCCAGGGGAAAATTATGCGCGTGAATGGGCGATCCGGGAGGAATCCCTGTCCATTGGACGCAAGGAAAACGGCATATCTGCCCGCCATGGGGCAGCCGTACCGGGGCATCTGCTTCAGGGCGTCTGCATGGCTGCCCGCCAGACGTCCAGGAAATGCCGTTTTTTCAACGGATCCAGATACACCAGCAACCCCACGCCCAGCGCCATGGGGCGCACGCCGGCCGCCGGGACGACCGAGGCATTGACCGGCCGCATGCCGGACTGCTTGGCCAGCATTTCCTGGCCCCGGGGCGACAGCAGATAATCCAGCAGCAGCGCGCCCAGGTCGCCGCGAGGCGCCTGTTTCGGAATGATCGCCGAGCGCGACAGCATCAACGTGTAGTCCTGCGGATAGATGATCGCCAGCGGCGCGCCCTGGTCGATACGGTGCCGCGTATAGGACTCCAGCAGGTTATAGGCCAGCGTGATGTCGCCGCGCTCCAGTTTGTCCAGCGCATCCTCGGTGGATTCGTGGACGGACACGCCGTTGCGGCCGAAGGCCGCCAGCAATGCGCCGGCCATGCTGTCCAGCCGCGTGTCCTGCGTGGCGGCCAGGTAGCCGATGCCGCTGCCTTGCACGTCGTAAGTCGAAATCCGGTCCGCCAGCGGCCGGTCGGGCGCTTGCAGCAGCGACAGCAGTTCACGGCGGGTGTGCGGCACGCGCGCGGCAGCAAGCCGGCGGGTGTTGTAGACCATGACGATAGGATCGGTGCCGATGCTGAAAACCTCGTCGCGCCAGTTGGCCCAGGCCGGCAGCGAGCGGGTCTCGGGCGATACGTGCGTCTGCGCGTAGCCGTCGTTCACCAGCTTGGTCTGCAAGTCCATGGCGCTGCTGATGACCAGATCGGGGCCGCTCTTGACGGCAGGCCGTGCGGCGCGTTCGACGGTGTCGCGATAGAGCTGTTGCGTGGACAGTTCGGTGTATTCCAGCCGGAGGCCGGGATGCAGTGCGCTGAAGTCCTCCAGTACGCCGCGAAAGACCTGCACGCTGTTGGAAGCGTGCAAGATCAGCACGTTTTTGCTGTCGGCCGGGCCCAGTGTCAGGCCGCCGCCGCTGACCTCGGCGGCGTGTCCCGTCGCGGCAGGCAGCAAGGCAAGCAGCAGGGCGGCCATCGCGCCGGCGGCGCGGATCACGGACAGGGCGCTACGCATCATGGGGGGCGGCCTTCAATGTCATGACGGCATCCAGGCCGCCGCCCACGCGGTTGCTCAGGCTGAGCCTGCCCTGGTGGACGTCGACGACGCGCTTGATGATCGACAATCCCAGGCCGGCGCCGGGCGTGCGGGGGTTCGGCCCACGAGCGAAGCGCTCAAACGCGGTGTTGGCCAGCGCTGGCGGAATGCCCGGCCCCTGGTCCGATACCGTGATGCGCCAATTGCCGTCGTCGGCCTCCAGCCGGATGTCGATGTGCCCGTGTTCGTTGCTGCCGTGGCGCAGGGCGTTGTCGATCAGGTTCTTGAAGGCTTCGCGCAGCATCAGGCTATCGCCCAGTACCAGGGGCGGCCTGGCGCCGGCGGATTCCGGCAGGCGCAGCCGGACGTCCGGTTGCGGCTCGGCTTGCGGCACGGTGTCATGCACGGCCTGGCTGAGCAGGTCGGCCACGTTCACGGGCTGGAACTGCTTGACGTTGCTGCGGTGGATGACGCTAGCGTCGCTAAGCAGCTGATTGACCAGCCGAGACAGTTTTTCGGCATTGCGCAGCACGGCCACCAGGCTGCGGCGTTGCTCGGCAGGATCCTCTTCGTCCAGCGCCACTTCCATCTGCGCGTGCAACGCGGCTAGCGGCGTGCGCAATTGATGCGCGGCTTCGGCGATGAAGAGGCGCAGCGTGTCCAGGTTGTCCGCCAGGCGCGCCATGAAGCCGTCCAGCGAGTGCACCAGGGTGTCCAGCTCTTCGGGCACCGGCGCGGTGATGGGATGCAGGTCGGAGGCGTTGCGGGCGGCCAGTTCACGTTCGATGCGCTGGATGGGGAACAGGGACCGTTGCAGGCCCCAGTACGCCAGGGCCAGCGCCGCGGCCGTGAACCCGATCAGCGCCAGGGTGCCCTGCCAGAGGATATTTTCGGCCAGCGCATTGCGGGCCTCGCGCGTTTGCGCCACCTGGATGACGGCCGATTCGGCGCTGTGGGGGCCCGCCACCTTGCGCTCCATCCAGGCGATGCGCACCGGCCCGCCCTGATAGGCCGCGGTGTAGAGCTGGCGCGAATCGTCCGGCGGGGGCGGCAGGTCGGCATAGCCGGAGATCAGCGCGCCGCTGCCGGTGGCCACGCGGTAGAACACGCGATCGCGCGGCGCCTGTTCCAGCAGGGCCAGGGCGGCGTAGGGCATGTCCATCTGCCATTTGCCCTGCACCAGTTGCAGGCTGTCGGCCATGGAAAGCACCGATGCGCGCAGCAGCTGGTCATAAGTGGTGTCGGCGGTTTGATGCGCATAGCCGCGCACCAGCAGGTACAGCGCGCCCAGGCCGACGGCGAACAGCGCCATCAGCATGGCCAGCAGGCGGCGGCGGACGGAGATGCGGCCGTGCTGCACGGGTCAGGCCCGGGGCGGGGGCGGCGCGCCGCTGTCCGCGTCGTCGGTGGCGGTCAGCAGATAACCCGTGCCGCGCTGCGTTTCGATGCGTAGCGGCGACCCTTCCAGCTTGCGACGCAGACGGGCGATGTAGACCTCGATGGCGTTGGGGGCGGCGTCGTCGTCGAAGGCGAACAGCTTGTTGGCGATTTCCGTTTTACTGACGGCGCGGTTCATGCCGGCCAGCAGAATTTCCAGCAGGCTGTACTCGCGCTTGGGGAGGTCGATGCGTTGACCGGCCAGGGTGACCTGGCGGGCGGCGCTATCGATGGTCAAGTCGCCAAAACGCTGCACGCCGGCTGCCTGGGCGAGCGGCCGGCGCAGCAGCGCGCGGCAGCGGGCTTCCAGCTCGCGGAAGTCGAAGGGCTTGGCCAGATAGTCGTCGGCCCCGGTATCCAGGGCATGGACGCGATCTTCGATGTCGATGCGGGCGGTCAGGGCCAGCACGGGCGTCTTGCTGCCCCGGTCGCGCAGGCGAAGCAGGATGTCGAAGCCGGACATGCGGGGCAGCCCGATGTCCAGGATGACAAGGTCGAAGGTCTCGTATTGCAGCACGCCGTCGGCGCTAAGCCCGTCTTTCTGCAAATCCACGGCATGGCCGAGACGGCGCAGCCGGCGGACGATGGCGTCGGCCAGATCCTCGTCGTCTTCGATTACCAGGATGCGCATCGGCCGATTGTAAAGCCCCGTGCGTGCCCGGGCCTTCGCGGGCGCGCTTGCCAGAAAACGACAGGTTCCAGACAGCTTTTCTTCCTAGTCTTGCGCACCTGCTTCCCCCGCCGGAAGCAGCGCCACACATAACAATGACTAGTCGGAGATACCCCTCATGCTTCTGACCCTGCTTGGCTTCGGCATGGTGATCACGTTCATGACGCTGATCATGACCAAGCGCCTGTCGCCGTTGGTCGCCCTTATCCTTGTCCCCATTATTTTTGCGTTGCTGGGCGGCTTCGGCGCCGGTATCGACAAGATGATGCTGGACGGCATCCGCAAGATCGCGCCCACCGGCGTGATGCTGATGTTCGCGATCCTGTACTTCGGGGTGATGATCGACGCAGGCCTGTTCGACCCCATCGTGGGGCGCATCCTGCGCGCGGTGAAGGGCGATCCGCTGAAAATCGTGGTCGGCACCACCGTGCTGGCGCTGGTGATCTCGCTGGATGGTGACGGCTCGACGACCTATATGATCGTGGTGGCCTCGATGCTGCCGCTGTACCGCCGCTTGAAAATGAACGCGCTGTCCATGACCTGCCTGGCGATGCTGGCCAGCGGCGTCATGAACCTGACACCGTGGGGCGGGCCGACGGCGCGCGCCGCCAGCGCCTTGCACGTGGATGCGGGCGATATCTTCGTGCCGCTGGTGCCGGTGATGGGCGTGGCCATCGTTTCGATCCTGGTCCTGGCGTTCTTCCTGGGCTTGCGCGAGCGCCGCCGCCTGGGCGTGCTGTCGCTGCCGCAGGGCGCGTCGTTGCATGCCGGCTACGACGAAGACGGCCCAAAGAACCTGCCCGAGATCGAAGTCGACCACGACCTGCGCCGCCCCAAGCTGCTGTGGGTGAACGCCGGGCTGACGCTGGCGCTGATGGTCAGCCTTGTGATGGGCATTCTGCCGTTGCCGGTGCTGTTCATGATCGCTTTCGCGGTTGCGCTGATCATCAACTATCCAAACCTGGCCGAGCAGCGCCGCCGCGTCGCGCAACACGCGGGCAACGTGCTGTCGGTGGTGTCGTTGATTTTCGCCGCGGGCATCTTCACGGGCATCCTGTCGGGCACGGGCATGGTCGAGGCCATGTCGCGCAGCCTGCTTGCCGTGATTCCGGATGCGATGGGACCGTATCTGGCCGGCATCACCGCCCTGGTCAGCCTGCCGTTCACGTTCTTCATGTCCAACGACGCCTTCTACTTCGGGGTGTTGCCCATCCTGAGCGAAGCCGCGCAGGGCTACGGCATTTCGCCCGTCGAGATGGCGCGCGCGTCGCTCATCGGCCAGCCGGTGCATTTGCTGAGCCCCCTGGTGCCGTCGACGTACCTGCTGGTCGGCCTGGCAGGCGTGGAATTCGGCGACCACCAGCGCTACGCGCTGAAGTGGGCCACGATGGTCTGCATGGTGATGCTGGCGGCCGCGCTGGCGTTCGGCTTGTTCCCGCTGGTCGGGGCGGTCGGTTGATCCGCGGCGCCTGCCGCACTTTCATAAAGGAACGTTCATGGCTTTGCGCATTGCTTATGTCACCAGCGGAATGGGCCATACGGGCACCGCGATCTGCCAGGCGCTACACCAGGCCGGGCACCGCGTGGTGGCCGGCTGCGGCCCGCGTTCGTCGCGCCGCGACGCGTGGCTGAAGGAACAGCAATCCCTGGGCTACGACTTCATCGCGTCGGAAGGGGATGCAACCGACTGGGCGTCGACCGAGGCGGCGTTCGCGAAGGTCCGCCGCGAAGTCGGCGAGATCGATGTGCTGGTCAATAATGCCGGATCGATGCTGGACATGCGCTTTCGCCAGATGGCGTATGCAGACTGGTCAGCCGTGTTGCGCAGCAATCTGGACACCTTGTTCAACAGCACCAAGCAGGTCGTCGACAGCATGGCCGACCGTGGCTGGGGCCGCATCATCAACATCGGATCGGTCGCGGCCGAAAAAGGCCAGATCGGCCAGATCAACTACGCCACCGCCAAGGGCGCGGTGATCGGCTTCACGCGGTCATTGGCGCAGGAAGTGGCGGCGCGCGGCGTGACGGTGAACCTGGTGTCGCCCGGCTTCATCGCGGACGATACCGTGAAGGCTTTCCCGCCCGCGCTGCTGGACCGCATCATCGAAAGCGTGCCCGTGGGGCGGTTGGGCACCGCCCGTGACCTGGCCGGGTTGTGCGCCTGGCTGGCGTCCGACGAGGCGGCCTTCGTAACGGGCGCCAACTACGCCATCAACGGTGGCGTGTACATGAGCTGACGGGCAGGCGCCTAGCGCGCGCGGCTTTTCAGGAAGTCCGGGATGGAGGCGGCGGTGCGCTTGCAGTCCGCCAGCCACTCCACGCGCCATTCGGTGATGCGCTCGGTGGTGTAATGCTCGAAGACGCCCGGCGACGGTTCGTTGATGGACTCGAACTGCCGGACCAGCACCAGCGGCCGCTCCGCGCCCGGCGTCTCGTTCGAGCATTCCGCCGCGTCCTCGAAGGTGGCGAACGCGTAGTAATAGTCGTCGCCATCGTGCAGATCCTCGCCACCCGCATGCGGGTGCACCCACACGCGGTATTCCAACACGTCATCGTAGAAATAGCCGCCGCCGGATTTGGTCAGGGCAGGGTATTCGCCAACCTGGTCGGGGCTGATGGCGATGGGGTAGGGGGAAGTGGTGGAAGTCGTCATCAAATTTTCAATGCGGTGATTGGATAGGGGGATTGGCAAAGCCGACGCGGGAGTGATCGGCCCTATACGTCAATCTGGTCAAACTGCACGCCAAGCGCGTTCGCAATGCGTTCCCGAGTGACCCTCTTCGTCCTGGCGCCAGGCGCCTCCATCGTGGCATAGCTGGGTTGGCGTATGCCAAGGCGTGATGCCATCTGTACTTGAGTGAGGCCGAGATACTCGCGCCATGACCGCAAGATGCTCCAGCCATTGTTGGCCATCAACGATACGACCTCGTGCGGGATCGTGCCGTCGGCAGGAATGCGGGGGTGGGGATGGGGGATGGCCTGTTGGTCGCCGGTCAGTGCGAGATATTCGGCATAGGGCAGAACGACGAAGGTCGGCTTTCCGTCGGCTTCCAGGATAGTGGGATGGAGCCTGCGGCGGCCACGCGCATTGGATTCAATAGGTGTTGTCATCGCGCTTTCTCACTTCCTGAATGTCTATGATCCGAATTTCAGTTCGGACGTCGAATAAGACCCGATACTGGCCGACGCGGAGCCGATATCCAAACTCGTGATTCGAAAGCGCCTTGATATTCGAAAGGGCCGGGAACAACTCCAGTCTGGTGATCTCGGTAGTTATCCTGATTCGATCGGCTGTGGGAAATTTCAGCCATTGCTTGACGGCTTTCCTGGCCCAGTTGATGGAGAACGTGCTCGGCGGAGCTGTCATTGTTATAGCCTAAGCTATATAGGTTAGCAAGTCCGTCGTCAGGCACCGATGGCTGGCGCCCTGCTTGGGATGGGACGGTTCCGACGAGTTCTACCGTGGGGTCGGGTCGGCATCAACCGAGTTGCTCGAATCTAGGACGGTTTCCCTATCGCCTCGATTGATGCATGCCCTGCGCGAATACCTGCTCGTCATTGCGTACAGGACGGACCGCAGACAAAAATCAGTCGTCTACGTGCATTGCCACAGTTGCCCGCTGACGCGGCAGCCGGCGCACCAGAACGTGTAGTTGCAGCCGCCGCTGCCCCACAACCATTCGCCGCCGTCGGCCTGCGGCAATCCGGAATCCAGTTGCATGACGAAGGCCATGTCCTGTTGGCAGTCGGGGCAGGCCGGGTAGTCGGGGGATTGCACCCAGCTGGGTGCGCCGCCGACGCGGCTGAGGTTCTGGCGGCCGTTTGATTCGCCCCAATCCTGGCAGGCCCAGCGGCCGGGGGCGGCAAAGAGCTGGACCTCGGCGTCTTGCAACGCGTGGGCGACGACCTCGGGACGCAAGGGGTCGTCGCGCTGCTGGACCGGGTGCGCACTGACAACGCCGTCGGCGTCGTGCCGATAGAACATCGGGCCGTCGCTTTCCCAACCTTGGCAAGACAGGCAGGTGACGAATTCGATCGGGCCGCTGCCGTCGATGCCGACGAGGGCGGGCTCCCGCATGGACAGCAACCGGTGCAACGGGGCATGGCAGAGTCCGCAGGTGCTGGCCAGCACGCCGCCCATGCGCGCTTGCGTGACGGGCGGCGTGCCGGGGTTCCAGGTGGGATGGGCCTTCTGGATGTCGCGTCGCCAGGCGGGTTGGCTCGCCAGCATGGGCTTGCGCTGCGTGGCGCTGAATCCGATGTGCAACGGGGATTCCGTATGCAGCGAACGCAAGCCGTCCGCCTGTCTGGCATAGCCGGCAAGCATCAGCCAGGAGCGGGCAGCGGGATCCGATGCATCGGGAAACAAGCGCGCCCAGGCATGCAGCACGGCGTTCGGCCGTCGAGAGCGAAGCAGGGCGATGGCGCGCGCGCGGCCCAGCGTTTCTTCACTGATGTCCGGTTCCAGCCCGGCGCGCCATGCGTCGATCGTCGCGTCGTCCAGCGCGCGCCAGGCTTGGCCATCCAGGTATTCCGGGCCGCCGTCGCCGGTGTGCACGGCGGTAAGCAGGCGTTCCCAGTGGCCGGCAAAGGCATCGGGGTATTGCAGGGCAGCGGAATCCAGCACCGCGGACAAGATGTCCGAACGGACGCCTTGCATCGCGCGCTGCCAGGCCAGGGTGACCGTCGCCGCGTAGGCGTCGTCGTCCATGAGGTCGAGCGCGGCATCGATGAACGTGGCGTTGTCGAGCGAGCGGTCCAGCGCTTGCGCGACCAGTTCGCCCAGCGCCTTCGGGTCTTCAAGGCGCAACCGCAGCGTCTGCGCCATCGGGTCGTTGTTCTTCCAACCCAGGCGTTCAAACGCGTTCAGGATTGCGGCGGGGTCTTGCATCGGGCGGGCCCTGAAAATTCTCAGGGGGACAGTATCCCACGCGGGTGAAGCGGGCGGTTTACCGCCCCAGCTTCATCGACACATCCGTATGCGTGCCCCGGTCCAGGTCTGCGCCAAGAGGCTGATCCCAATCGGGCAGGTTCAGCAGTTCCTTGTTGATTTCGCCGGCTTCGATGCGGCGGGCAATGTCGTCCAGCAGCAAGGTGCGCGTGGCGAAACCCTTGCCTTGGAGGTCACTGGCGAACAGCCGGTATGCCAGGTCGGGTTCAGCGCCTTTCATGACGCCCAGGTCCAGGATCCGGCCTTGTTCGTTGCGCATCAGCAGATGCCCGGGGCGGGCATAGATGCGGTAGATGCGCCACGGCGACGAGATGGCCGCGTGGTCGCGCTGTACCGTGCGCTTGGGTTCACCGCCACCGCCACGCGGTGACGGCGATGCGGGGGGAAGCAACTTCACGCACGCATTTGCGAATTTGGCGATCGACCTTCTGAAAGCGCTCACGCGCGTTCCGCAGTCAGCGCGCGCGCCATTGTCGTGAAACGCAAGGTTCGGCGCGTGCACGGGGGGGTATTGCGGGGGGTGGGCATGACCATACTCCTGTATGGCGATACGGCGAGGCAACGCGCGTTCAAGCACCATCGCTTCAGGATACGCGCTTTATTACGCGCGCGTATGCAAATGCGGCGCCCGTTACGCAATAAGTAAATCCCCGGTGCATATGCAGGCCGGGATGGGCGCATTTACGGTGAATTAGCGGTCAAAACGCACCAGAATAACTATTTGGTGGTAATCGGAAACGCCGATTGACTTTAACTACCCCTGCGCCCATAGTGGACTTGAAGCTTTTCGAGCATCGTGATTTTCGTCCGGTCTTGCACCCTCCGAGGGCGCTTCATTGTTCGCGGTCCTTTCCTTGACAGGCTCATTTCGCGGGCGGTGCCCGCATTTAAAGGAAAGAGATTATGGAAACCGGAATCGTCAAATGGTTCAACGATGCCAAGGGCTTCGGCTTCATCATGCCCGAGAACGGCGGCAAGGATTTGTTTGCGCATTTCTCCGAAATCGTGAGCGAAGGGCATAAAGTGCTGCTGGAAAACCAGCGAGTCAGCTATGTCACCGCGCAGGGCGCCAAAGGCCCTCACGCTACGCAAATCCGCGCTTTGTGAATGAAGGCCCTTTGGGCCTTTTGATCAAATAGGGGGTTTCATGTTTCACAATAATATGGTCTACAAGGGCTATCGCCTTACCGCCAACGTTTCCCGCGTTTCCGTCGGGGGCAGCGGCCGGCCCGCCTTCACCGCAACCGTTGCGGTGGAACTTGCGGCAGATCAGGACAAACTCAACGAACACCACACCGTGCCGTTGTTCGCATCGGGCGGGTTTGTATCCAGCCCCGGAATGGCGGTGGACGCCGCGATCAATCACGGCCGGCTCGTAGTGGATGCGCACGCCAGGCCAGCTTGATGCCGTGCAGTACGCCCAGGAGATTCGCATGGCGAATTCAACCGGCAGGGCAGGCAGGGCGGAATCGGACGATCAAGGCCACGGGCGGTTCGCCGCACTGGCCACGTCATTCGCGCTTGAGCAACTGGACGCCGCCGAACAGCGTATCTTGGCTTTACTTGGCGCCTCCGTCCTGAACCACTGGAGCGCGCTGCCTCACGGCACGAGGCAACGCCTCATGAGCCATGCGGCCGGGCAAACCGAAATCAACTCTCCGCAGGTGAAGGCGCAGATCGCGCGCTTCATGGCGGACGGCGTCAGCTTCCGCCTTGGGGACGCGCCGCCGGTCAGTATGCGGCCGGGCATCACGCGCGGGGTGCGCGACGACGATGACTTCGTCGACCGCGCCAAGACGGCCTACAAGCAGGACGGCGGGGCCGCGGAACCCGCGCACTACAGCCACATCAACGAATTTGACGGCAAGCGTGTCGTTGTCTTGCGCAACAAGCGCGGTGTGCTTGCCGTATACGAAGACGTGGAGGGCCAGGTAACGCGCCTGGCTCACTGGCCCGTATCCTGGGTGTGAGGCGGCCCGCCGGGTGCTTCATCGGCGAGCCGGCCATTGCCCCAAGGCGCATCCTGCCCTACAGCCCGAACGCCTGCTTCTCTTCTCCCGTCAGTTTTGCCGACTGCGCTGCCGTCAGCGCGCCGTCACCCACGACCTGCACCATATTGTTGGGCCGGTAGGCCGGGATATCCGCGGCCTGGCCGTCTTTGGGCGCCACCGTCGACGTACCTGAAGCCGATTCCTCGCCGAATCCCAGGATCTGCACGTTGATGATCGACGGCAGGTTCTGGCGCGCCTGGTTCTGCGCGCGCTGCGCCGAGTCCTGGGCGGCGTTGGCGGCAGAGGTGGCGGCGCTGCTGGCCGAGGTCAGCGCACCGGTATTGACGCTGGGGGCGGCCGGGATGCCGGCGCTTTCGCCTTGCGTCTTGATGTTGGCGGCATTCAGCACGGATTGCGCGCCAATGTAGACGTTGCCCGACACGCGGATGCCGGCTTCGCCCGCGTCGATGGTTCCCAGCGGTGCGTAAAGATCGACGTCGCCGGCAAGCACTTCCGCCAGCGGCGCCAGTGTCGCGATGCCAGCGCCGCTGGCGGGCGCAGCGGGTGACAGGGTGATGTTGCCGACCGCGTCGTAGACCCGGCGCGGCGGGGTGTAGACCACCGTGGTCTTGGATCCGCGGCCGGCGTTGATGTCACCCTGCGCCGACCACGCCAGGATGTTGCCGCCGAATGTCGTCATGACGCGGCTCTGGCCCAGCAGGATGCTGTCTGCCGCGTACAGCTGGATGTCGCCACGGCCTTGCGTCAGGACGCCGGCGGTGGCGGGAGGCGCGGTGCCTTCCACGCCGTAGATTTGCGCGCCGCCCGGCGTCAACACCTGGATATCGCCGCCACTACGGGTCTGCAGGCCCGCGCCGCCGTACATCGTGACGCTGCCGCCACCGGCTTGCGCCGCGCCCGCGGCGGGCTGTCCCGGGAACAGCGCGGCGATGGCTTGCCGGCTGCGCAGATAGCTGCCTTCGCGCGGACCGGCCTTGTCGCCATACTCGCGGCCGCCGGCGCGCAATTCGGCAAAGTAGACCTGGCGTGCGAAGACCCGTTGCTGCTCGGACGGCAGCGCATTGAAGAAGGCGCGGGCGTCGTCGGTGCTGCCGGCGAAGCCGTAGGCCTGGGTCAGCCACAGCAGCAGTTCGGCCTCGTAGGTCCTGAACGGCTTGCCCTGGTCCGTCAGCGGCAGACCAGGATCGGCGACGTCGGCGCCCAGATAGTGGCGCAGGAAGCCGGCATAGTCGGCACCTTGGGCCCCCAGCCCGCTTTGCAGCACGATGCTGGCGCCGGGGCGCGTGTCGCCGCGGACGACTGGCCCCAGGCTGACGACGGCGGCCTTGTCTTCCATCAGGATATTGCGGCCCGCGCTAAGCTCCAGCGTGCCGGGACCGGCCACGGTGAAGCTGCCGTAAAGGATGTCGCGGCCGGCCTGCACGACCGACACGTCGTTCGCATCGCCATGCACGAAAAGGTTGTCGGTGTACTGATATGGGATGGGCGTGGACAACGCATCGGCGGGCCCCAACGGGCTGCCGCTGCCGACGATGTCCCGGCCGGCGATCATGCGTACCGGACCGCCCGCGGCGTACCAGTCGGTGCCGGTCACGACATTGCCGTTGTCCGTCAGCTGGATCAGCCGGCCGCTGCTGACGCCGACGAGATCACCGTCCTTCGCATAGAAGCGCGACGGCGCCACGACGCCTGACGTGGCGGCCGACAACGACCCGAAGGCGAACAACACGTTGTCGCGATAGGCACCGTCCCTGGACAGGTTGGTGGGGCCCCAGATGATGTTGCTGCTTTCGGCCGCCTTCACCTTTCCGGCAAAAGCCGGGCGGTAGATCGATGCCAACGCGCCGGGATCGGCGCTGGTGCGGCCAAAGGAGGTGTTGCCGCCATAGAGCGAGTGGCCGGCCAGCAAGTCCAGGCGGGACAGGGCACCGGGCGCCAGGGCGATCGTATTGTTGTACTGGATATCTCCCTGAGCGGCCACCGACGAGAACTGCGACGGGTAGATGACGATGCCGTCATTGTCGTTGCCGGCCCTGTGTACCGGCGCCAGGTTGCCGCCCGCGCTGAACAGGTCGATGGCGGTATTGGGCGTCCACAGCGAAAACCAGCTGTCGGAACCGTAGACGCCCAGTGTGCCGTCCGCCTGGGTATATGGCATGGACACGGGCAGGAGCACGCGGCCGGGGTCCCTGGCCGCCTGGATAACGAGGTCTCCCAGGCTCTGCAGCTGGAATGCACTGTCTCCCGGCGTCAGCGTCAACGCCCCCGCAGGCTCGTAGGTGCTGGCCTGGAAGCGGTCCAGCGCGCGCGTGTCGCGTGCCGCACGAATGTTGTAGATGGGGTCCATCCGGCCCATCGAGGCGGCTTGCAGCAGTGTCTGGCCGCGCAAGTTGGTGACCGCGCCCGAGGCTTCATAGGGGCTGGGCAGCGCAGGATTCAAGCTGCCGCCGACCCGCAGGATGATGTCGCCGCCCCCTGTCAGCGCCAACGTGCCGTCGGCCATCACGCGGCCCGTGCTGGCCACGGCCAGCGTCAAGGCCTGGCTGCGCGGGTTGATCTGGCGTTCCTGGAAACTGATGGGGTGCGAGGTGATGATGCCCGCGTCGCCGCGCACGTCGATGTCCAGGTTGCCGCCGCCGAGCGTGCCGAAGCCGGTGAAGCCACGCAATTCATCGGCCTGGTCTGGCGCGCTGGAGGTATAGGTGCCGAAGTTCAGCCACCATGCAGTGGGCTGTGCCTGGCCTATCGCTGCGTCGCCGCTGCCCTGGCGCCACAGCCAGTTTCCGACCAGGTCGGAGGAGTAGCCGGTCGAGCGGGTCAATGGCCGCCCGTACGAAGCCACGGATGCCGTCATCAGATCGCCGGTCAGGCTGGCGCCGGCACGCAGCGTCACGTTGCCGCCGCCATCCGGATACCAGGCCCGGTAGACGCTTTGCGGCCCGCCATCCACAAAGGCTTCAAAGCCCTTGCTCGGGTCGCGCAGCACCGTGCCGTCGGGATTGATCAGGCGAGGCTGGTTATAGGGGTCGCCCGCGTAGGTGCCAGTGGATGACGTGCCCGCGGTGTAGACGCCGTACAGCGACTGCATGCGCAAGCTGCCGCCCGCCAGCAGATCCAGGTCGCCGGTGCCGGTACGCAGCACGCTGAAGCGCGGGGTGGCAGGCGCGGGGATGTAGTTGTTCGCGCCGCTTGCGGCGCAGTACTCGGGGAGTTCGGCGCACAGGGCGCCGGCATTCGGATAGCCGAACGTGTCGCGGACGAAAGCATCATCGATGACCTGGCCGACCAGTTCCGGCATGCCGACGTCGTCGGCGACCAGCTGCGTCCAGACGAAGTTGCCGGGGCCATCAAAGCCATACATGCCGTAGTGGCTGTCGGCCAGCACCAGGTCCCCACGCTTGGCGCCTTCCTTCGTCGTGAACTGCGTGGTCCGCGTATCGGCCGCGCCCAGGTCGGCGCCGCTGGCCAGCCGCATTGACCAGGATTGCGAACCTTCGGGCAGCATGGGCGCTACCGCCCACACCTGGCCCTGGGCGCCGTCGACGCGCGGGCGCAGATCGACATATTCCACGCCCGGTTCCAGTTTCACGTTGGTGCCCGATGGGATCAGTGCGCCGCGCGGCAGGGCGACGGCAGCCGCCAGATTCGCGTTGCGGGGCAGAGGAACCCCCGCAGGCCAGGTGACGGCGCCAAGGAAGGCAGTGCTTGTCAAACGCGTGCCGGCGCCGAGCGCCATCCCCGCAGGCAGCGTCAGCGTTTGGCGCAGCACGGTGCCGGCTGCGTGCGCCACCGTGCCGTCCGGGTTGAGGATGGGCGCCGATAGCACGGTGCCGGCGGGAAGCGTCAGCGCCTGGGCCAAGGGGGCGGTAACGGGCAGGACGGAATTTTCGAGAAGCGTGGCGCCTTGCAGCGTCAAGTCGTAATTCAGCGTGACACCGACCGGGAACGCCGTACCGGCGGCCAGCACCACGCCGGCGTGGGGCGTGATCATGTCACCGCCGGTGAAGTCCCGGCCTGGCAGCAGGCGCCAGCCGTTCACGTCCTGCTTGACCTCTGGAGGCGGCGCGAAGCCGTCGTTGATGCTGCCGTGGATCTGCAGGTCCCCACCGGCACGGATGACCAGATTGCCCACTTCCCCCGAGCCGTAGACGCCCGGCCGCAGCGGCGTATGCGGGTTCAGGCTGGCGTAGCGGAAACCGGACAGGTCAAGGTCGCCTTGCACCACCAGATTGCCGTCTGCGGTGGCGCTGCGGATCTCAACGCCGGGGCGCAGGTGCAGGGCGTCGCCATAGGCGAGCAAGCCGGCCAGCCTGCCGTTGATCAGATTGCCGTTGGACCGGGCCCGGTTGATGAAGGCGACGCTGTCGCCATGCAGGCGGGTCAGGTAGGCCTGGTCGATGATCTGGTAGGGCTTGCCGTCCGCCGTCGTTTCGGTCCCTGGCGCTGCGTCCGTGTAGACCCAGACGCCATTGATCGCGATGCTGCGCGCGCCGCGGATGTCCAGCGGCCCGCGCGCGTCGATGTCGATGTCGCCGCCAGTCGCCCCACCCAGCCGCGGCGCATTCAGCGCCAGCGTGCCTCGCGGGAGGCCGTCATGGCGGGGCGCACCCGTGCCGGCGCGCACATCGATGACCGCGCCTGCGTCCATCCGCAACTGGCCATTGCCCGAATTCAGTTCCACGATGGCGCGGTTGGGCGCGTCAATGATCTTGCCGTAGCTGTCCACGCGCAGCGCCGTGCCGTGCGCATCCAGCACTGCGGTGGACGCCAGGCGCAGTCCATCGCGCGCGGCCAGGCGGATGCTGCCCACGCCATCGCCACTGGCGTCAATGCGGCCGGTCACGGTCAGGCTGCCGGCATCGACCGAAATATTCACATTGCGGGCACGTACCTCGTCGCCGATGGCAAGGTTGCCGCGCTTGAGCTGCAGGCTGCGCCCGCCGAAGACCTGGCCCTCGTTCAGGCGTTGGTTCAGCGCCGCGAAGTCCACTTGCTGCGCTCGGATATCCACTTCGCCGAAGGCGTAGGGGACCAGGGTGCCGCCCGCGTCATAGCTGCCCGAAGCCATGCCCAGAATTCGGCCTTGCAGGTCCACGCGGCCAGCGTCCTCAGCCAGCGCCACGGCGGTCAGGCGGCCGGCGCGGTTGTGTTGGGCCGAGACGTCGATGGTGCTGCCCGCCGCTTGCGTGATGTCGCCTTGGCGGCTGTGGAGGCTGACGTCGCCGCCCCAGCTGTATTTTGTGATGTCGTCGAATGGTACAGGCCGGCCAGCTACGTCCAGATGCGCGCCAGGGCCCAGGATCAAGGCGTTGTCCGCGCTTGCGCTTAGCTTGCCGGTGGGCAGCGCGATGCGGCCGTTGATATTCAGCGTGCCGGCGTCCAGCGCCAGTTCCGCACCCAGTCCGCGCGCGTCGGGGGCCGAGGCGCTTGCCGGCGGGCTGCCGAGGTTGATCGCGGCGCCCGCCTTGATCCGATTGATGGAGCCGGACTCGCCCGTCAGCAGGGGCGTCGACAGATTCAGGGTGCCGCCGCTGTAGCGCCAGCCGGACGCGGCATCGAAAGCCCCGCGCGACTGGTACACGGCCAGGCTGCCTTGATGATTGGCGGTGATGCGGTCGCTGGCGGTCAGGTTGACGTTGGCAAAACCCAGGGCCAGACGGGCATTGTCCAGTTCGCCCAACGGCTGGGTATAGGGCCCATACCCGAACTCGATGCGCTCGGCCTGGATATTGAGTGTGCCGCTGCCGGAGCCCGCCCCGTTATCGATCACGCCGACGGGCGGCGCGATCGATCCGTTCCAGATCAGGTTGCCCGCGCGCAGCGTGGCCACGTCGCCCGCCTGGCCATACCCGTAGATGGCCGGCGCCGTCAGCGCCAGGGTTTGCAGGCGCGACTTGCCGGTGGCGGGATCGGTCGTGTCCAGCGTGACGGTTTCGAAGAAGTTGAATGAGTCGCTTACGGCCAGGGTCAGCATCTCGAGCGCCGGCGCGCCGAAGCGCTGGTCGCCCGCCATCAGACGATTCAGCAGCGTCTGGTCCAGGCTAAGCCCTGCGCCAATTGTGCCGCGCGTGGCTGCGGCCGCCAGGGCCTGTTCGCTGCCGGCGTTGACGGCGCCCACGGCCAGCGTGAGGTAGCGTGCGCCGTAGCCGGCAGCACTACCCAGCTCGAAGGTCTTGTTGGTGACGGCCGCCAGCGTGCCTTCGGTATACAACAGGGATTCCCCGACGCAGGTAGCGCCGCAGACGCCGATGCGGATGGGACCGGCGCCTTTGGGTTCCTGGTCGGCGGTGGGAGGAAGCATGTTGATCCAACCGTTGGACAAGGCCAGGAGGCTGCTGGAAGATGCCCCATAGGTGTAGCCGGCAGTGGAATCAAAAGGCGCTTTGCCGCGGCCGATGGTGTTGATCGAGGCCCCGCGTTCGAGGGTGATGCCGGTGGCCAGGCCGCTGGTCACCAGGAAGACTTCGGCCGCCGAGAGCGACGCGCCCTCGCGCAGGACCACGGAGTTGAAGTGGGTGCGGGCGTAACCGAAGTCGACGGTATTGCTGTTGTTGGCATAGTCCACATTGGGGACGGCGCCCAGCACGAGGCGGGGCGCGCCCAGCGCGCTGAGCTGGGCGGAATCCAGCGATAAGCCCTCGAAGCCCGCACTGCGCCCCGCGCCCGGCGCGGTGACCTCTAGATGCCCTGCTTTGTCATTGCTGGACGAGACGGCGAACGTGCCGCCGTAGCCGGCTGCCGCGGCGGAAAAGTCGACCTGGCCCGCGAATGAAAAGGCCTGGCCTTCGGCGCCGCTCGCCAGATACGCCCGCAACGTGCGTGCGTCCGCGGGCAACATGGCGCGCGGAATGCCGCGGCGCGCGCCGTCGGCCTGCACGAAGGCGGCGTAGTCCATCTCGTTGTATTGCGAGTACTGGCGCAGGACGTCGCCGGATGTGATCAACAGCTGCTTGGGCGTCGCCGTGGCGAGGTTCGTGCCGGCGGTACCGACGTTGCCCGCGATGGACCAGGAGCCGTTGCGCAGCGGTATCGCACCCGAAGCGGCGGCGCTCGAAGCCAGCCCGTTGACTTCCACGCGGAATGCGCCTGGCATCAGGGCATAAGTCGAGGGCATCAGCGTATAGGTGCCGGCGGGCAGGCCGGGCACCCCGTTTCCGATCGTGACTTGCTGCCCGATCTGCGGCTTCTGGCTTCCGTCGGGCGTGGTGGGCGCCACGGGCGCCTGCACGCCGGGCACCAGCGCGTAGACGGGATTGGTGGCCAGGCCCGGCAGGGTGAAGCCCGCACCCTTGGCATTGATCTGCACCAGCGGGTTGAATCGCGCGTCGGTGGAGCCGCCCCGGCCTGTCACGAAGCCGGCGCCCAACAAGCGGCCGCCGCCGGACAGGTCCAGCATGGCGTTGCCGTCCACCCGAACCTCTTCGCCGGCCAGCTGAATGCCGCTGCTCAAGTCGCCGCCGAGCGTGGCGGCGCCTGCGCCGATCAACACGATGTTCTGCCTGGCGTATTGATAGGTCACGCCGTCGACGGTGCCGCCATAGGGCATGACCAGCCCCTGGCCGCTGACGGACGTGACGCTGCCCGGCAACAGATTGACGCGGGAGGTTGTGCCGGTGGTATCCGCCACCCCCATTTCCACCAGTCCGAGCGGCGCCCGCACCACGCCGCCCTGGTCGATGATGTCGGCGGCCAGCCGCAGCTTGCCGAACGCGCTGTACGGAAGGGGGGGAAGGGCGTCGTTATTGCGGCGGATGGTAAGCGTGCGGCCGGCTTCGTAGCCGCTGACGCCGTCGCGAGAGCCGTTCGGACCGACCACGATTCGCGTCACCGCTCCCGTGTCCGGATAGATCTGCGCGGCGGTCAGGTTGAGATTGCCCGGGGCAGCAAACTGCGTGGTGTAGGGCTGGTTGGCCAGCGCAACCTGCGTGCCCCGGCCGCCCAGCACCCGTATGTCGCTCTGGCTGCGCAGGTCGGTCTGGATGAAGCCGGTGCCGACGTAGCTGGCATCGCCATTCGGCGCCCGCTGCGTGGTCAGCGCGCCCAGCTGTACCAGGTCGCGGATATCGATGAAGCCGGCATCCGCCGTGAAGGTGGATTCGCTGATGCGCGTGGACGGAGCAAGCGAGGATGACGGGCGGGTGTACAAGTCGGGCGCGCCATTGTCGGTGGCGCCTGCCAGCATCACATAGGGGGCGGCCAGCCGCACCCGGGCGGCGGTGGGCGCGGCTTCCGTCATGTTGAGCGACGTGCTGAACAGGCGCAGGCTTTGGCCCATGCGCAGGTCGACGTCGCCCGCGAAACTGATGGCGCCGTTGCTCAGCAGGTTCAGGCTGCCGAACCCCCCGTCTTCCACCTGCGCAACGCTTAGGCCGCCGTGCCCATAGACAAGCGCGTCCGCCGCGGCCTGCGCGTCGGCAAAGCCGGCCAAGTCGTCGGGCAGGGCCTGTTGCGACAGGCGCAGATCGCGTCCTTTGTTCACTCGGGCGGTCATCGCCGCCGTACGGTAGACCGGCGCATCCAGGCCGATGGACAGGGTGCCGCCGGGCGCGCCGCTGCCGCCTGCAAGGGCGGTCATGCGGCCATCCAGGTACAGACCGTTGCCGGAACTGACGGCGATGTTGCCGCCAGCGCCCGCCAACATCGTCGGCACGCCATTGATCAGTACCGTGGCAGTGCTGCCCGAGGCGTCCCGGCGGCGGCCTGGGCGCGGC
>NZ_JBHFII010000047.1:396205-396409 GCF_057334215.1 Achromobacter maghribensis | reverse complement strand
GACACGATGAACAGGTCGGGAGACGGCGAGACGCCCAGCGATACGTCCACCTGGCTGCCCAGCACGATGCTGCCGCCGTCCTGCACGCGGCCATATGCCTGGCCTTGATGGTTGAAGGCGGTGGCGGCGCGGCCCGCGGCGTCCAGCACGGCCGTTTCGCCCAGCCAGATGGAACGGCCGTGCCCGGCCGCGATGGCGTCGTCC
>NZ_JBHFII010000047.1:386310-396157 GCF_057334215.1 Achromobacter maghribensis | reverse complement strand
CCCCCCCCCCCACCGCGATGGCGCCGCCCCACGCGTTGAGTGTGCCCTCCAGGGTGATCTGCCCGACGCCGCTCAGATCGATCTTCTGCCCCGGGTCGACCTCGACGACGGCGCCGCTGCCCACGCGCAACATCGTGGTTTCCAAATCGTCAGCGGTCGACAGCGGAGATCCGGCCTGCAGGACCAGGCTGGCCCCTTTGCGTTGCGTCAGCACGCTTTTGACGGGATTTTCCTGGTAAAGCTCGGGCGTCAAGGTCTGCAAGGCTTGCGACTTGTCCAGGATGGCGCGGATGCCGGAGGCATGGCGCTGGACCGGCATCGTCACCCGCACTTGCGCGCCGTCGGCAACCTCCAGTCCGTGCAGGCCAATCACCTCATATTGCGAAAAGCCCATGTTGAAGGCGTCGTCGGACAGGACGGAGACCTTGGTCCCCGCCGCTTCCGCGAATGCCGCGTTGACCTGACTTGCCGCGACGATGCGCACCTTGTCTGCTTGTAATGACAGCTTTCCGCCGCCGTCCACGCCCTGCGCCGCTATCGTTCCTTCCTGGCTGAGGGCGGCATCAAGCCCCGCCATCAGCGTGACGTCGCCGCCTTTGCCGCCCAGGGTCTTGCCATTGGCCAGCACTGCGCCGCCGCCAGACACGTCCACGGCGCTGCCCGCAGCCAGCGTTACACCGTGGGTACTGCGCAGCGATACGCTGCCGCCCTGCCGATAGGCCAGTTCACCGGACGTGGCGGGCTTGGCAAGCAGATTGCTCCACAGGCCGCCGGTGTCCAACACCGCGCCCGCGGCGACCGTCACGCCCGTCGTTCCCCCGGCGGGGGCAAGGACCGGGGTGTCTTCGTTGCGGCCGTTGGCGTTCCATTGCTTGACGATATTGCCGGCCACGATTCGCCCGCCCGCCGTACTGACGCTGGCGTTGATATCGACCTGGGGCGCATACAGCACCACGCTTGCGCCCGGCGCGGCGTGCACGGCCTGATCCACCGCGATCCCTTCGGACCCGGCCAGTCGGATGGCGCCCAGATTGGCGGCATTAAGCCAGGCGGCATCCAACCGGATCAGGCCGTCGCCGGCTGTGCCTGTGCCTGCCGTCACCTGGTTGGCGACACCGCCCAGCGTCCAGGCCAGCATGTTGGTGCCGGCATCGAAAATCGGCGTATAGCTTCCCACGGTCAACTGCGCGCGGCGCGCGACGGCCGTCTGCGATTGGTAGTAGCCGTCCATGTCCCATTGCGGTGCGTCGATCTGGCGCGCGCCCTGGTATACCTCGCCCGTCAATGTGCCCGCCAGTTGGGCGGCATGGGTGGATACGATCAACTGGCCGGCATCGCGGCCCACGGTGTAGCCGTTTTCAAAGCGCGTTTTTGGGGCGATCAGCGGGTTGTAGAACGTGCGCGTGGCCTTGTCGCCCCAACGGGCGTGGGTGTCTTCATACCCCTTGTACAGGCCGGCGTAAAGCAGGTCGCCGGGCGCTCGCGAGACCTCGTACAGGCGGCCGTCGGTGCCGCGCAGCCAGCTTTGGCGGATATCGCCGGCCTGCACGTCCAGCGTGCCGCCCGACAGGTTGATGTCGGAGCCGGCCTGCGTGACCAGTTCGCCGCCGGTGAAAGTGGCCGTGCCGCCTTGCGCCAGCCATTGGCCGGCGCCGTGTTCCGTGGTGGCCAGGTAACCGCCCACTTCCAGCAGGCCGCCGCTGGTGTACCAGCGGTCGCCGATGTAGCCATGGGTGCCGCTGGCAACCTTCACCAGCGTGCGGCGGTCCACCCACACGTCGCTGTTGTTCAGCAGCTTGCTGTCGCGGTTGACCGGCGCGTCGCGCTGCTCGTTGCCCTGCACGTTGATTTGCAGGTTGTTCGATTCCATCGACACGCTGACACCGATGGCGCCCGCCACATCCAGTTCGGCGCCGTTTTCCAACACGGTCTGCCGCTTGGCCGAAACGGCGATCTGCCCGCCGGTGGCCAAGGTGACCGAGCCTCCCTGGAAGGACGCCAGATCACCTGTGACCACCTCGATGCGCGACAGGTCCATGCGGTCGGCGACCGTGCTCAGATGATCGAAGGCGCCGGTGGCCTTGTTGGTGGCGGAGCCGTCCAGCGTCTTGATGGCGGCTTGGCGCTGACCGTCCAGGCCGGTCACGGCCGAGGCTTCCAGCAGCACGGCCGTGACGCTGTCCGCGCCCAGCGTCACGCTGCCTGCCGTGTCGCTGGCTCGGTTCAGCAGATGAATGGCGCCGCGCGCGCCGATGTCGGTCGTGGCGATCAGTACGCCATCCTGGCGCACGGCGTGGCCCGTCATCGTGATGTCGCCGACGGGGGCGCTGATCAACCCGGTGTTGCGCACCTGTCCTGCCTGGCTGCCGGTGTTGAGTGTGGTGCCGACTTCCAGGCCCTGCGTCGTGGACTTGGGATTGCCGTCGGTGCCGTAGCCGCGGCGGATGATGAAATCGTCGCCCGCGGCCAGCATGGCCTGGCCGCGCGGCGTGGTGAGCGTGCCAGCGTTGTGGACGTTGCTGCCCAGCAGCAGCACGTAGCCGCCGCCCTTGGTCGCGGTCGTGGGCACGGCCGTGTCGATGCGCGCGCCGGCCTGCACTTGCACGTCGCCCAGCGCGTCCTTGAACGTGGGCAGCGTGCCGTCCTTATCCACGAACAAGCCTCGTTCGCGGAACTGTTCGTCGCTGATGGTGGCCGCCGCGGCCACCAGATTGCGGGCGTTGACCTGGCTGGTGCCGCTGAAGATCACGCCGTTCTGGTTCACGACCAGCACCGTGCCGTCGGCTTTGATCGCGCCTTGAATCCGGCTCGGTCTGGCGCTGGCGCCGACCACGCGGTTCAGGACCGCATCGCTGGCGGCCTGCTTGAATTGCACCGTGGTATTGCGGCCGACGTTGAAGGTGTCCCAGTTCAGGATCGCGCGGGACTGCGTCTGCTCGATCGTGACCGTATGCTTGCCGTTGCTTGACGATGACGTGGCGGCCTTGGCGCCTTCCCACCGGGCCAGCCCGCCCTGGGCTTCCCATAATCCGCCTTCGGTCCGGCCGTCGGGCACGTCGGCGCCATTGGCCGCCGCGGCCGCGCGCGCGGCCGCTTGCGCGGCCTGCTGGGCGGCAACCGCTGCCGCGGCGCGATTCAGATTGTCCAGGGACTTCTGCAATTGCTGGCGAGATTGCGCCTGTTGTTTGGCGCCGTTGCCGATGCCCGCCATGCTGCCGTCGGGCATGCGGCCCGTGCGTTGAGCCGTCGACTGGACGGTGTTCTTGTCCGCGAACCAGCCGGGGCTGAACGCGCGCGTCTGCGCTTGCGCCGCACTGCTGGCGCTGCCCGCGATCGCCAGGGCCGTCATGGCCTGCGACAGCGGACTAAGCCGCCATGCGGGCCGCAGGCCGGCGCGTCGGTCGCGGGACGAGCCGCGCCGACCAAGGGGCGCCAGGGCGGGGAAGGGGACGAGGGGCGTAGCGGACGTAGACGAGGACATGGCGTGATTCAAGGATGTCGATGAAGGGCGGCAGTGACTAGGCCACCGTGCCCGCTTACTCATCTAGTCGAACGACGCCTTGGGACTCGGTACAGGAATCCGCGTGAATTTTTTATGACAAGCGCGTTTATCAACTCAGGAATACGACATCGCCCACCCGCCGCACGGACGCGCCATACAGCTGCCGGATCTGCGCGATGGCCTGATCCAGGTTCTTCACTTCATAGCGCGCGCTCAAGCGGTGGCGGGCCAGCGCATCGTTCATCAGCACCACGCGGCCCGGCCGGTAGCGGTTGATCTCTTCCACGGCCAGGTTGAGGGGCAGGTCATGGAAGCTGACGATGCCCGCGCGCCAGTCCGAGCTGGTTTGCGCAATGGCGGCAGGCGCGCCCAGCATGGCGTCGTCATAACCCAGTTGCTGACCCGCTGGCAGCAGCAGCGTGGCATTGGCATGCGCCAGTTCCACCTGGCCGCTGTTGCAGCGCACGTGGACGCGGTCGCCGTGCAGCCGCCGCACTTCGATGTCGCCAGACGCCAGCCGCAGACGGGCGGCGCCGGCCCGCACCTCGCATGGCCGGCTTCCGGTGGACTGGATGGCCGCTTCGCCCGAGACCAGCTCGATGCGGGTTTGCATGCCCTCGCTTGAAATGTTGACGCTGGTTTGCGTGTTCAGCGCCAGCGTCACGTGCTGGCCATCAAGGGCGATGCGGCGTTGCTCGCCGGTCACGGTGCGATAGTCCGCGCGGGCTTCGGCCCACGACGGCCAGAGGCCGAAGGGGGGGCGCAATAGCCCGACGGTGGCCAGGCTGGCGAAGGCCCCGGCGCCGCCTGCCAGGAACCACCGTCTGCCGGAGACGGCGGGCGCTGGCCGCTTGGGCGTCTGCGCGGGCCGGCTCGCGGCGTAGGCTTGCGTGATCTGCCCCAACTCCCGCCACGCGCGCGCCGCCTGCACCCAGGCGCGTTCATGAGCCGCGCTCTGCGCGCGCCAGGCCTTGAAGGCCCGGCCATCTTGCGTGGTAGGGGAGCCCGTCGCCAAGACGCGGACCCAGGCATGGGCCTCGCGCTCAAGGGCGGAATCGGAACGGGGGCCGTTGGGGCTGTCGGAATTCATGGGGACGTTTGCTTGCGCGGCCTTATCTGCCGTGCTGATACTTAGACGTTTTCAAACAGCAGGAACGGAACCCCGACGGCCGGAAATAAACACTTTCTTTCAATTATTCCTCCGTCGGCGTCATCGCACGGACGCAGTGCTCGTGCGCGGTCTGTAGTTCGCGCCCCACCAGCCGCACCGAGATACCCCAGCGTTTGGCCAGGTCCGACCGCGACAGCCCTTCGACGCGCGCGGCAAGCAGGATGTCCCGCTGGCGCGGCGTCAGCGCATCCAGCACCTGGAACATCCGGGTCAGGTCCGAGCGCGACTGCACCACCTCGGCCGGCCCGGGGCTGGCATCCGCCACGTCGAAGAATTCGCTGACTTCGCTTTCGCTCAGCAGCCGCACGTCTTGCCGGATGCGGTCGATGGCCACGTGCACGGCGGTATTGACCAGATAGGATTGCGGATGGCGCACGGCATCCAGGTCGTCCCGCACGGACAAGCGCAGGTAGGCGTCATGCAGCGCGTCGCCCGCCAGATCGGACGCGCCGCCTAGCCGGCGGGCCACCTGATGCTTGATGGCGTCGTAGCGGTCGACGATAAGACGCCGCAGCGCGGCCAGGCCGTTTCCGCTCATGGCGCGCAGCCGCCGTAGCGGCGCGCGGCCTCGGGCGTGATCAACAGGGTGGCGGGAAGCCCGAAGCCGGCCGGCGGGGCGCCGATGGGCACGCCGCTTAGCGCGTCCCGGATCGCCGGTTCCATGTCAGGGTGGCCGGTGGCGTGCACCTTCACGTCGGACAGCGCGTGGGCCGGGTCCAGGCTTACGCGCAACGCCACCCGGTAGTCGCCGGTGCGCAGGGCGGGCCGGGCGCACAGGGCGGCCAGCACCCGGCTCTGCAGGCGGCCATAGTATTGCTGGCGATCCGCGCGCGAGGCGGGCGGCGGGGGGGCGGCCGGCGTGCGCAATCGGGGCATCAGCATCAATGCCCGGGGAGCCGTGTAATGCGCCTGAAGGTCCGTTCCGGCCAGCAGCCGCGTCAGCGCTTCGCGAGCGGTGTAGCGGCCGGTCAGCGCGGGGGCGGTCTTGCCGGCCGCCTGCCCCGTGTCGTAAAGGACGGAATCGCCCGTCAGTTCGCCATACTGCTGCAAGGCGTCGTGCAACGGCTGGCGCGGCCAGTCGAAGACATACTCCGGAGTGGCCGCCTGCGGGGCGGCGTTCACGGGGAGTGACGCGGCAACGGCGGCGCCGACGGCCAGGGTGGCGACCATGTTGCGCAAGTGCCTCAGAAGAAAATCCAACGCAGACCGCCGTGAGGCAGCGAAAGAGCGGCCATGGTAATCGTCGAAGATTAAACTTTTGTTGCGCCGGGATGTCCTTTCAATGAAGCTCGGACACGCTGGTGTAAAGTCGTTTTCCTGGGGTTTCTCCTAAAGGACACGATGGTGCATGACTCCCACGAAACGTCGATCCTGCTTTTCTCTTATGGAACGCTGCAGGACAAAACGGTGCAACTGGCCACTTTCGGCCGCGAATTGACTGGGCGGCCCGATGCGATGACGGGTTATGTCCAGCATTGGGTGGCCATTACCGACCCTCAGGTCCTGAAGACCAGCGGCAAGGCACAGCACCCGATCGTGTACGCCAGCTACGACCCTAAAGACGAAGTCCCGGGCATGGTGTTCGAAATCAGCCAGGATGAACTGCGCGCGGCCGACAGCTATGAAGTCGCCGACTACAAGCGCGTATCGGTGCTGCTGAAATCCGGCGTGCACGCCTGGGTGTACATCAAGGCTTGATCCGCATTCCCGCTGCGGGATGCCGCTTTCAGGGGCCGCCTCGCGGCCTTTCTGTTTGGCGCACCGGGCGTCAGGGCTTCAGGCCCAGGCGCCGCGCCAGCTTATGCAGGTTGCTGGCGTCGACGTCCAGCGCGCGCGCGGCGTGGGCCCAACTGCCCTGATGCGCGTGCAGCGCCCGGCGGATCGCCTGGCGTTGGCAGGCGTCCACCGTGTCGCGCAATGACGGGATGCCGACGGCGGGCGTATCGTCGGGCGCCGCGTCCGGCGTGGGCATGGGCGCATCGTGGTCCGACACGTCCAGCAGGCCGGTTTCCAGCGTGACGATGTCGTTGCGGTCGGCGCCGTGGCTGACCGCCTTGATGGCGGCGCGGCTGATCACGTGTTCCAGTTCGCGCACGTTGCCGGGCCAGGAATAGCGGCGCAGCATTTCCTCGGCGTCTTCGGATAGCCGCAGGCTGCGCAGGCCCAGCCGCGCCCGGTTCAGTTCCAGGTAGCGGCCGGCCAGCAGCAGGATGTCGTTGCCGCGTTCGCGCAGCGGCGGGATCGGCACCGGGTAGACGGACAGGCGGTGATAGAGGTCGGCGCGGAAATCCCCGGCTTGCACCAAGTCTCGCAAACTGCGGTTGGTGGCGGCGACGATGCGCACGTCCACGGTGCGGGGACGGTCGTCGCCCAGGCGCTGGATCTCGCCGTTCTGCAAGGCGCGCAGCAGCTTGGCCTGCACCAGCAGCGGCAGTTCGCCGACTTCGTCCAGAAACAGGGTGCCGCCGTTGGCCGCCTCGAAGCGGCCGGGCCGGTCGGTGACCGCGCCGGAGAACGCGCCTTTGGCGTGGCCGAACAATTCGCTTTCGGCCAAGGATTCCGGCAGGGCGGCGCAGTTCACGTGCACCAGCGGCTTGCCGCCGCGGCGCGACAGACGGTGCACGCGATGCGCGAACAACTCCTTGCCGACGCCGGTTTCACCCAGCAGCAGGATCGGCAGATCGGAATCAGCCACCACGTCGATTTCATGCAGCAGACGGACGATGGGGGCGCTGTTGCCCAGGATTTCGTAGCGGTCCGGGGTCACGTTGTCGGCGGGGGCTGGGCCGCGGGCATCGCGCAGGGCGCGGATCTCGGTTTCCAGCCGGGTGGTGCGCAACGCGGCCTCGACCAGCACGATGGCGTCGCGCAGTTCGGACTGGGCTTCGGCGTCGAAGGTGCCGACTTGCAACGCGTCCAGCGTCAGCACGCCCCAGGGCTGGCCCTCGACATGCAGGCTGGTGCCCATGCAGTCGTGCACAGGCAGCGGTTCGCCGGCCATGCCATTGATCAGGCCGTCATAGGGGTCGGGCAGCGTACTGTCGTGATGGAAGCAGGTGACGCCGCGGCGGGACAGAATGGCGGCCAGGCGCGGGTGCTGGTGCACGGCGAAACGCCGGCCCAGTGCGTCACGGGTCAGGCCGTCGACCGCGACGGGGCGCAGGTGATCCTCTTCCTGCTGAAGCAAGGCGACGGCGCCGCAGCGGAAATGCGCGCGCAGGCTGGAGACCAGCCGTTGCAGGCGGATGGCGGGCGGCAGGTCGGCTACCAGATCGGCAAGCAGGAGGTTTTGCATGGGGTTGATTTTACCGTCGCGGGGTGATTAAAACCCCAAGCCGCGATGGTGTTATCTACCCGAAGTTTTGCAAGTGTTTGATTTAAAGCAAGGTTTTTCTGGCATGGTTTTCGCTCTTACTCCGGTACCCGTCAAGATCACTGGAGAGACGCGATGAGCATGGTTGAGCAATCCCTGGGCCAATTGGCCCGTAGCATCCCGGGCGCCACGCAGGTGTTCCACGAATACGAACTGGATTTTTGCTGTGGCGGCAAGAAAAGCCTGGGCGAAGCCGCGGCCCAGCGGTCGCTGGACCCGACGCAGATCGAAGCGCGCTTGATCGCGCTGTCGCGGAACCCGCCCCACGAAAAGGACTGGGGCAAGGCATCGCCCGCCGAACTGATCGACCACATCCTGGCGCGTTATCACGACGTGCACCGCCAGCAGCTGCCCGAACTGATCCGGCTGGCATTGAAGGTCGAGCAGGTGCACGCCGACAGCCCGGATTGCCCCACTGGCCTGGCCGACCACCTGCGCACGATGCACCAGGAACTGGAAAGCCATATGCAGAAGGAAGAGCAAGTGCTGTTTCCGATGCTGGCCCGCGGCCACGGAGCGATGGCGACCATGCCCATCATGGTGATGCGCATGGAACACGACGACCATGGCGTGGCATTGGAACGCCTGCTGGCGCTGACGAACGACC
Organism: Achromobacter maghribensis; assembly: GCF_057334215.1. Classification (NCBI taxonomy): domain Bacteria; kingdom Pseudomonadati; phylum Pseudomonadota; class Betaproteobacteria; order Burkholderiales; family Alcaligenaceae; genus Achromobacter; species Achromobacter maghribensis. The sequence goes on along the minus strand of NZ_JBHFII010000047.1, from coordinate 387,504 downwards.
TGACCTTGCCGCGCGCCGCATGCAATACCTGGCGCGCGCTGTATCTGGGCATCCGCACGTTCAAGGAAGACCTGATGGCGCATATCCATCTGGAAAACAACATCCTGTTCGACGACGCCGGGGGGCGGGTACCGCCCAGCCCGATCCCGACACAAAAGGAATGAAAACGGCCAACCGTGTTGCAGCCGAACGGGCCGTGCCGCCTGTAAACTCGGGTCACCTTAAGGCTCAGGGGATGCTTGATGGCCGGCAGCAGTTTTTTCGCATTGTTCGACGACATCGCCACGATTCTGGATGATGTCTCCGTCATGACCAAAGTCGCGGCCAAGAAAACGGCCGGCGTGCTGGGCGACGACTTGGCGCTGAACGCGCAGCAGGTGGCCGGCGTGCCGGTCAACCGGGAATTGCCCGTCGTGTGGGCGGTGGCCCGGGGTTCCTTCATCAACAAGCTGATCCTGGTGCCTTCGGCGCTCTTGATCAGCGCCTTCCTGCCATGGGCCGTGACGCCGCTGCTGATGCTGGGCGGCGCCTTCCTGTGCTTCGAAGGCGTGGAGAAGCTGGCCCACAAGTTCCTGCCGCATGGCGAGTCGGTCGAAGGCAATCACGCCGCGCGCGCCGAAGCGCTGCAGGACGCGTCCGTCGACATGGTCGCCTTCGAACGCGACAAGATCAAAGGTGCGGTGCGCACTGACTTCATCCTGTCCGCCGAGATCATCGTCATCAGCCTGGACGCGGTGGCGAACGCCGACTTCACGCGCCAGGTGATGGTGCTGTCGATCATCGCCATCGCCATGACGGTAGGCGTCTACGGCCTGGTGGCCGGCATCGTCAAACTGGACGACCTGGGCCTGTACCTGAGCCAGAAGCGCTCGCAGGCGACGGCCTGGCTGGGCAAGCGCATCGTAGGCGGGGCGCCCTACCTGATGAAGACCCTGTCGGTGGTGGGCACCGCGGCCATGTTCATGGTGGGCGGCGCGATCCTGACCCATGGCATTGCGCCGGTGCACGCCGCCGTCGAGCAGGCCGCCGCCGCCGTGGGCGGGGGCGCCGTGGTGCACGCGTTGACGTCCACCTTGCTCAACGCCCTGTTCGGCATCGTGGCCGGGGCCGTGGTGCTGGGCGTGGTCAGCGTGGTCAAGCGGCTGTTCAAGAAACGCTGACGCGGCCGGGGGGGGGGGGGGGGGGGGGGGGGGG
>NZ_JBHFII010000047.1:379026-386257 GCF_057334215.1 Achromobacter maghribensis | reverse complement strand
CCCCAATACTTCCCCCAAGATTGAACCAACGGCCGGGCCTATCCGGCCTGGGCTTGTTGGCCCTAGGGAATCCCCTGCCTTGTTGGGTGGAAACACCTACGCATAGAATTGGCGCCAATTTATGTGATTATTATTTTGACCACCGGCATACACCATGCGTCCGCCCGCAGCCATGGAAACGAGGAAATCATGCAGTCCAACGCAGCTCCCGCCATCCAACCCGACGCCGCCCGCGCGCGGGCCATATACGACCTGGGTCACAGCACCGTCTTTGCAGCCCGCACCGATCCGCGCTTTTCCTATTGCATGTATGTGCCGCCGCACATCGATACCGCCAAGCACCCGATGGAGCTGGTGGTGATCATGCACGGCACCGGCCGCGCTTTCGTGGAGTACCGCGACGCGTTCGCCGAGTTCGCGCGCTGGAACGACTGCATCGTGCTGTGCCCGCTGTTCCCCGTGGGGCCACTGGGTGACGGCAACCGCGACGGCTTCAAGCAACTGCGCGAGGGCGATATCCGCTACGACCAGATCCTGCTGGACATGGTGGCGGAAGTCGGTGAGAAATTCGGCCGCGATTTCAAGAAGTTCGGCCTGTTCGGCTATTCGGGCGGCGGCCAATTCGTCAACCGTTTCGCCTACCTGCATCCGGAAAGCCTGTGGGCCGTGTCGATCGGCGCGCCGGGCTCGGTCACGCTGCTGGACCCCAGCCAGGACTGGTGGGTAGGCGTGCGCGACGTCGAATCCCGTTTCGGCAAGGGCGTCGACATCGAGGCGCTCAAGCAGGTCGCCGTTCACATGATCGTGGGCAAGGCCGACCTGGAAACGTGGGAAATCACCCATCGTGAAGGCGGAAAATTCTTCATGCCGGGTGCCAACGACGCCGGCAGGACGCGCCCCGAGCGCCTGGAGGCGTTGCGCCGTTCTTTTGAAGCCCAGGGCGTGAAAGCAGAGCTGGATCTGGTGGAGAACGTGCCGCACGACGGGCTGAAGTGCGTGGGCCAGGTGCAGGACTTCCTGGCGCGCGCGCTGCGCAAGTTGCGACATGTTGATCATTGATATCGCCGGACGCGGACGCGTCGCGCAGCCGCGCGGCGTTCAGGACTAGGAGAGGGCCATGCTGCGTTTTGCGCTATCCCGAATTGTCATGGCGGTGCCGACCCTGCTGATCGTGGCGGTGGCGGTGTTCGTGATGATCCGGTTGATTCCGGGCGATCCCGCCCAACTGCTGTTGGGCGATCTGGCCACGCCGGCCGCGCTGGCGGACCTGCGTGCGCGCCTGGGGCTGGACCAGACCTGGCTGACCCAGTTCGGCATCTGGTTCGGCAACATGCTGCACGGCGATCTGGGGGCGTCCATCAACACCGGGCAGCCTGTGCTGCCCCTGGTGTGGGACCGCTTCCTGATCAGCGGGCGCGTCGTGCTGGTGGCGGTGCTGTTTGCCGCGCTGGTCGCCGTGCCCGCCGGCATGATCGCGGCCTGGAAGCAGAACAAATGGCCCGACCTGTTCCTGGTCGGTTCGGCGACCCTGCTGGTGTCCATCCCGACCTTCTGGCTGGGATTGCTGCTGCTGATCTTCTTCGGCCTGAAGCTGCAATGGCTGCCCGTGGTGGGCTATGTGTCCATCGGCGAAGACTGGAAAGCGGGCCTGCTGTACCTGGCCATGCCCATCCTGACGCTGTTCCTGCACGAGATCGGGGTGTTGATGCGCATGGCGCGCGCCAGCACGCTGGAAGTGCTGCGGCTGGACTACATCACCCATGCACGCGCCAAGGGCCTGTCCGAGTCGGCCGTGCTGATGCGCCACGCGTTCCGCAACGCCTTCGGCCCCACCTGGACGCTGATCGGCCTGGTGCTGGGTAATCTGCTGGGCGGCATCGCGGTGGTGGAAACGGTGTTCACCATTCCCGGACTGGGACGCCTGCTGGTGGACTCGATCTTCGCGCGCGACTACCCGGTGATTCAGGGCTGCCTGCTGTTCGTGGGCGTCGTCTACGTGATCGTGAACTTGCTGATCGACCTTTGCTATCCCATCTTCGACCCGAGAGTGACCGCCGAATGAAAAAGCGAATCGCAGCTAACGCGCTCCTGGGCGGCGTGATCGTCGGGGCGATGATCGTCGCGGCGGTCATGGGCGCTTTCTGGACGCCGCATGACCCGCTCAAGATCAACTTCGTCGCGCGGCTCAAGCCGCCCGGCGGTGACTTCCTGCTGGGCACCGACGAATTCGGCCGCGACGAACTGTCGCGCTTGTTGGCCGGGGCCGCAAGCAGCGTCTGGATCAGCCTGCTGACCGTGACGTTCGCCATTGTGGCCGGCACCGCCATCGGCACCTTGACGGGTTTCGTGCGTGGTTGGACCGACCGCATCATCATGGCATTCAACAACGCGCTGCTGGCCTTCCCGGGCCTGTTGCTGGCGTTGGGGCTGCTGGCCGTGGTGGGCGCCAACAAGTACGGCATCATCCTGGCGCTGGGCCTGGCCTACACGCCATCGGTGACGCGCATCGTGCGGGGCACGGTGCTGTCCCTGCGCGAAAAAGAGTTCATCGAATCGTCCCGGGTGCTGGGTAATTCCGAGCTCTACACCATGTTCCGGCATGTGCTGCCCAACTGCGTCGCGCCGTTGACCGTGCTGGCTACGTCCATGTTCGGCTGGGTGATCCTGGCGGAAAGCGCGCTGTCCTTCCTGGGCCTGGGCGTGCCGCCGCCCGCGCCGACCTGGGGCAACATGCTGGCCGCCGCGCGTCCGTTCATGGCGCAGGCGTCGTACCTATCCATTCTTCCCGGCCTGGCCATCGCGCTCGCGCTGCTGGGGATCAACCTGCTGGGCGACGCGGTGCGAGACCGTCTCGATCCCCGCATGAGGGGCGTGCAATGAGCGCACTGGTAGCAGTATCGAACCTGACCCTGACAGTGGGCGCAGGCGGCCGCGAGATCGTCAGCGGCGTGTCCTTCGAAGTCGCGCCGGGCGAAATGGTCGGCATTGTCGGCGAATCCGGCAGCGGCAAGACCCAGGCGGCGCGCGCCATCATGGGCCTGACGCCGGCGCCGCTGGTGGTCGCGGGCGGGGCCATTCTGTTCGAGGGCGTGGACGTGACGAAGGCCGATCCGGCCGTGCTGCGCAAGCTGCGCGGGGCGCGCATCGGCATGGTCTTCCAGGAGCCGATGACGTCGCTGAACCCGTCCATGCCGATCGGCCGCCAATTGGACGAAGGCCTGAAACTGCACCGCAAGTCCTTGTCCACGGCGCAGCGCCGCGAACGCATCCTTGAAATGCTGCGCCGCGTGGGCATCCGCGACCCCAAGGGGGCGATGGACGCCTGGCCGCACGAGTTCTCGGGCGGCATGCGTCAACGCATGATGCTGGCCTCGGTGATGCTGCTGGAGCCGGCGCTGCTGATCGCCGACGAGCCCACCACCGCCCTGGACGCGGTGGTGCAGCGCGACGTGCTGGAACTGATGGTGGACCTGACGCGCGAACACCACACGGCGGTGCTGATGATCAGCCATGACCTGCCGATGGTGGCGCGCTATACCGAGCGCATGGTGGTGATGCAGCACGGCAAGGTGCTGGAAACGGGCACGACCGCCGGCATCCTCGCGCGGCCGCAGCATCCCTACACGCGCAAGCTGCTGGACGCGATGCCCCGCCGCCTGCCGGCCCGCAAGCTGGCCCCGGAGGCGCCCATCGTCGAGGTCAAGAGCCTGGTGGTGGACTACGCCGGCCATCAGCGGCTGTTTTCCCGCACGGGCGCCAAGCGCGCCTTGAATGGCATCGACCTGCATGTTCAGCCGCGAGAGGTCGTGGCGGTCGTGGGCGGATCGGGGTCGGGCAAGACGACGCTGGGCCGGGCGATCGCCGGTCTGCTGGCGCCCACGTCCGGCCAGATCCTGTTCCGCAACCAGCCGGTAAGCCGGCGCTCGGCGGCCTGGCGCGACTACCGCTTGAATTGCCAGATGGTGTTCCAGGACCCGTACTCGTCGCTGGACCCGCGCATGACCATCGGCCAGCTGGTGGGCGAAGGCCTGCGCATGCTGGACAACATGTCTTCGGCGGACAAGCGCCGTCGCGTGGACGAGGTGTTGGCGGAGGTGGGCCTGGGGTCTGAGTACGCCAAGCGCTTTCCGCACGAAATGTCGGGCGGCCAACGCCAGCGCGTGGCCATCGCCCGCGCCATCGTGCGCCGGCCGGCGTTCGTGATCGCCGATGAACCCGTCTCCGCCCTGGACGTGACCGTGCGGGCGCAGGTGCTGGACCTGTTCGCCGATCTGCAGGAACGGCACGGCTTTTCGTGTTTGTTCATCAGCCACGACCTGGGCGTGGTCGAGCAGGTGGCGGACCGGGTGGTGGTGATGCGCGACGGCGGCATTGTCGAACAGGGCTCGCGCGACGCGGTGTTCGACCAGCCGCGGGAAGACTACACGCGCAGCCTGCTGTCGGCGATCCCGGCGCTGGAATCCACCGATACCGGCGGCGTGCGCCTGCGCTGGCGGCTGGACGGGCACGAACCCTTGCGGGCCATTGCGTGAGGGCAGGGGGAACCCTCTGCTATCGCCGCAAGGAGTTACGCCTAAAATACGCGTTTTGGAATTGATTGACGGGAGTGGGCCATGCCGAAAGCGCCGGCGACACAACCTGGCCTGGTTGACCGTATTGCCCATGATATTCAGTCGGGCGTGTATGGTCCCGGCGCCTGGTTGAAACAGATCGACCTGCAAGAACGCTATGACGCCAAGCGTCTGGACGTGCGGCGGGCATTAGACCAATTGGCCGCCAAGCGGGTGATTGCGCACATCCCGAACCGGGGCTATCACGTCCATGCGATGGACCCGGACCAGCACCTGCAGATCCGCGATATCCGCATCCTGCTGGAAACCGGGGCGGCGGCCGACCTGATGCCGAATGTCACCGCGGCAAAGGTGCGCGCGCTGCGCACCCTGGCCGAACGGTTCGCCAAGCTGCTGCATGACGGCACCTTGCTGGAGCAATACGAGGTCAATCTGGCGTTCCACGCAGGCATGTACGACCTGTGCGGCAACCGCGAACTGGCGGCGTTGATCCAGGAAACCCGCGCGCGCGGGCCCGCCGCGCCCGCCAAGGAATGGGTGACCCGTTCACGCATCGAGATCTCGGCCCGCGAGCACTTCGACATGGTCGACGCGCTGGAGGCGCGTGACGTGAAGCGGCTGCAAAAAATCATCGCCCAGCACGTGGGCCAGGATATCTCCTGACGCGGCGCAACGTGCCGGATTGCGCTTCGCCCACGCGGCGGCCCACCTGCAACGGGGGCCGCCGCGGTGTTTTTGGCGGGCGTTTCAGGGATACCCCCGATGGCGGCCCACCGTGGACTCTCCATAATTAGCAGATTATTTTGGCGCCAATATATGCGTGAATTCTGCGCCACACGCCGGGGAGTCTTTTCCATGCACCACCACTTTGTTCCCAGGGCGCTCGCGCTCTCCCTGGCGCTTGCCGCCGTCCCCGTCCACGCCGCCGTGCTGACCGTGGCGCAACCGGCGGACATCCGGTCGACCAACCCTGGCGTCAACCGCGATAACACCACCGACGGCGTCGTGCTCAACATCGTCGAAGGCCTGGTCGGCTACCGCGAGAACGGAACGGTTGGCCCGCTGTTAGCCAAGTCGGTGGACCTGTCGCCGGACGGCTTGACGTATACCTTCACGCTGCGCGACGGCGTCAAGTTCCACAACGACGCCACGCTGACGTCCGCCGATGTGATCTGGAGCTGGCAGCGCTACATGGATCCGAAGACGGATTGGCGCTGCCGCAGCGACTTCGATGGCCGCAATGGCCTGAAAGTCACCGACGTGTCCGCGCCCGACGCGAAGACCGTCGTCATGAAAGTGGACCGCAAGTCGGCGGTGTTCCTGGATTCGCTGGCCCGCACCGATTGCGGCATGACCGCCATCATTTCGAAAGATTCGGTCGCTGCCGACGGATCGTGGATCAAGCCCGTCGGCACGGGGCCTTATATGTTCAAGGACTGGAAGCGCGGCGAATACACCTTGCTGTCCGCATTCAAGGACTACGTGTCGCCCGAAGGCGATAAGCCGGATGGCTACGTCGGTTCCAAGCGTCCGCTGGTGGACGAGGTGAAGTTCCTGGTGGTGCCGGACCCGTCCACGTCCAAGGCCGGCCTGATGTCTGGCGCCATCGACGCCAGCCAGATCACCAACACCGATGTGGGCGAACTGAAAAGCGCCAAGAATCTGACGGTCTTCAGCCCGCACGATGCCGTCAAGCACGTGCTGCTGTTTCAGACCCAGGACCCGGTGTTGAAGAACGTGAAGGTGCGCCAGGCGATCGCCGCCGCGCTGGATATCCCGCAAGTCGTCGCCGCCGCGTCGGAGGGGCTGGGCCAATTGAACAACTCGGCGGTCTACGCCGGATCGGCCTACTACAAGCAAGCCGAAAAGCGCAGCTATCAGTACGACCCGGCGCGCGCGCAGCAATTGCTGAAGGAAGCGGGCTACAAGGGCGAACCCATTGTTATTTACGCCAACAAGCGCGCCCACGTGCCCAGCTATCAGGTGGCCGTGATCGCCCAGGCCATGATGCAGTCGGTCGGCATCAACGCCAAGATCGAGGTGCTGGAGTGGGCCACGCAACTGGACCGCTACAACACCGGCAAGTATCAGGTCAGCTCGTTCTCGTTTTCGTCCCGGCTGGACCCGTCGCTCAGTTTCGAGCAGTTCGCGGGCGACAAGACCAAGCAGCCGCGCAAGGTCTGGGACGACCCCGCCGCGCAAAAGCTGATCGACGAGAGCTTCCTGGAATCCGACCCGGCCAAGCGCCAGGCACTCTTCGACCAGTTGCACGCGCTGATGCTGGAACAGACGCCGATGCTGATGCTGTACAACGGCGCGGACGCCTGGGCCGTCGGCAAGCGCGTCGAGGGCTTCTCGGTCTGGGAAGGCAAGCCCCGCGTGTGGGAAACCAAAGTGGTAGAAGGAAAATAGGCCTGCGTGCGAAGCGAGCATCGCCACGACGCCACCAAACATGTATGCCGATTGTGGCCGCCCGCGCGGCCGCAATTCGGCGGGCGCCGCAAGACGCTTCACTAACCACGGGTCTGGCAGCGCCTCAATCCAAGACGCTGGTAGCCCGTCGGCGGCGCCACCCGGATGGCGCGCAACCTCGATGCGCCCGAGGGAATCTGAAGGCAGCGGCCGTAGGCCGCAACGAAGATGACGAGAGGGCAGTCCCG
>NZ_JBHFII010000047.1:294396-378810 GCF_057334215.1 Achromobacter maghribensis | reverse complement strand
GCTCCGGACCGCAATCGTGGGCGCGCGCCATCCGGGTGGCGCCGCCGATGGGCGGCCTACTTAATGCAGCCGGCGCTCACTGAGAAACCCGCTCCACTTCCCATGCACGCGGCTTCTTCACCGCCCAAGGTTGATACCCCTTGATGCTGCTCCGGTAAGCGCCGATATCCAGGCCGTTATAAAGCGGAATGCTGGGAACATCCGCCAGGAACAACTGATGCAGTTGATCGAACGTGGCCTGCCGCCTGGCGTGGTCCGTATCGACGGACGCCGCTGCCACCAGCTTCGCGGCCTCTGGGTTATCCCAGACCTTGCGCGGTTGCTTGGCCTTGTCGCCCGTCACCATCTCGTAGTTCAGCGCCGCGTCCAGGCGCGCCGAATACGGGAACGTCATCATCTGGTAGGTACCCGCGTTATAGCGGTCCAGCTGCGTCGCCCACTCCACCACCGACAACTGCGCGTTGATGCCGATCGACTGCAGCATCGCCTGCACGATCACCGCCGAGTTATACGACTGCGGGTAGCGTTTGGTGGTCAGGATCGATAGTTCCTGGCCCTTGTAGCCCGCTTCCTTCAGCAGCTTTTGCGCCTGCGCCGGATCGTAATTCCAGCCTTGCTTCTGGACCGCGTCATGGTAGGGCGAGACCAGCGGCACAATGGAATTATTGGGCTGGGCCAGGCCTTCGGTCACGGCCGCGGCCAATTGCTTGTAGTCGATGGCGTGGGCCAAGGCCTGGCGCATCTTCGGGCTGGACAGCACCGGGTCCTTGGTCTGCAGCAGCAGCGCCGTCATGCTCATCACCGGCGCGTAGGCCACCTTCACATTCGGCGTGCCTTGCAGAACGGGAACGTCGTTGTTGGACACGTCTTCGATGATGTCGATGTTGCCGCGCTGCAAAGCGGCCTTGGCGGTGGAATCGTCGGGCACGATCATGAAGCGGACTTCATCCACCAGCGGACGCTTCGATCCGGTATAGCCGTCGCGCTTGCCATCCAGGTTCGAATAGCCGGCGAACTTGGTCAGGCGGATATATTCGCCGCGCTTCCATTCAGCCAATTCAAATGGGCCGGTGCCCACGGGTTTGATCCAGGCACCATCCGCGCCGACCGAATCCTTGGACAGGATGCCGGTGCCGCCGCAATCGGTGCGGGCCAGCGACGCCAGGAACAGGCTGGTAGGCTTTTCCAGGTGATACACCACCGTCTGCGCGTCGGGCGCTTCCACGCCGGTCACCTTCACCGTGCCGCGGCCGTCGAATTCGCTGGCGCAGCGCCAGCCGGAATTGGCGGCGGTGTAATGCTGCCAGGTCCACAGCACGTCGGCCGACGTCATCGGTTTGCCGTTGTGGAACTTGATTCCATCGCGCAGCTTGAAGGTATACGTCTTGCCGTCGGCGCTGATGTCGACCGATTTAGCCAGCAGTGGGCGCACTTCGGCGTCCTCGCCGTAGGCCACCAGGCCTTCAACGATGTGCAGCACGACCGCGTCGCTGTTGCTGTCGCGGTTGACGCCGGGCTCGGTGGAGCGGATGTCGGCCGTCAGCGAAATACGCAGCGGCGGCGCCGATTGCGCGACCGCCGCGCCAGCCAGGCTGGCAAGCGCCAGCGCAACCACGGCGTGCAGACAATGATGCTTCATTGATATTTCCTCGGGTTGCGCGGACGCGTTGCCGGTCAGGCGGCGGCCAGCAGTTCAGGTTCTGCCGTCAGGCTGTAGCGGGTGAACGTGCGGTTAAGCGCCGGCAGCGGCGCCACTTCCATCAGGCCCGCAGCCGGTTCCATCACGACCATGGCGACCGTGGCCGACAAGTTGTCGTGGCTGCCGGGGCGCGGCGGGCGGCAAACGGAGTAGGGCGAACCGAAGTCGTCGAACAGCGCGCGCTTCAGGTCTTCGCGCGTCAGTGCCGTCTTCTCGTTCAGCAGGCGGCGCACGCGCCAGTCGCGGTAAGCGCTTTCCGGTGTGCTGGCGCGGCCGGTGTCGCGCAGCTTGCCAAGCGCCACTTCGCTGACCCAGTGGTTGGCGTGCACGATCAGATCGTCGGCGCCGGGGTAGATCGGGAAGGCTTCATCCGTGGTGCATTCGTAGTCGACGCCGAAGCCGGCGGCCATGCCGATCATGATGTTGTTGGAGCACGACTTGGGCGTGGTGGCGACGGCCTTGATGGCCAGCGCGAAATGCTGCTGTTCCAGCACCTTGCGGCGGATCAGCGACAGCGGCACGCCCAACTGGCGGAAGTCGCGGTCGGATTCCAGATAGTTCGCGGTGATGGACACGCCTGCGCTGTTCAGGCCGCTGCGTGCCAGGCCGCCGGCTTCCACGAACGTCAGGATGTCGGGGCCGTTGTCGTTGCGCACGCGCAGCACGACGGCGGTTTCGGCGCATTCGGCGCGCCAGTCCCAGTTCTGGCCGTGGATCAGGTTGCCGTTGGCCGAGCGGGTGGGCAGGATCAACGCGCCGGTGCAACCGTCGCCGGGTTCCAGTTCGGCCGCTTTTTTCTTTTCGGCGCGCGCCTTGGCGACGACTTCGGTGCGGGCGTTCACCATGACGATGTCTTCGAACGACACGTCGGCGCCTGCGGCGATACCGCGCATTTCTTCGAGGTAGTGCGGAGCAAAGTCCTCGATCTCGCGCGCGAAATGGGCGATGAGCTCGGTGCGCGCCATGGCGTCGTAGCCCAGGTCGACCAGGGTCTGGCCGTACATGGCCGCGCTTTTGCGCACACGGTTGGCGGCTTGCTGGCCATAAGCGCGGCCACGGGCTTCGGGCGTGCCGGAAACCGATACGAAGGGGAATTGGGTGATCTGGGTCATGGACGGGTAAGCGGCGACGCGCGCCGTGGGGTCGGAAGGGGATTCAAATCTGCAAAAATGTTAGCTTATTTTGGCGCCAATATTGCTCAGGGTTTACCCAGTGACGCGCTGATGATGCTTATTCCCGCTGTAGGGCGTGAGCCGCCAGGTCGCCGCAGGTCGTGAACGTCGCGCCCGCCGCCCGGAAGCGTTCCAGCAATTGCTCCACTTTCTGCAGCCGTGCCGCGCGGCCCACGCCGTTGTCGGCGCGCGGATGCAAGGTCAGGCAGGCGTAGCCCTCGGCCGCCAGCAGCGCGTCGCCCTGTTCGACCCAATGCGCGTAGGCGCGGTCCTGAGTGACGCGACGGCTGAAGTGGGTGGCGTCGCACAGGCCTTCGCTCCAGGGCAGTTCGACCATGCCCGCGCCACCGTCCAGGTCCAGGGCGTAGGGCGCGTCGTCATCGATGGCGCTGCTGTCGTAGCGGTAGCCCAGTTGCCGCAGCAACGGCACGGTGCGCGCGGAAAAGGCGCTGCTGGTGTAGCGGAAACCCTGCGGCGCGACGCCCGTCAATTGGGCCAGGCGGTCGCGGGCGCGTTCCAGCACCTCGCCTTCGCGGTCGCCCAGCGTGCTCAGGTCTTCGAAGGCATTGCCCTGGGAGGCGGCTTCGTGGCCGTCGCGCAGACTTTGCTCCAGCAGGTCGCGGCACCGCTCGGCTTCGAATACCGGCCAGAAGAGCGTTGCGCGGATGCCCTGGCGGCGCAGCATGTCCAGCACACGGGCCAGCCCGCCGCCGTAGGCGTAGCGGCCATGCGCATCGCGCCCATGCAGCGCGGTTTCGGGTTGCGTGGCGGCTTCGGGGCCGACGCCTTGCACGTTCAGCGTGACCAGCACGGTCTTGGGGGCGGTCATGCGCGTCTCCAGTGGTCGGGGTGGGCCAGGCAGTGGCGGGCCAGCGCTTCCAGCGTCATGACATGCACGTCGGGTTGGGCGGCGACATGGCCCAGGAAGCGGTCCAGGGCCGCGGCGCGGGCGGGCGTGCCGGAACCGCCAGCCGCCTTGGGATGCACGGTCAGGTGGACATAGCCTTCCGCTTGGCGCAGGGCCTCGAATTCCTGGACCCAGTTGTCGTAAGCTTCGGCGGCCAGGCTGTGGCCGGAAAAGTAGAACGGATAGTCGTCCAGCGACACGGTGTTGTTGGGCAGCATGATGAAGCCGGCGTCGTCATCGGCCAGATAGGGCCGGTCCTGGTCTTTTTCGCTGGCGTCATAGCAGTAGCCCAGCTCGCGCAGCGCCGGCAAGGTGCGATGACTCTTGCGCCCGGACGGCGAACACCAGCCTACCGGCGTCACGCCCAGTTCCTGCTGGATGATCCGGTGGGTCTTCGCCAATAGCGCGGGCTCCTCGTCGCCCAGGTCCCAGGCTTCGTGCAGATAGCCGTGCGCGGCAATTTCGTGGCCGGCGGCCAGGATGGCGTGGAAGGGGGCGGGGTAGTGTTCGACGTCGTAGCCGCAGGCGAAGAAAGTGGCGGCCATGCGGTGCCGCGCCAGAATCTCCAGATGCCGGGGAACGCCGCGCCGGATGGCGTAGCGGCCTGCCGTGTACGGGCCCGCCGGGAATTGCTTGCGGCCGACTTCGACCGCCGGGCCGTCCACGTGGACGGTGACGCAGACCACGGCGCGCACGGGCGCCGCGCTTGCCGCTCGCAACCCTTGGGCGCGCAATTCGCGGTCCAGCGGCAGCCAGGGATTGTCGTCGGCGCGGATCGCCGCGCCGTAGGGAATTCGTTGCATCAGGTGGCCTTGATGTTGGCGTTTTTGATCAGGGCGCGCCATTTCTCGCTTTCGCTGGCAACGAAGCGGCCCAGTTCTTCAGGTGTGCCGCCATGCAGCTCCAGCCCGTTTTGCGTCAATTGCGCCAGCGCGGGCTGTTTAAGCGCGCTTTGCACCGCGCCGTTCAGCGTCTTGACGATGGCGGCCGGAGTGCCGGCGGGCACGAACACGCCGTTCCAGCCGATGGCTTGATAACCGGGGAAGCCGGACTCGGCGACGGTAGGCACATCCGGCAACGCCTGCGCACGCTGCGCGGACGTCACCGCCAGCGGGCGCGATTTGCCGCCGTGGATGAATTGCTGCTGGTTGATCACGACGTCCATCAGAATGGGAAACTGCCCGCCCAGGAAATCGTTGACGGCCGCCGCCGCGCCTTTGTACGGCACGCCGGGCAGGTCCAGCCCGGCCGTGGCTTTAAGCAGTTCCATGGCCAGGTGCGCCGAACTGCCGTTCTGCGTGATGCCGTAGAAGTACTTGCCCGGATTGGCCTTGATGAGCGCGACCAGTTCCTGCAGCGTGCGTGCCGGAAACGACGGATGCACGACCAGCACGTTGTTGTAGTAGCAGACCATCGACACGGGCTCGAAGTCCTTGACCGGGTCGTAGCCGATGTTGTCGTACAGGCTCTGGTTGACGGTGTGAGTGCCGGTGGAACCGAGCGCCAACGTGTAGCCGTCGGGCGCCGCGCGCGCGGCCTGCTGGGTGCCGATGTTGCCCGCGGCCCCGCCCTTGTTGATGACGACCACGCTCTGCTTGAGCGCTTCGCCTATGCCCTGCGCCAGCGGCCGGGCCACCAGGTCCGTGCCGCCGCCGGCAGGGAAAGGCACGATGAACTGGACGGCGCGCGCCGGATAGTCCGCCGCCCAGGCCTGGCCGGGGCGGACGATCGCCGCGCCGGCCACGGCTGCGGCTGCAGCCGTCAGGAATTGACGGCGGTTGACGCCGCCATGCCGTTCGTTGCTGCTGGGTAGCTGCTTCATGGGGTTCCCCTTGGGTTCTGTTTTTCGTTAACTATCATTATTCGATAAAAAAACAGAGTCACCAATTAGTATTTATCTATAAATGATAAAAACAAGAAAGATGATAGCCAGAGGGTCATCACTGGAAAGATGCCGATAGCTTGGCTTCATGGCACGCGGCGGCGGCGCGGAACGCTGTGATACGCTGCGCCGGTCCCGCGTTGTTCCTTGCCCCCCAAGACCCATGTCCACCCTGAAGCGAGCCCTGGCGATTCTCGACCTCTTCAGCCTTGACACTCCGGTGCTCACGGCCGAAGACATCATTTCCCGGCTGGCCTATTCGGCGCCCACGGGCTACCGCTACATTCGCGACCTGTCTGATCTGGGCTATTTGTTGCGCATGACGGGCGGCGGCTACAAGTTGGGGCCGCGCATCATCGAACTGGATCACCTGATCATCGATGGTGACCCGGTGCTGGCCGTGGCGCGGCCGATCATGCGCGAGGTGGTCGATCAAGTGGGCGGCGACGTCCTGCTTAGCGTGATCCACGGTTTGCGCATCCTGAACATCCACCACGAGCGCGGCCCTGACGAATTGGGCATCCCGCACGGTCGCGGCCGCGCGCATCCGCTATTCCGTGGCGCAACGGCCAAGACCATCGTGGCGTTCCTGCCGCGCAAGGACCAGCGCAAACTGTTTGAGGCGCACACGGATGAAGTGCGCGCGCTGGGCCTGGGCGATACCTTGGGCGAATTCACGGCGAAGCTGGACACGATCCGCGTGCAGGGCGCCTATCTTGGCGTGGGCGAGATCTCGCCCGAGCGGGCGGGCATCGCGGTGCCGGTTTTTCAGGAGGACCGGCGCATCTTCGGCGCGCTGACCGTCACCTTCCTGGCGACCCGGCTGAACACGATTGCGCAGGACAAGACGACGGCGCTGCTGCAGTCCGCCGCCCGCCGCATCGAATCGTTGGCCCTGGCCGCGCGCATGAAAGAACAGGCCCCCGCGCCGTAGGCGGCAGGGGCCTGTCTCAAGTCAAACGCAGCGGGTCGCGTCAGGGCTGCCTGGCGGCGGTCTCCGGTGCCCGCGTGGGCGAACCCATGGCCTGGAACAGCGCCGCGGTTTCGGTCAGGCGCGCATTCGCGTATTCCAGTTCGCGCAGCCGCGCTGCCACGTAATGCTGTTCGGCCGCGTATTCCGTATAGGGCGCCAGCGCGCCCAGCCGCACCCGGCTTGCCGTATTGCGGTAGGACTGCTCGGCCGCTCGCCGCGACGCCTCGGCCGATGCCAGCGCCTGGCCGTCGGCGTCCAGTCGCGACAGCGTATCGGCCACATCCTGGAACGCGGTCAGCACGGTCTGCTTGTATTGCAGCACGGCGGCTTGATAGCGTTCCTGGGCGGCGCGGCGTTCGGCCAGCAGCGCGCCGCCATGGAAGATGGGCTGTGTCAGCGATGCCCCGATGGCCCAGATCGGCCCGGCGCCCGACAGCGCCGACGGCCAACTGAAGCCGCCTTTGCCCATGGACGCCGATAGCGACAGGCTTGGGAACAACTGCGCGGTGGCCACGCCCACGTCGGCCGCCGCGGCTTGCACCACGGCATCGGCCACCAGGATGTCCGGGCGCGACGCCAGCAGTTCCGACGGCACCACCACCGGCACCTGCGGCGGCACCGCCAGCGTGCCGAATGCCAGATCGTCCGGGGCCTGGTCGGGGCTGCGGCCCAGCAGCACGGCAAGCGCGTGCCGGGTGGCGTGCCATTGCGCGCGCAGGCCGGGCAGCGAGGCTTCCAGCGTGGCGGCATCCTGGTCGGCGTCCAGCGCATCGTTCTGCGATGCCGATCCCAGTTCGTAGCGGCGCTGCGTATCGCGCGCCACCTGGCGCAACAGCACCACCTGCTTTTCCGTCAGCGCCACACGCTCGGCCAGCGAGGCGGAAGTGATGGCGCCGGTGACGATATTGCCTGCCAGCGATCGGCGCGCGGATTCCAGCTGGAACGCCTGCTGTTCGACTTGCGCCGCCAGCGAGGCGTTGGCGAAGCGTGCGGCGCCGAACAGGTCCAGGTCGTAGGTGGCCTGGATCTGTCCGGTGAAGACGTTGTATAGCGCCGTGGGCTCGGGCAGGTTCGGCATCGTCAGCGCCCGGTTGCGCTTGGCGTTCGCGCCGGCGTCCACCGACGGCAGCAAGGACGAATTGACTTGCGCGCGCAGTTGCTCGCGCGCGCCCGCCAGGTTGCGTTCGGCGGCGGCCAGGTTGGGGCTGTTGGCCAGGCCTTCTTCCACCAGCGCGTCCAGCGCGGGCGAACCATAGCGCTTCCACCACTCTGGCACCGGGCGCGCACCTTGTTCAAAACGTTGCGCCACGCCCTGGGCGGTGGCGCCCGCAGCGGGCGTGGCTTCCACGCCGTACTGCGCGGGCGGCGTCACCGCAGGCGGCTTGCTGTCCGGGGCGAAGGCGCAGGCGCCCAGCACCAGGATCAGGGGCAGCGCCAGCGGCAGTCTGGCCGAACGGAGGCGAAGGTTCATCATCATCAGGTTCCTCGTTGCAGCGTGTCGGCGGCGTTGGCGCCGGGCGGCACGCCTTCCGGTTCGTCGCGTTCGTCATGGCGCACGCGGAACCAGGCCGCATACAACGCGGGCAGGAAGAACAGCGTCAGCACGGTGGCGCTGGTGATGCCGCCCATCAACGCCGTCGCCATGGGGCCGAAGAAGTTGCTGCGCAACAGCGGGATCAGGGCCAGCACCGCCGCGGCGGCCGTCAGCACGATGGGGCGGAAGCGCCGCACCGTGGCGCCGACGATCGCATCCACGCGCTTGTGCCCGTTCAGGATGTCTTGCTCGATCTGGTCGACCAAAATCACCGAGTTGCGCATGATGATGCCAAACATGGCGATCACCCCCAGCATCGCGACAAAGCCGAAGGGCTTGCCGAAAAGCAGCAGCGCCGCGACCACGCCGATCAGTCCCAGCGGCGCGGTCAGCACTACCATCAGCACCCGCGCGAAGCTTTGCAGCTGCACCATCAACAGGGTCAGCACGGCCACTGCCATCAGCGGCATCTGCGCATTGATGGACGACTGGCCCTTGGCGCTTTCCTCGACCGGGCCGCCGACTTCGATGCGGTAACCAACGGGCAGCTCGGCGCGGATCGCATCCAGCTTCTTGTCGATGGCGTGCGTGACGTCGATGCCCTGCGATCCGCTGGCCACGTCGGCCTGCACCGTGATGGTGGGTTGGCGGTCGCGTTCCCAGATCACACCGTATTCCAGGTCATAGCGCACCTGTCCCAGGCTGCCCAGCGGCACGGGGCCGTTGGGCGTGGGCATGGCCAGCGTAGCCAGGCGAGCGGGGTCGACGCGTTCGTCGCGCGGTGCCCGCAGGCTGACGTTGATCAGCTTGTCGCGCTCGCGGTATTGCGTCACGTTGTAGCCCGACAGGGTCATGGCCAGGAAGTCGGAAATGTCGCTTGAACTGATGCCTAGCTCGCGCGCCTTCTGCTGGTCGATCTCGAAGCGCACGGAACGTTCCGACGGCTCGTCCCAATCGAACTGCACGTTCACGGAACGGTTGTCCGCGCGAACTTCGGCGGCAACCTTTTCGGCCACGGCGCGCACGTCGGAGATCTTGTCGCCGCTGACGCGGAACTGCACTGGGTAGCCCACGGGCGGCCCATTTTCCAGGCGCGACAGCCGGGTGCGGATGGCGGGGAATTCCTGGCGCAGCATCGGCGTCAGCCATTGCGCCAGTTTTTCCCGGTCTTCCACGGAATGGGCGGTGATGACCAACTGGGCGAAGTTGGGCGTGGCCAGCTGCTGGTCCAGCGGCAGGTAGAAGCGCGGCGCGCCCGTGCCGACGAAACTGACCGAATGGTCGATTTCGGGCCGGCCATCCAGCGCCTTTTCCAGCCGTTCGACCTGGCGCAGGGTGGCGGCGAACGACGCGCCTTCCTGCAAGCGCACGTCCACCAGCAGTTCGGTGCGGTCCGAACTGGGAAAGAACTGTTGCGGTACCAGTTTGAAGCCCGCCATCGACACGACGAAAATCAGCACGGTGGCCGCCAGCACCCAATAGCGCCGGTCCACGCACCAGGCCACCCAGCCGCGCAGGCGCTGGTAGAAGCGGGTGTCGTAGATGTCGTGTTCGTGATCGTGCGGCAGATGGGATTCACGCTTGCGCTCGGGCAGCAGGCGATACCCCAGCAGCGGGATCAGCACCACGGCGGCGAACCACGAGGTGATCAGCGCAATGGCGGACACCTGGAAGATCGACCGCGTGTATTCGCCCGTGCTGGACTTGGCCAGCGCGATCGGCAAAAAGCCCGCCACCGTGACCAGCGTGCCGGTCAGCATGGGAAACGCGGTGCTGGTGTAGGCATACGCCGCCGCGCGGGCGCGGCTCCAGCCTTGTTCCAGTTTCACCGACATCATTTCCACGGCGATGATGGCGTCGTCCACCAGCAGGCCCAGCGCCAGCACCAGCGTGCCCAGCGACACTTTGTGCAATCCGATTCCGAACACATCCATGAACAGCGCCGTGACCGCCAGCACCACCGGAATGGAAATCACCACGACCATGCCCGTGCGCAAGCCCAGCGACACCAGGCTGACGATCAGAACGATGGCGACGGCTTCCGCCACCGACCGCAGGAAGTCGTCGACGGAATGCGACACCGCCTGGGGCATGCTGGATACCTCGGTCAGCGTCAGGCCGGCCGGCAATTGCGCCTTGAGCTTTTCGAACGTCGCGCCCAGCGATTTACCCAGCCGCACCACATCCTGACCGGGCTGCATGGTGATGCCGATGCCCAGCACGGGACTGCCGCCCGCGCGCATCTGTTCGATGGGTGGGTCGTCGTAGCCGCGATGGATCGTGGCGATGTCGCCCAGCCGGATCGACTTGCCGTTCACGCGGATCAGCGTATCCGCCAGCGCGCGGCTGTTTTCAAACTGGCCGGTGGGGCGCACGAAGATACGGTCGTCGGCGGTCGTCAGTGTGCCGGCGCCGGCCACCGCGTTCTGCGTGTTGATCGCCTGGGCGATCTGTTGCGGCGACACGCCCAGCCGCGTCAGCTGCGTGTTCGAGATTTCGATGTAGACGTGTTCGGCCTGGTCGGCAAAGTAGTCGACCTTGGCGACCCCGGGCACGCGCAGGAGCACGGTGCGCAGCGTGTCCGCATAGTCATGCAGTTGCGCGGGCGGGAAGCCGTCGCCGTGCAAGGTATAGATATTGGTGTAGACGTCGCCGAATTCGTCGTTGAAGAACGGACCCTGCACGCCCTGGGGCAAGGTGGCCTGGATGTCGCCGACTTTCTTGCGCACCTGATACCACTGATCGGCCACCATGCTGGCCGGCGCCGAATCTTTCATGGTGTAGAAGATCAGCGATTCGCCGGGGCGCGAGTAGCTGCGCAGGAAATCCGTATTGGCGGTCTCTTGAAGCTTCTTGCCAATGCGGTCGGTGACCTGTTCCTGCACCTGTTGCGCCGTCGCGCCCGGCCAAAGGGTCTTGATGACCATGACGCGGAAGGTGAAGGGCGGGTCTTCGGATTGCGCCAGCTTGGAATACGACAGCACGCCGAACAGCGTCACCAGCGTAATGATGAAGATCACCAGCGGCTGGTGGCGCAGCGCCCAGGCCGACAGGTTGAACTTGCCTTCTTCGTGGCTGTGGCCAGCCTCGCGGTCCGGCGCGCTCATGACGCGAAATCCTCGGGATGCAGCGGAGGTACCGCGCGGACGCGCTCGCCCGCCGAAACGGTATGCACGCCTTGCCAGACCAGGCGCTCGCCCGCCTGCACGCCGCCGGACAACGTGACCGAACGCGCGTCGTAGCGCAGCACCTGCACGCGGCGCAGCTCCAGCGTGTCTTCTTGCGGCTTGACCACCCAGACCGCCGGTTGCTTGCCATCATGGAACAGCGCGGTGGCCGGCACGGTATACGTCGCCTGATTGTCCACGCCGCGGTTGTCGAAGCTGATGTTGGCGGTCATGCCCAACCGGACGTCGGGCGATGGGGAATCCAGCGTGAGCTTGACTCGGTAGGTGCGGCTTTGCGGATCGGCCGCGGGGGCGATCTCGCGCAAGGTGGCGGTGAAGGTCTTGCCGGGCAGCGGGCCCAGCGTGACGCTGGCGCGCTGGCCAACGGTCAACGCGGCCAGCACGCTTTCGGGCACGTCGCAGATGGCGTCGATGTCGCCGGACCAGGCCAATTGGTAGACGGGCGTGCCCGCGGCCACGTTCTGGCCGGTGTCTGCCTGTTCCGCGGTAATGACGCCCGCGTGGTCGGCTTGCAGGGACGTGTATTTCAGCTGGTCGGCCGACAGCGCCGCCTGCTGGGCGGCCTGGTCCCGCTGCGCCAGCGCCGAGGCGTACGCGTTGCGGGTCTGTTCCAGCTGGGTGGCGGCAATCAGGTTTTCACGCGATTGGGCGCGGTCCCGGTCCAATTGCTGGCGCGCATAGTCCAGTTGATGCTGGGCGGCCGACAACTGAGCCTTCGCGGCTGCTGCGTTCTTGGCGGCGTCGGCCGGGTCCAGCTTGGCCACGATTTGGCCGGGGGTGACGGTGTCGCCCAACCTGACATGGCGTTCGATGATCTTGCCGGCCACGCGGAACGACAACGGCGTGCTGTAGCGAGCCTGCACTTCGCCCGGAAGCGTCCAGGCAGGCAGGCGCTCATCGGCCTGCACCGGCATGGCGACCACGGGGCGCGGCGTGGGGGGAGGCGCTTCCTGGCGGCCGCATCCCGACAGCGCCGCGGCCAGCGCCAGGACGGCCGGCAAGGCCAGCCGGCGGGTCCAGCGGCGCGGGGCAGAAGAGGGCAATGCCGCGGCAGCGGCAAGGTCGTGCGCGGCAGGAATCGCGCAAGGGTCAGGACAATTCACGAAACACCTCGCGGCGCGGAAACGGGGCAAAAGAAGGCGAGTCAAACTCGATACGGCCTGGATTCTAATGCAACTATGAATTCAGATACAAGACTGTATTTGAATGGGCGGCCAGTGCTAAACTCGCGCCATGTCAAAAATCCGCCTTACCCGTGAGCAAAGCCGAGACCAGACGCGCCAGCGCCTGTTCGACGCCGCGCAATCGGTCTTTCTCAGCAAGGGCTTTGTGGCCGCCAGCGTCGAGGATATCGCCGAATTGGCGGGGTACACGCGCGGGGCCTTTTATTCCAATTTCGGCAGCAAGTCCGAGCTTTTCCTGCAGTTGCTCCGGCGCGACCACGAAAAAGTAATGGCCGACATGCGCGCCATCTTCGAAGACGGCGAATCGCGCCCGCAAATGGAAGCTCGCGTGCTTGAGTACTACAGCACGCACCACCGTGAAAACGACTGTTTCCTGCTCTGGATGGAAGGCAAGCTGCAGGCGGCGCGCGACCCGGAGTTCCGGGTCGGCTTCACGGATTGCCTGCGCGAACTGCGCGCCGCCACCACGGAATACGTCCGCCAGTTTTCCCAGCATGTGGGCACGCCGCTACCGATGCCGGCCGAGCAGTTGGCCGTGGGGTTGCTGGCCCTGTCGGACGGCATGCAGTTCAGCTATGCCTTCGATCCGCAGGGCGTCACGCTGGAAATGACCGAAGCGGTATTGTCGGGATTCTTCCGCCGCGTGGTCTTCGGCGACCCGCAGCCCAATTAGCCCTGTAATTCTGATATTTCGATCAAATTCAGGTCCGGATCGCGCAGATACACCGAACGGATCTTGCCGGTGGCGCCCGTGCGCGGCACCGGCCCTTCGATGATCGTGGCGCCGGCCTCGTTCAACCGGGCGATTACCTCGTCCAGGGGCCGATCGGCGATAAAACACAGGTCCAGCGCGCCCGGCACGGGCAAGTGCGCTTTCGGCTCGAACTCGTGGCCGCGCACGTGCAGGTTGATTTTCTGGTTGCCGAAGCGCAACGCCTGGCGGCCCGCCCCGAAAGTCTCCAGGCGCATGCCCAGGATGCGGGTGTAGAAATCCACAGTGGCATCGGGGTCGGTGCAGGTCAGGACCAGGTGGTCTAGATGATCGATCACGTGCTTCTCCGTTATTTCAGATTGTCAGCCTTACGCTGGCCGTGATAGTAATACCTGCGGCGTGCAGCCAGACTGAGGGGGGCCTGCGCCGGTTTTTCCATCCCTCGGGCGAAAGGAGCGGCAGCATGACTTCAGAAACCCGACCATCCACGATCAATCGGCCCGTGTTTTTCCCGGCGGCCATTTTCACGCTGCTGCTGGTGGGATTCGCGATCCTCGCACCCAAGTCCGCGCAAAGCCTCTTTGAATCCGTGCAAAGCTGGATCCTGGGCAACGCCAGCTGGTTCTACATCCTGGTCGTGGCCATCATCCTGCTTGCGGTGGTGTTCCTGGCGGTCAGCCGATACGGCGACATCAAGCTGGGCCCGGACCACAGTGAACCGGACTACCGCAATTTCACCTGGTTCGCGATGCTGTTTTCAGCGGGCATGGGCATCGGGCTGATGTTTTTCGGGGTGGCGGAGCCGGTGATGCACTTCATGTCGCCGCCGGTCGGCGAGGGCGCGACCGCCATCGCCGCGCGCGAAGCCATGAAGATCACGTTCTTCCATTGGGGCTTGCACGCCTGGGCCATCTACGCGGTGGTGGCATTGATCCTGGCGTTCTTCAGCTATCGCCACGGACTGCCGCTGACGCTGCGCTCGGCGTTGTATCCGCTGATCGGCAACCGCATCCACGGCCCTATCGGCCACGCCGTCGACATCTTCGCCATCATCGGTACCGTGCTGGGAGTGGCCACGTCGCTGGGGCTGGGCGTGGCCCAGATCAACAGCGGGCTGAACCACCTGTTCGGCATTCCGGTGGGCGTGACCACGCAGATCATCCTGATCGTCATCACTTGCGGCTTGGCCACCATCTCGGTCGCCAGCGGCCTGGACAAAGGCATCCGCATCCTGTCCGAGACCAATCTGGTGCTGGCGGCGGTGCTGCTGCTGTTCGTGCTGATCGTCGGTCCCACCGTGTTCCTGTTCCAGACTTTTGTGCAGAACACCGGCGCGTACCTTTCCGACATCGTCAACAAGACCTTCAACCTCTACGCCTATGAACCCACCGACTGGATCGGCGGCTGGACGCTGTTCTATTGGGGCTGGTGGATTGCGTGGTCGCCGTTCGTGGGCCTTTTCATCGCCCGTATCTCGCGTGGCCGCACCATCCGCGAATTCGTGACCGGCGTCTTGCTGGTGCCGGCCGGCTTCACGCTGTTCTGGATGACGGTGTTTGGCGATACGGCCATCCATATGATTCTGGTCGACAAGGTGCAGGGCTTCGCGGAAGTCGTCGAGGCCGATTCCTCACTGGCCCTGTTCGCCTTCCTGGAACATCTGCCCTGGAGCGGTGTGCTGTCCATCGTCGCCATCGTGATGGTGGCGGTGTTCTTCGTTACGTCGGCCGACTCGGGCGCGCTGGTGGTGGACCTGCTGGCCTCCGGTGGCTCGGATCGCACGCCGGTATGGCAGCGCATCTTCTGGTCGCTGCTGATGGGCGCGGTGGCCATTGCGCTGCTGCTGGCCGACGGCCTGACCGCTTTGCAGACGGCCACGATTGCCAGCGCGTTGCCGTTCTCCGTCATTCTGCTGTTGGCGGTGTGGGGGTTGTTCAAGGCGCTGAAGCTGGACGCCACCAAGCGTGGCATCCGGTACCAGTCGTTGACCTTGTCGCGTCCGGCACGCGGCGGGCAGTCCTGGGAACGCCGCCTGCGCAACATGGTGATGATGCCGCGGCGCGCCCACGTGCAGCGCTTCATCAGCGACGTCGTGCGGCCGGCGCTGGATGACGTGGCCGACGAACTGCGCAAGCAGGGCTATGCCGTCGAGGTCCGGGAGAACGACAGCGACGGCAGTGCCGTCCTGGAGGTGTCCCATGGCGAACACCTGGATTTCTCGTATGCCGTGCAGCCCGAGGCCTTCGTGCGCCCCAGCCTTACGCCGGAAGAGGCCGCCGACGAGGACGAGCGCAAGTACTTCCGCGCGGAAGTCCACCTGCGTGAAGGCGGGCAGGATTACGACATCATGGGTTGGAGCCGGGACGCCGTCATCGGCGACATCCTGGATCAATACGAGCGCCATCGTCACTACCTGCACATGGTCCGGACCTAGCGCACTGCGCGTTGCCCCTTCAAAAACCGCCGGATTCCGGCGGTTTTTTTTCGTCCATAGGAAGCCGCTATGCCGGGGATTGGTTTAGCCGCTTTGACGGATTCGCAGGAATCATGGATTATCCAAGCATATTCTTGGTTAAATAGAGAGCGAATCATGAAGGCGAAATCAGGGGCATGGGCGGCGGGTGTCGTCGTGCTGGCGGTCGTGGCGGGGGGCGCACTGGTCTGGAAGTTCAGCGGGTCGTCGCAGAAAGGGGGGTGGACGATGCCGCCGGCCAAGGTGGCGGTAGCGCCCGCGGTACGGGCGGACTTTCCCGTGGCGTTGACCGGCATCGGGTCGCTCGAAGCAACGCGCCAGGTGCAGGTTCCGGCCGAAGTGGACGGCCGCGTCACCCAGATTCTGTTCACGGCGGGGCAGCGCGTGCAAGCCGGCCAAGTGCTGGTGCAGATGAACGACGCGCCCGAACAAGGCGAGTTGGCGCGCCTGCAAGCCCAGGCGCGCAATGCGCGGACCTTGCTGGAACGCACGCGCCGCTTGTTGCCGCAACAGGCGGCCACGCGTGAACAGCTGGACCAGGCGCAGGCCGACTATGACCAGGCCGCCGCCGACATCAAGCGGGTGCAGGCGCTGATCGAGCAAAAGCGCGTCAAGGCGCCGTTCGACGGCCTGTTGGGCGTGCGCCGCGTCAATCTGGGCCAGTTCGCCAAGGCCGGCGACGCCCTGGTGTCGCTGACCGACGCGACCACGCTGTATGCCAACATCACGTTGCCCGAGCAGGCGCTGGGCGCCCTGCGCGCCGGCCAGCCCGTCACCGTGACCGTGGACGCCCACGCCGGACGCGAGTTCACCGGACAGGTGACCACGGTGGAACCCCAGGTGGACCCGGGGTCTCGCACCGTGCGGGTGCAGGCCACGCTACCCAATGCCGACGGCGCGCTGGTGGCCGGTATGTTCGCGCATGGCCGCGTCGGCCTGCCCGACCGTCCCGGCGTGATCACCGTGCCGGAGACCGCGGTCAGCTATAGCGCCTATGGCGATTCCGTCTACGTCCTGACGCCGCCTGCGGCGGACCAGCAGGGCGCGGCGCCCACCGTGCGGCAAGCCTATGTGAAGACCGCCGAGCGCGTGCGCGGCCGGGTCGTCGTGACCGAAGGCCTGGATGCCGGCGACCAGGTCGTAACGTCTGGCCAACTGCGCCTGCATAACGGCGCGGCGGTCGACGTCATCGCCAGCGACACCGTGGCGCTGGACGGCACGCGGCAATCCCTGGCGCAAGCCCGGTAATGAGGCGAGGGCAATCATGAGATTCACCGACCTCTTCGTCCGCCGGCCCGTGCTGGCGCTGGTGGTCAGCACGCTGATCCTGTTGCTGGGCATCAAGGCGCTAAGCGGCCTGCCCGTGCGGCAATACCCGCTGACCGAAAGCACTACCATCACCATCACCACCCAGTATCCCGGCGCCTCCCCCGATCTGATGCAGGGCTTCGTCACGCAACCCATCGCGCAGTCGGTGGCCACCGTGGAAGGCATCGATTACCTGTCGTCCTCGTCCACGCAGGGCCGTAGCGTCATCACGGTCCGGATGAAGTTGAACGCCGATTCGAACAAGGCCATGACCGAGGTCATGGCCAAGGTCAATGAGGTCAAGTACCGGCTGCCTCAAGACGTGTATGACCCCGTACTGGTCAAGTCCGCCGGCGAAGCGACGGCCGTGGCCTATGTGGGCTTCTCCAGCAGCACGCTGTCGCTGGCGGCGCTGACGGACTATCTGTCGCGGGTCGTCCAGCCGCAGCTGTCTTCGATCGATGGCGTGGCCAGCGTCGAACTCTATGGCGGCCAGAAGCTGGCCATGCGGGTCTGGCTGGATCCCAACCGGATGGCCGCGCGCGGTATTTCCGCGGGCGAGCTGGCCCAGGCGCTGCGCGACAACAACGTGCAGGCCGCGCCGGGCCAGGCCAAGGGGCTGTATGTCGTGTCCAACATCCAGGTGAACACCGACCTGGTGAACGTGGCGGAATTCCGTGACCTGGTCGTCAAGCGCGACGGCGACGCCGTCGTGCGGTTGGGCGATGTGGCGACGGTGGAACTGGGCGCGGCGTCCACCGATTCCAGCGGCCTGATGGACGGCGAGCCTGCCGTGTATTTCGGCCTGAACGCCACCCCGGTCGGCAACCCGCTGGTCATCGTCAAGCGGCTGAACGAGCTGCTGCCCAACATCAAGCAGAACCTGCCTCCGGGCACCAGCGTGCAGGTGCCGTTCGAGCTGGCCCGTTTCATCAGCGCGTCCATCGACGGCGTGATACACACGCTGCTGGAAGCCGTGGCCATCGTGGTCGTGGTGATCTTCCTGTGCCTGGGTTCGCTGCGCGCGGTGCTGATTCCCGTCGTGACCATCCCCCTGTCCATGCTGGGCGGGGCGGCGATCATGGCGTTGTTCGGTTTCAGCGTGAACCTGCTGACCTTGTTGGCGATGGTGCTGGCCATCGGCCTGGTGGTGGACGACGCCATCGTGGTGGTGGAAAACGTGCACCGCCATATCGAAGAAGGCAAGTCGCCCGTGCGGGCCGCGCTGATCGGCGCGCGCGAAGTGGCGGGGCCGGTGATCGCCATGACGATTACGCTGGCGGCCGTTTATGCGCCGATCGGGCTGATGGGTGGCCTGACGGGGTCGCTCTTCAAGGAATTCGCCTTCACGCTGGCGGGGGCGGTGGTCGTGTCGGGCGTCATCGCGTTGACGCTGTCGCCGGTGATGAGCTCTTTCCTGCTGAACAGCCGGGTGTCGGAAGGCTGGATGGCGCGGCGTGCCGAGCGCTTCTTCGGACGGCTGGGCGACGCCTATGGCCGGCTGCTGGACGTGTCTTTGCATCATCGCTGGGTGACCGGACTGATCGCGGTGGGCGTGCTGGTCAGCCTGCCGTTCCTGTACAACGCGGCGCAGCGCGAATTGGCGCCGGTCGAAGACCAGTCCACCGTGCTGACGGCAATCAAGTCGCCGCAACACGCCAACATCGACTATGTGGAGAAGTTCGGCAAAAAATGGGACGACGTCATGAAGACGCTGCCGGAACAGCGGGGGCGCTGGCTGATCAACGGATCGGACGGCGTGTCCAACAGCATTGGCGGCGTCGACTTCGTGGAGTGGGATGCGCGCACGCGCTCGGCCGACGAACTCCAGGCCGACATGCAGGCGATGGCCAACCAGGTCGAAGGCAGCAACATCTTTGCCTTCCAGCTGCCGTCGCTGCCGGGGTCCACGGGCGGCTTGCCCGTGCAGATGGTGCTGATGAGCGCAGCCGATTACCCGGTGGTCTACGAGTCCATGGAAAGCCTGAAGAAGGCGGCACGCGAAAGCGGTTTGTTCATGGTGGTCGATAGCGACCTGGACTACAACAATCCGGTGGTGCAGTTGAAGGTGGACCGTGCCAAGGCCAACAGCCTGGGCGTCACCATGAAAGCAATTGGCGACACGTTGGCGGTGTTGGTGGGCGAGAACTACGTCAACCGTTTCGGCATGGACGGCAGGTCCTATGACGTGATCCCGCAAAGCCTGCGCGAACAGCGCATCTCGCCGGCGTCGCTGGCGCAGTTCCACGTCAAGAGCGCCAGCGGCGCGCAGGTGCCTCTGTCCAACCTGGTGACCGTGTCCATGGGGGTGGAGCCCAATTCGCTGACGCAGTTCAATCAGCTGAACGCCGCCACCTTCCAGGCCATCCCGATGCCCGGCGTCACGATGGGCGACGCGGTGCAGTTCCTGACGCGGCAGGCACAGCAGTTGCCGGCGGGCTTCAGCTACGACTGGCAGTCGGATGCGCGCCAGTTCAGCCAGGAAGGCTCGGCGCTGATGATCACGTTCATCTTCGCGATCATCGTCATTTACCTGGTGCTGGCCGCGCAGTACGAAAGCCTGCGCGACCCGTTCATCATCCTGGTCAGCGTGCCCATGTCGATTTGCGGCGCGCTGATCCCGTTGGCGCTGGGCATGGCCACCGTGAACATCTACACCCAGATCGGCCTGGTGACGCTGATCGGCCTGATCAGCAAGCATGGCATCTTGATGGTGGAGTTCGCCAACGAGATGCAGGTCAGCCACGGGCTGGACCGGCGCGCCGCGATGGAACAGGCGGCCCGCATCCGCCTGCGCCCGATCCTGATGACGACGGCGGCGATGGTGATGGGGCTGATCCCGCTGCTGTTCGCCGCAGGCGCGGGCGCGCACAGCCGTTACAGCCTGGGCCTTGTCATCGTGGTCGGCTTGCTGGTCGGCACGCTGTTCACGTTGTTCGTGCTGCCCACCGTCTACACCGTCTTCGCCCGCGACCACCGCGCGGCGCACGACACCCCGCGCGCGCGCGAACTGGCGGCGGCGCAGGCCGCTGACGCCGGCGCCGGCGCGCACTAAAGGAACCGATCATGAATCATCATCTTCATTCTCAGCGCCTGCGCCGCGGCGTTGCCGTGCTGTTGGCGGCCCTGGCCGCTGCCGGGTGCGCGGTAGGGCCCGATTATCAAAAACCGCAGGCCGCGCCCGTGGCGCTGGCCAGCCCCGAGCAGGCGCTGTTCTCCACGGACCGGGTGCAGCAGGACTGGTGGCGGCAATTGCAGGATCCGCAGCTGGACCGCCTGATCGGCCTGGCGCTGTCCCGCAATCACGACATCCGGATCGCCCAGGCCCGGCTGGCCGAATCCCGCGCGGTGTTGGACGAGAAAGAGCTGGACCAGTTGCCCGCGGTCACCCTGGATGGCCGCTACGAGCGCAGCCTGTCCCAGGCCAACGCGGGCGCGGCCGGGCAACGCAATCTGGCCCAAAGCTACCGGGCCGGCTTCGACGCCACCTGGGAGCTGGACCTGTTCGGCCGCCTGCGCCGGACGGCCGAGAGCGCGGCGGCGCGCAGCGAAGCCCAGGCGGCTGACCTGGCCCAAACCCGCATCGTGGTCGCGGCGGAGGTGGCGCGCAATTATTTCGAGCTGCGCGGCGCCGAACAGCGGCTAGCCGTGGCGCGCGCCAATCTGGATAGCCAGCGCGACAGCCTGCGCGTGACCCAGGCGATGGTGTCGGCCGGCCGCGGCGACGAGGGCGACCTGGCCAGCGCGCGGGCCGAACTGGAAACCGTGCAGGCCAGCGTGCCGGTGCAGGAAACGGCAAGACGGCTGGCGCGGTACCGCATCGCGGTGCTGGCCGGGATGCGGCCCGTAGAGCTGGGTGAACTGGACGCCGGTACCCCCCTGGCGCCATTGACCGCGCGCCTGCCGATCGGGGACGTGGGCGCCTTGCTGTCGCGGCGTCCCGACATCGTCGCGGCCGAACGCAACATGGCCGCTGCCAATGCCGACGTGGGCGTGGCAACCGCCGAACTCTATCCGCGTATCGATCTGGGCGGGTTCCTGGGCTTTGTCGCGTTGCGCGGGGCGGACTTCGGTTCGTCGTCCAGCCGCGCGTTCAGCGTGGCGTCGGGCGTGAACTGGCCGGCGTTCCATTTGCCGACGGCGCTGGCGAGAAAGCGCGGGGCCGTGGCGCGGTCGCAGGGCGAAGTGGCGCGTTACGAACAGACCGTGCTGCGGGCGGTGGAAGAGCTGGAAGCCGCGTTGACCGAATTCGGCCAGACGCAGCAGCGGCTGGGCAATCTGGCGCAGGCCGCCCAGCACAGCAGCCGGGCGGCCGGTCTGGCGCAGTTGCGCTACCGGGAAGGCAGCGCCCCGTATTTGACGGTGCTGGATGCGCAGCGTACGCTTTTGCGCGCCCAGGACGCCGTTGCCGTGGCCGAAACCGAGTCCTACACTCGCCTGATCGCGCTGTACAAGGCGCTGGGCGGGGGTTGGGAGGCGGGGGGCGATGGAACAATAGCCGCCGATGGATCGGCGGTGCCTGATGGGTCCGCGGTGCCAGGTGGATCCGCCGGCTGACCTTCGCGCCGGTTCGTGGCACCATAGGAAAAAACTGGAGTTTCCTTATCGTCATGTCTGACAGTCTGTCCCAACCCATTACCTGGATGCCGCATCAGCCGGCGGACCGCGTGCTCATGACCTTGAAGACGCGCGGCCCGCAATCGGTCGCGGTCATCGCAAAGGCCATGGACCTCACGGCGGAAGCGGTGCGCCAGCAGATGACGCGGCTGCATGCGGACGGGCTGGTCGACTCCGAAAGCCATAGCGCCGGGCGCGGCCGGCCCACGCAGATCTGGTACCTGACGGAAGCCGGCCATGGCCGTTTTCCGGATACGCACGCCGAAATGACGGTGCAGATGATCGGGGCGGTGCGCCAGGTGTTCGGCGACGAAGGCGTGGAAAAGCTGATCCAGGTGCGCGAAACCGCCATGCTGAACAGCTACCACCAGGCGATGCTTGGCGCCAAGGACCTGGCCGGGCGGCTGGAACGCCTGGTGCAGGTGCGCGCTTCCGAAGGGTACATGGCCGAACTGCGCAAGGACGGCTCGGACTATCTCTTCATTGAAAACCACTGCCCCATCTGCTCCGCGGCCAAAGCCTGTATGGGCTTTTGCCGCAGCGAGCTGGAACTGTTCCGCAATGTGCTGGGCGAGGGCGTGAAGGTCGATCGCGAAGAGCACATCCTTGCCGGCGCAAGGCGGTGCGCATACCGCGTCAGCGCCAGGGCGTAATACCCGAACCGTCGCGGTTGCCGCTCCTGCGGCCGCATCCTCCTACAATCGCCGCATGACCCTCAAGCAACTTGAAGCCTTCTATTGGGCCGCCACCTGCGCCAGCTTCGCCGTGGCGGCTGATCGCCTGCATCTGTCGGTGTCGTCGTTGTCCAAGCGCATCACCGAGCTTGAGGAAGCGCTGGGTCAGGCGCTGTTCGACCGCAGCGGTCACAAGGCCGCATTGACGGACGCCGGCCAGCGCCTGGTGCCGCAGGCCCGGGAACTCCTGGCGGCCGCGGACCGCGTGCGCGCGTCCATGAACGACACTCCGGGTTTGCGCGGCCGCTGCCGTTTCGGCGTGGGCGAGTTGACCGCGCTGACGTGGTTGCCGCGCCTGATCGCCGGCGTGCGCGCCGCCTATCCCGAGCTGGTGCTGGAACCCTATGTGGACATCGGCCAGGTGCTGGAGCAGCGCGTGGCGGACGGTGAACTGGACTTCGCCGTCATCGCCGGGCGGTCGTCGCGCGCGAACATCGCGTCGACGCCCATCGGCGAGGCGCGCTTCGCCTGGGTGGCGTCGCCGGCCGTGCTCGATGGCGAAACCCGCATGACGACGGCGCTGCTGACACGCCTGCCGCTGGTGACCCTGCCGGCGGGCGCGGGCACGACGCGCATCATCGACGACTGGCTGGCCGGACGCGATGCTGGCGGCGTGCGCCTTTGCTGCAACAACTGGGGCGCCATCGCCGGCCTGCTGATCGAAGGAACCGGCGTCGGGCTGCTGCCCAGTCATTGGGCCGACGCCCTGGCGGCCGAAGGCAGCCTGCGCGTCCTGCAGGGCGAGCCCGCGTTGGCGGCCTTGCCCTACGCGTTTCAGTACCGGCGCGACGATACGCGCGCGCTGGTCGCCCGGCTGCGCGACGCAGTGGCTGCCGCGGTGGACTTCTCGGCGCCTTGCCGGCTGCCCTGAACGGGGGGCGTGATTGCCTGGGCCGCGTCCGCGAGGCGGCCGTCTTCGATCCCGTTTGGCGGTCCGGCGGCCAGCGCTCTATACAATCGCCGCGCGCCTGGCGCAGAATCCAACAAGATGAATCAAGGGAGAACATCCATGCGTAAAATTTGCGCCGCCATGGCCATGGCGGGAATGCTGGCAGGCGGACTGGCGCACGCCCAGTCCACGTTGCGGATCGGTCTGCAAGACGACCCGGACGTGCTGGATCCGGCGCGCGCGCGCACCTTCGTGGGCCGTATCGTCTTTGCGTCGCTGTGCGACAAGCTCGTCGACATCACGCCCGACCTGAAGATCGTGCCGCAGCTGGCGCAATCCTGGACGATCAGCCCGGACAACAAGTCGCTGACGTTCAAACTGCGTACCGATGCGGTGTTCCATGACGGCTCGCCGGTCAATGCCGCCGCCGTCAAAGCGAACCTGGACCGTGCCCGCACGCTGCCCGACAGCAACCGCAAGAGCGAATTGGCCACCGTCGCCAGCGTCGATGCGCCTGATGCCAGCACCGTCGTGCTGAACCTGTCGGAGCCGGACGCCTCGCTGCTGTCGCAACTGTCCGACCGCGCCGGCATGATGATGTCGCCCGCCTCGTTCGATAAGGATCCTGGCGGCAAGCCCGTGTGCTCGGGGCCGTACCAGTTCAAGGAGCGCGTGCAGAACGATCGCATTGTGCTCGAGAAATTTCCCAAATACTGGGATGCCGCCAACTACCACTTCGACCGCCTGGTCTTCACGCCGATTCCGGACAACACGGTGCGCCTGAACAACCTGCGCGCGGGCGACCTGGACATTATCGAGCGCGTGGCGCCCAGCGATGCCAAGGCGGTGAAAGACGATAGCAACCTGCGCCTGGCGCCGGTAACCGGCCTGGGCTTCCAGTCTATTTCGATCAATCTGGGCAATGGCGCGCGCGCCAATAACCCGTTGGCGAAAGACAAGCGCGTGCGTCAGGCGCTTGACCTCGCGATCGATCGCGACGTGCTGAACCAGGTCATCGGCGAAGGCATGTTCCAGCCCGCCTACCAGCCGTTCCCGCCCGCCAGCTTCGCCTACAACACCGCCTTCGAACACAAGGGCCGTGACCCGAAGAAGGCGCAGGCGCTCTTGAAGGAAGCCGGTTTCGACCGCGTGAAATTCGAGATCACCTTCGGCAACAACACCACCATGCAACAGGTCTTCGAACTGGTGCAGGCGATGGGCGCCGAAGCGGGCTTCGACATCACCTTGCGTCCGGTGGAGTTCGCGTCGCTGCAATCGTCCCTGGCGCGCGGCGACTTCGAAGTGGGCCAGAGCGGCTGGTCCGGGCGCGTCGATCCCAGCGGCAACATCCACCAATACCTCAGCTGCAAGGGCAACCTGAACGACGGCAAGTTCTGCGACGCGGGCGTGGACAAGCTGCTGAACGACGCGCGCGCCGAAGCCGACACGGCCAAGCGCCGCGCGCTGTACGACCAGGTGCTGACCAGCATGCAGGACCAGCGCCCCATCGTTTACCTGTTCTACCTGCCGTGGACCTTCGGCGTGCAAAAGAAGGTTGAAGGCTTTGTGCCTTACCCCGACGGCCTCATCCGCCTGAAGGGCGTGACCGTCGCCAAGAAGTAAGCCGGGCGGCCAACGACGGGATCCGGAATCGGGTCCCGTTTTTCTTATTTGCGGGCGGCGTGCGCCGCCGCTACAGGAAGCATCATGTTTACGACTCGCCCGGAAATCCTTGGCACCTTCGGTGTCGTGACCTCTACCCATTGGCTGGCCAGCGCGACCGGCATGTCGCTGCTGGAACGCGGCGGCAACGCATTCGACGCCTGCGCGGCGTCGGCCTTCGTGCTGCAAGTGGTTGAGCCGCATCTGGTCGGCCCCGCCGGCGAAGTGCCGGCCATTTTCTATTCGGCGCGCACGGGCAAGCTGGAAGTGCTGTGCGGGCAGGGCACGACGCCGGCCGCGGCCACGCTTGAGCGCTACCGCGCCGAAGGGCTGAAGCTGATCCCGGGTAACGGACTGTTGGCCACCGTGATCCCCGGCGCATTCGACGCCTGGATGCTGCTGCTGCGCGACCACGGCACGATGCGCGTGCGCGATGTGCTGGAACCGGCCATCTATTACGCCCAGCACGGCCACGCGCTGATGCCGCGCATCTCCAACACCATTGCGGGCCTGAAGGACTTCTTCGAAACGCATTGGCCGACGACCGCACAGGTCTATGTGCCCGGCGGCAAGGTGCCCGAAGCGCGCAAGCTGTTTCGCAATCCGGCCCTGGCGCGCACGTGGACGCGTGTGCTGAAAGAGGCGGAAAGCGTGGGCGCCGATCGCGAACGCCAGATCGAGGCGGCGCGGGACGCCTTCTACCGAGGCTTCATCGCCGAGGAAATCGACCGCTTTGCCCGCAACACCGACGTCATGGACGAAAGCGGCACGACCCACCGCGGCGTCATCACGGCGGACGACCTGGCCGGCTGGTCGGCCAGCTACGACACCCCGCTGACCTACGACTACCACGGCTACACGGTTGCCAAGGCCGGCGCATGGAGCCAGGGCCCGGTCTTCCTGCAGACGCTGGCGTTGTTGAAAGACATGGATCTGGCGGGCGTGGGCCCGAACAGCGTGGAATTCATCCACCGCGTCACCGAGGCGATGAAGCTGGCTTTCGCCGACCGCGAAGCCTATTACGGCGACCCGGCTTTCATCGACGTGCCGCTGGCGCACCTGCTGTCGGACGCCTACAACGACGAGCGCCGCGCGTTGATCGGCGAGACGGCCTCGCACGACCTCTTGCCCGGCCAGGTGCCTGGCTTCGAGGCCCAGGTGGCGCGCGTGATGGACACGCTGGAACGCCTGTCCCCGGTGTCCGCGCACGGCAGCGCCACCAACGAGCCCACGCTGGCCGACATGCGCGCCTCGGCCAAGCGCGGCGACACGACGCATGTGGACGTCATCGACCGCTGGGGCAACATGATCTCGGCTACGCCCTCCGGCGGCTGGTTCCAGTCTTCACCCGTCATTCCGGAACTGGGTTTCGGCCTGAACACCCGCGCCCAGATGTTCTGGCTGGAAGAGGGGCTGCCCGGCACGCTGGCGCCCGGCAAGCGCCCGCGCACCACGTTGACGCCCTCGCTGGCGCTGCGCGACGGCAAGCCCTATCTGGCGTTCGGCACACCGGGCGGCGACCAGCAGGAGCAATGGCAACTGCTGTTCTTCCTGCGCCACGTGCATCACGGGCTGAATTTGCAGGAAGCCATCGACCTGCCGATGTCCCACACCATGCATTTCCCCACGTCGTTTTACCCGCGCGACCGCAAGCCCGGTCATCTGGCGGTCGAAGCCAGCTTCGGTCCCGAGGTCATTGAGGGGCTGCGCCAGCGCGGACACCAGATCGAGGAAGTGCCTGAATGGTCGGTGGGCCGCTTGACCGCAGCCTCGCGCGATGACGACGGGCTGCTGCACGCGGCCGCCACGCCGCGGCTGATGCAGGCCTACGCCATCGGCCGCTAGGCGTGCTGACGGGGGAGTCGCCCTGCCGCCTTGCGGCGATTTGCCGGCATGGGCTATCTTTCTCCCATGACGTCATCCCAGCAGCGCCCGGCAACCGGGGCGCAATCCCTGACGGGACAAGAACCGCTTTTCATCGTCCTCAACACCGGCTCGGGGCGTGGCGACGCGCAGGTCCTGCAGGACACCATCCGCGGCATCCTCGACGAGGCGGGCAGGCGCTACACGCTGATGCCCGTCGATGATCCGTCCCGGCTGACCGAAACGGCGCAGGCTGCCGTCAAGCGAGCGCAAGACGAGCAGGGCGTCGTCATCGCCGCAGGGGGGGATGGCACGCTGAACGCCGTGGCCAGCACGGTGTTGGGCCAGGGCGTGCCCTTCGGCATCCTGCCCCAGGGCACCTTCAATTACTTCGGGCGCAGCTACGGCATCTCTCAGGATACCGAGGTCGCGTTGCGCGGTTTCCTGCAAGGTCATCTGCAGCCCGTGCAAGTCGGACACCTCAACGGCAGGCTGTTCCTGGTGAACGCCAGCCTGGGCCTGTACCCCACGCTGCTGGAAGACCGCGAGGCCTATAAGCAGCGCTTCGGCCGCAGCCGCCTTGTGGCGCTGTGGTCGGGCATCGTCACGTTGCTGCGCGCGCCGCGCCAGCTCAGGCTGCAACTCGAATACGAAGGCCGGGTGCGCGATCTGCGCTCGCCCACGCTGGTGGTGGGCAACAACAAGCTGCAACTCGAACACATCGGCATCGAATCACAGGAGCTGGACCGCGGCCGCCTGATGGCGATGGCGGCGCGCCCGGTCGGCACCCTGGCGCTATATGGCTTGCTGGTGCGCGGGCTGTTCAGCCGGTTGGGCGACGCCGAACACGTGATCAGCTTCGCCTTCGACCGGCTGACCGTGCATATCCGGGGGCGCAGCCGCGTCAAGGTGGCGATGGACGGCGAAATATCCTGGATGAGCACGCCGCTGGAATTCAAGGTGGCCGATGAAAAACTGCCGCTGGTGGTGCCGGCGGACTCGGCGTACCTGGACCGCTCATGACGCGCATCCTGCAATTATCCGACACGCATTTCGGCACCGAGCGCAAGCCGGTCGTTGAAGCGGCCCTGGACCTGGCCCGTTCGCTGAACCCGGATCTGGTCGTGCTGAGCGGAGACATCACCCAGCGTGCGCGGCGCGGCCAGTTCGCCGCCGCCCGCAAATTCATCGAACGCCTGTCGTTGCCCGTGCTCGCGGTGCCGGGCAACCACGACATTCCGCTGTTCAACCTGTTCGCGCGCGCCCTCAATCCGTACGGCAACTACAAGCGTGCGCTGGGCGCGGTGCTGGAGCCGGTGTTCGAAACCCCGGGGCTGCTGGCCATCGGTGTGAACACCACGCGACCGCGCCGCCGCAAGGATGGCGAAATCTCCGATACGCAGATCGCCCGCGTGGCGCAGCGCTTGCGCCAGGCCCGTCCGGGTCAGTTGCGGGTGGTCGTGGCGCATCACCCCGTGCGGGCCAAGGTGGAATCCGACCTGTCCAATCTGCTCATCGGCCGCGAGCGCGCGCTGGCGGCCTGGGGCCAGGCGGGGGTGGACCTGATCCTGGGCGGGCACATTCACCTCCCCTATGTGCTGCCCTTGGTCGCAGCCGGCCAGCCGGCAGGCTGGATCGTCCAGGCGGGCACTGCCTGCTCGCACCGCGTCCGGGGCAGCGTGCCCAACTCCGTGAACGTGATCACGCGCGAAGGCGAAGGCGAAAGCGGCACGCAGGCTTGCCATGTCGAGCGCTGGGACTACGCGGCGGGCACGCACGCGTTCGCGCCGGTCGACAGGACGCTGGTGACGCTGTCATGACCGATGCGTATGCCGCATGGGCAGCCTCGCATGCCCTGGGACTGTTTATCGCGCTGCCGCTGCTTGCGGGCGCGGGAGCGTTGTTCGCCGCGCGCGCCTACGTCAACTGCCCGGCACGGTGTCGCAATGCGGCCTACGCGTCGGGGCTGGCCGTTTTGCTGGTGTTGTTCCTGGGCCTGGCGATGGCGGTGCGGCACCAGGGCGGCATTGTCTCGTTCGACGGCGCGCTGGCCGGCGCCTTGAGCATGACGATGGACACGTCGCTGCTGTGGCTGCTGTCCTGGTTCACCTATCTGGGCGACCGCGACCTCCTCACGGTGCTGAGCGTGCTGATGACGCTTTATCTGCTTTGGACGGGCTGGTGGCGGCTGGCGGCGTTCTGCGCCATCACCACCGGCGTGGGGGGGGCGATCAACACGCTGCTCAAGCACACCTTTGAACGCGTGCGGCCAGAGCACGACCACGGCTACGCCACGGTGGCCGGGTGGAGTTTCCCCAGCGGCCATGCCTCGGCCGCGATGGTGGTGTATGGCACGGCCTGCTATCTGGTGTGGCGGCTGGCGCCACCCGCCTGGCGGTGGCCCTGCGTGGCCCTTTTCGCCGCGCTGATCACGGCGATCGGACTCAGCCGCATCCTGCTGCAGGTCCACTTTGCCAGCGATGTCGTGGCGGGTTTCACGTTCGGGCTGGCCTGGCTGTCGGTTTGCGTCGCAGTGGCCGAACGCTACTGCACGTCACGCCGGGCAGTGCAGGACGCGCAGTAGGCGTGTGCTGACGTCTTCCGCCGCCAGTCCGGGCATGCTGGTGTAGCGGCCCCCCGCGCTTGCGATCGCCAGCCCCAGGCGGCGCGCCCGTTCACCGGGAGGAGGGGCCAGGTCGATGATCTGCTTGCCGGCGACGGGCGCCGTGACTTCGCCGTCGCTGAAACGCTCCAGC
The DNA here is from genome assembly GCF_057334215.1 of Achromobacter maghribensis. Taxonomy (NCBI): domain Bacteria; kingdom Pseudomonadati; phylum Pseudomonadota; class Betaproteobacteria; order Burkholderiales; family Alcaligenaceae; genus Achromobacter; species Achromobacter maghribensis. The sequence continues at coordinate 349,257 of NZ_JBHFII010000047.1, read as the reverse complement.
GTGCGGTCGATCTCGCGCTCCCGCGGCAGGGCCAGCACGATGGTGTCCGATTCCGCCAGGGCTTCGCGGGCTGAGGTGGCCAGCGTGGCCGAACCGCGGAAGTCCTCGCAGCGTTCGGGATCAATGTCGTAGACGGTCAACGCGATGTCCGGTTCGGCCTCGAGCAGCCGCCGCGCGGCCCGCGTTCCGGTGCCGCCCATCCCCAAGATGCTGATGCGCTGGCTCATGGCTTCGGCACGGACCACGTGCTCACGATGTGGGCGAGCGGCTCGTCCGAGCCTTCGCCGGTCAGGATGACTTCGCCGGCCGACAAACGACCCACCTTCAGCAAGCGGGCGTCGGCGTAAATCGCGCCCGGGGGGCTTTTGCGCAGGAAGTTGATGGTCAGGCTGGCCGTGACGGCGTGTGCCTGGCCGGTGGCGCCCACCACGGCGGCATACATGGCCAGGTCGGCCAAGCCCATCAGCATGGGCCCCGCCACGATACCGCCCAGGCGTTGGTGGGCCTCGCGGGCGGGCAGCACCGCGCGCGCCGTGCCGCGGCCAATGCGCAGGATGTCGATACCCAGCAGCAACGAGAATGGATGCTGATCGGCCAGCAAAATATGAAAGTCGGCCAGGCTGATCAGCGGGACGTCGGTGTCGGCGGCCAGGACGGTTGCGGTCATCGTTGCTCCAGGGCGAGGCAGTAGTGGTCCAGCAGCGCATCGGCATGCTGGCCCAGGGATTTCAGGCGATGGGTGTGCAGCAGCAGCAATAACCCCATCAGGTAGGTGAAGAGATTCATCTGCTCGACGGCCACGGCGGCAGCGTCCCAGCCTTTCGTGCGGGCCAGGGCAACGCCCAGCAGGTCCACGCACTGCCGCAGGCGCGCGTTGAGCTTCTCGTCCATTTCCCGGCCCAGGCCGCGCGGCCCCAGCCCCTGGAACAAATACATGCCCAGCGAAAAGTCCGTCTGCCGCTCGGCGTAATAGCCGAAGAAGGCGCGGATGGCCCGCCGCGCGGCGGCCGGTGCGTCGCCGGTGGTGGCCGCGTCGGCCAAATGCGCATGCAAGCGCTGCAGCGATTCGTCCAGCAGCGCGCCGTAGATGGTTTCCTTGCCGGCAAACCAGGGGTAGATCGCGCCCGTGGTGCAGCCGGCCTCCTTGGCAATCGCCCGGATCGTCGTTTTCTCCAGCCCGTCCCGTTCGAACACGCGCTGGGCGGCATCCAGGATCAATTGGCGGCGCAGCGCGTGAAGGCGTTCATTGCGGTCGGCGCGGGCGGTGGGGGAGGGCATGGGGCGGGGCGGCGGTGGTAACGGGATCAGGTCGATAATATCGACGATTTTTATTAATAACAATGTTATTTTCGGGCCACGCCATCACGGGCAGGCAAGGCTCCGGACGTCCCGGCCGGAACCCCCGTTAAGATGGAAAGCGCCTCGATGGCGGCCAGAAAGGGGATTGAAAGGGGCCGGTAAAGATGCCCGAATTAATTGGGGGCAGGGCTGAAAGTCGCATGGATACGGGCTTGCCTGTTTAACCGAGGGTAATCCCTAGCACCTTTGGTGCCGTGTTCGCGTGATGTTGCAAGATCCCAACAGGGGTGTCGTAAACCAGCACTTTTCTGATGCCGACCATAGCCAGTCCCCCCGATTTTTGATGCAATAGCGTCAACTTCCCTTCGCGGAGTTAGGGGGGCGGCAGGCTGGTTTGCTGGATTGCTGCTCTTGTCACTCAAATCAACGGAGATTTCTTAAATGAAAAAGACTCTGCTCGCTGCCGCCCTGCTCGCCGGTTTCGCCGGTGTCGCCCAGGCAGAAACGTCTGTCACCCTGTACGGCATCATCGACACGGGCCTCGGCTACAACAAGATCAGCGGTGCTGCGAACGATGCCCTGAACGGCAGCCGTTTCGGCATGATCAACGGCGTCCAGAACGGTTCGCGCTGGGGTCTGCGTGGCTCGGAAGACCTGGGTGACGGCCTGCGCGCTGTTTTCCAACTGGAATCGGGTTTCAACTCCGGTAACGGCAACTCCGCTCAAGGCGGCCGCCTGTTCGGTCGTCAAGCCACCGTCGGTCTGGCCAGCGACAGCTGGGGCCAACTGGACTTCGGTCGCCAAACCAACATCGCGTCGAAGTACTTCGGCTCGATCGATCCGTTCGGCGCTGGCTTCGGTCAAGCTAACATCGGCGTGGCTCTGAGCGCCGCCAACACGAACCGCTACGACAACATGGTCATGTATCAGACCCCGTCGTTCAGCGGCTTCCAGTTCGGCGTTGGCTACTCGTTCAACGTGAACGACACCAACACGGCTCAAACCGGCTTCAAGACCGCCGACAACACCCGCGCCATCACGACCGGTCTGCGCTATGTCAACGGCCCGCTGAATGCAGCCCTGACGTACGACCAACTGAACGGCTCGAACAAGCTGCCGGGCGCATCGAGCGATGCTACCCCGCGTCAGTACGCCATCGGCGGTTCGTACGACTTTGAAGTCGTCAAGCTGGCTCTGGCCTACGCTCGCACGACCGACGGCTGGTTCGCTGGTCAAGGCGTCGACACCAACCTGGGCAGCATCAACTTCGGCGCCAACGCCTTTGCTGATGGCTTCAAGGCCAACTCGTACATGGTCGGCCTGTCCGCCCCGATCGGCGGCGCAAGCAGCCTGTTCGGTTCGTGGCAAATGGTTGACCCCAGCAACACCAAGCTGACCGGCGGCGACGAGTCGACCCAAGTCTACTCGCTGGGCTACACCTACGACCTGTCGAAGCGCACCAACCTGTACGCCTACGGTTCGTACGCCAAGAACTACGCCTTCATCGACGACCTGAAGTCGACCGCTGTCGGCGTCGGTATCCGCCACCGCTTCTAATCCAACGCAGGGCGCAAGCCCTGTCTGGATTCAAAGCGCAAGCGAACGAACGGGCTTCGGCCCGTTCGTATAAAGCCACCTTTCGGGGTGGCTTTTTTTCGTCCGATCGAGCGGTTTTTTAGCGTTCCGAAGGTGCTTGTCAGGAGAGTCCTGTATCCTTCGGGTTCTCTGCCGGAGACTGCGATTGTTCCATTTGAGGAATGCAGTCTTTCACCTGTTATTCAAGCTACAGAGTTCAGCCGGAAGTAACCACGCGAATGCTACAATCCTAAGGTTTGCGCATTTGACGGACGCCTGAATGAACCTGCAACAGTATTTTCCCGTCCTGCTGTTTATCGTAGTGGCCACCCTTATCGGGTTCGCGCTTCTAACGGCCGGCTCCCTCCTTGGCCCGCGGCGTCCTTACGCTGAGAAGCTGTCGCCCTATGAGTGCGGCTTCGAAGCGTTTGAAGACGCTCGCATGAAGTTTGACGTGCGCTACTACCTGGTGGCGATTCTGTTCATTCTTTTCGACCTGGAAATCGCGTTCCTGTTCCCGTGGGCCATCGCCCAAGGCACAGTCGGGCTCGTCGGTTTCTGGACGGTCATGGTTTTCCTAGCCGTGTTGACCGTCGGCTTCATCTACGAATGGAAAAAGGGCGCGCTGGACTGGGAATAACCCCTCCGGGTTTTTTCACAGCACGCTATCAGAGACGAATATGGCTATAGACGGCATTCTCAAGCAAGGGTTCATCACAACCAGCGCCGACAAGTTCCTTAATTGGGCGAAGACCGGCTCCATGTGGCCCATGACCTTCGGTCTGGCCTGTTGCGCGGTTGAGATGATGCACGCGGGCGCGGCCCGCTACGACCTGGACCAGTTCGGCATCATCTTCCGGCCCAGCCCGCGTCAGTCCGATCTGATGATCGTCGCTGGCACGCTGTGCAACAAGATGGCGCCGGCGCTGCGCAAGGTCTACGACCAGATGCCCGAGCCGCGTTGGGTGGTTTCCATGGGCTCCTGTGCCAATGGCGGCGGCTACTACCACTACTCGTATTCCGTGGTTCGTGGCTGCGATCGGATCGTACCGGTAGACGTCTACGTGCCGGGCTGCCCGCCCACGGCCGAGGCGCTGGTCTACGGCTTGCTGCAAATGCAGAACAAGATCCGTCTGACCAACACGATTGCGCGCTGAGCCTTCGCCCCGCCGGCGGCAGTCGTTGCCGCAGGCCTTGCGAATCCAGCGTATCGGTTCACCTAAGCGTACAAGATGATGACCAGGCTCGAAACCCTGAAAAACAATTTGCAGACCACCCTCGGCGCGGATATCGCGCTGACCGAGGCGTTGGGCGAGCTGACGCTCGAAGTGCCCGCGCCGCAGTGGTTCGCCGTCTGCAACAAGCTGCGCACCGAAGCCGGCTTGCGCTTTGAAACCTGTATCGACCTCTGTGGCGTCGACTACCTGACGTGGGGCAACGGCACCCGCCAGCTGCCCGAGGAAACCAGCACCAAGATCCACCGCGCGCGCTTCGCCGTGGTGATCCACCTGCTGTCGATCGAGAACAACTGGCGCCTGCGTGTCCGCACCTGGGCCACGGACGATGAATTCCCGATCATCGCGTCGCTGATGGAATGCTGGCCGACCGTGGGTTGGTTCGAACGCGAAGCCTTCGACCTGTACGGCATCGTCTTCGAAGGCCACCCGGACCTGCGCCGCATCCTGACCGACTACGGCTTCATCGGCCATCCGTTCCGCAAGGACTTTCCCTTGTCCGGCACCGTCGAAATGCGTTACGACCCCGAACAACGGCGCGTCATCTACCAGCCGGTCACGATCGATCCGCGCGAGATCACCCCGCGCGTGGTCCGCGAAGACTCCTACGGCTTGGGGCGTTAAATCATGGCAGAAATCAAGAACTACACGCTCAACTTCGGCCCTCAGCATCCGGCCGCGCACGGTGTGTTGCGCCTGGTGCTGGAACTGGACGGCGAAGTCATCCAGCGCGCCGACCCGCACATCGGGCTGTTGCACCGTGCCACCGAAAAGCTGGCCGAACACAAGACCTACATCCAGGCGCTGCCCTACATGGACCGCCTGGACTACGTGTCCATGATGTGCAACGAGCACGCTTACGTCATGGCCATCGAAAAGCTGCTGGGCGTCGAAGCCCCGTTGCGCGCCCAGTACATCCGGGTCATGTTCGACGAGATCACGCGTCTGTTGAACCACCTGATGTCGCTGGGTTCGCACGCGCTGGACGTCGGCGCCATGGCCGTGTTCCTGTACGCCTTCCGTGAACGCGAAGACCTGATGGACTGCTACGAAGCCGTCTCGGGCGCGCGCATGCACGCGGCCTACTACCGTCCGGGCGGCGTCTACCGCGACCTGCCCGACACGATGCCGCAGTACGGCGACTCCAGCAAATACCGCGGCGACAAAGAAATGCGCTTGATGAACGACGCGCGTTCGGGCTCGCTGCTGGATTTCATCGAAGACTTCACCAACCGCTTCCCGGCCTGCGTCGACGAGTACGAAACGCTGCTCACCGACAACCGCATCTGGAAACAGCGCCTGGTGGGCATCGGCGTGGTCGATCCCGAACGCGCCAAGGCGCTGGGCTTCACCGGCCCGATGCTGCGCGGCTCGGGCGTCGCCTGGGACTTGCGCAAGACGCAGCCCTACGAAGTCTATGACTTGCTCGATTTCGACATCCCCGTGGGTGTCAACGGCGACTGCTACGACCGCTATCTGGTCCGCATCGCCGAAATGCGTGAAAGCAATCGCATCATCCGCCAGTGCGTGGAATGGCTGCGCAACAACCCGGGTCCGGTCATGATCGAGAATCACAAGATCGCCCCGCCTTCGCGCACCGCCATGAAGACCAACATGGAAGAGCTGATTCACCATTTCAAGCTCTTCACCGAAGGTTTCCACGTGCCGCCGGGCGAAGCGTTTGCCTCGGTGGAGCACCCGAAGGGCGAGTTCGGCATCTATCTGGTGTCGGATGGCGCCAACAAGCCTTACCGCCTGAAGATTCGGGCCCCCGGCTTTGTCCACCTGCAAGCGCTGGACGAAATGTCGCGCGGTCACATGATCGCCGACGCCGTCACCATCATTGGTACGCAGGACATCGTTTTCGGCGAGATCGATCGCTGATCCGCCCAGACAGTCACGAGCACGCCCGCATAACCCGGATTCAAACTATGCTGCTTTCCGAACAGGCCTACCAGAAAATCGACCGAGAACTCGCGAAGTTCCCGGCCGACCAGCGGCAGTCCGCCATCATGGCCTCGCTTGCCATCGCGCAAGAAGAGAAGGGCTGGTTGGCTACCGAAACTATTGAAGATGTGGCCAATTACATTGGCGTCCCGCCCATCGCGGTGCAGGAAGTCGCCACGTTCTACAACATGTTCGACGTCAAGCCCGTCGGCAAGAACAAGATCGCCGTCTGCACGAACTTGCCCTGTGCCTTGCGCGATGGCGATCGTGCCGGCGAATACCTCAAGCGCAAGCTGGGTGTCGACTACCGTCAAACCACCGCCGACGGCCAGTTCACGCTGGTTGAAGGCGAATGCATGGGCGCTTGCGGCGATTCCCCCGTGCTGATCGTGAACAACAAGCATATGTGCGTGCGCATGACCGACGAGAAGCTGGACGCGCTGGTCGCGGCCCTCAAGGTGCAAGGAGAGTCGGCATGAACGCGCCCGACCTGTACAAGCAGTTCGCGCAAGGGCTGGATCCCAATCCGCTGAACGATGTGTCCAATTCGATGTGCCTGCATGGCCGGCACATCCAGCCGCAGATCATGGCCGACGTCGACGGCGCCAACTGGCGCCTGGCCGACTACGTCAAGCGTGGCGGCTACGAAGCCCTGAAGAAGATCCTCACCACCGGCATGAAGCCGGAAGACGTGATCGCCGAAGTCAAGGCGTCGGGTCTGCGCGGCCGTGGCGGCGCGGGTTTCCCGACCGGCCTGAAGTGGAGCTTCATGCCGCGCGCCTTCCCGGGCCAGAAGTACCTTGTCTGCAACTCGGACGAAGGCGAGCCGGGCACGTTCAAGGACCGCGACATCCTGCGCTTCAATCCGCACATCGTGATTGAAGGCATGGCCATCGCGGCCTACGCCATGGGCATCAGCGTCGGCTACAACTACATCCACGGTGAAATCTTCGAAGTGTATGAACGCTTCGAAGAAGCGCTGGAAGAGGCGCGCGCCGCCGGCTTCCTGGGCGACAAGATCCTGGGTTCGGACTACAGCTTCCAGCTGCACGCGTTCCACGGTTACGGCGCCTACATCTGTGGCGAAGAAACCGCGCTGCTGGAATCGCTGGAAGGCAAGAAGGGCCAACCGCGCTTCAAGCCGCCGTTCCCGGCCAGCTTCGGCCTGTACGGCAAGCCCACCACGATCAACAACACCGAAACGTTCGCGGCGGTGCCGTGGATCATCCGCAACAGCGGCCAGGCCTACCTGGAAGTCGGCAAGCCGAACAACGGCGGCACCAAGCTGTTCTCGATCACCGGCGACGTCGAACGCCCCGGCAACTACGAGATCCCGCTGGGCACCCCGTTCTCGACCCTGCTGGAACTGGCGGGCGGCATGCGCGGCGGCAAGAAACTGAAGGCCGTGATCCCCGGCGGATCCAGCGCCCCGGTGCTGCCGGCCGACATCATCATGGAATGCACGATGGACTATGACTCCATCGCCAAGGCCGGCTCGATGCTCGGTTCTGGCGCGGTGATCGTCATGGACGAAACGCGCTGCATGGTGAAGTCGCTGCTGCGTCTGTCGTACTTCTATTTCGAGGAAAGCTGCGGCCAGTGCACGCCGTGCCGTGAGGGCACCGGCTGGCTCTACCGCATGGTGCACCGCATCGAAAACGGTCACGGCCGTCCGGAAGATCTGGACTTGCTGGACAACGTGGCAGGCAACATCATGGGCCGCACCATCTGCGCCCTGGGTGACGCCGCCGCCATGCCCGTCCGTGGCTTCCTCAAGCATTTTCGCGACGAATTCGCGCACCACATCGAGCATAAGTCTTGTGTGGTCCCGCAATATCTGTAGGTCTCAGGAACAGCAATGGTTGAACTAACCGTCGACGGCAATCAGGTCGAAGTGCCCGAAGGCAGCATGGTCATGCATGCCGCTCAGAAAGTCGGGCTTTACGTGCCGCATTTCTGCTACCACAAGAAACTGTCCATCGCGGCCAACTGCCGGATGTGCCTGGTTGAAGTGGAAAAAGCGCCCAAGGCGCTGCCCGCCTGCGCCACGCCCGTGACTAACGGCATGGTCGTCCACACCTGCTCTGAGAAGGCTCGCGCCGCTCAGAAATCGGTGATGGAATTCTTGCTCATCAATCACCCCCTCGACTGCCCGATCTGCGATCAGGGCGGCGAATGCCAGCTGCAGGATCTGGCCGTGGGCTACGGTGGTTCTTCCTCGCGTTACCAAGAGGAAAAGCGCGTCGTCTTCCACAAGGACCTGGGCCCGCTGGTTTCCGCCGAGGAAATGAGCCGCTGCATCCACTGCACCCGCTGCGTGCGCTTTGGCCAGGAAATCGCCGGCGTCATGGAGCTCGGCATGCTGGGCCGTGGCGAACACTCCGAGATCACGACGTTCGTCGGCCGCTCGATCGAGTCCGAACTGTCGGGCAACATGATCGACATCTGTCCGGTGGGCGCGCTGACCTCCAAGCCCTTCCGCTACAGCGCGCGTACCTGGGAACTGGCTCGCCGCCGTTCGGTCAGCCCGCACGACAGCCTGGGCGCCAACCTGGTGGTCCAGGTCAAGGGCGACCGCGTCATGCGCGTGGTGCCGTTCGAAGACGAAGCCGTCAACGAATGCTGGATCAGCGACCGCGACCGCTTCTCGTATGAAGGCCTGAACAGCGACGACCGTCTGTCCGCCCCGATGATCAAGGGCACCGATGGCAAGTGGCAGGAAGCTTCCTGGGCCGATGCGCTGCAAGCCGTCGCCCAAGGCCTGTCGCGCGTCCGCGACAGCTTCGGCGCTGGCCAGATCGGCGCGCTGGCGTCCGAATACGCCACCACCGAAGAATATGCGCTGCTGGGCCGTCTGGTCCGCGCGCTGGGCTCCGAGAACATCGACTTCCGCCTGCGCCAGACCGACCCGGCCTTTGACGCCGCGTTGACCGGTGCGCCGTGGTTGGGCATGCCCATCGCCGAACTCGACAACCTGGATCGCGTCCTGGTCGTCGGCTCGTTCCTGCGAAAGGACCATCCGCTGATGGCGCAACGCCTGCGCCAGGCGGCCAAGCGCGGCACGCAGATCCTGATGGTCGACAGCGCCGCTGACGATCCCCTGATGCCCGTCGCCGCCCGCATTACCGTGGCGCCGTCCGAGCTGCCGCGTGCGCTGGCCGAAGTGGCCGTGGCCCTGGCGCAAGCCAAGGACCAGGCCGTTCCGGCCGAATTCGCCTCGGTCACCCCGGGCGAAAATGCCAAGATCATCGCCGCCAGCCTGGCTTCCGGCGCCAACACCGCCGTGCTGATGGGCAACCTGGCCGTGGCCAGCGCCCAGGCATCGACGCTGGCCGCCAACGGCCGCGCCGTGGCGGATCTGGCCGGCGGCAAGTTCGGCTTCCTGACCTCCGGCGGCAACACCGTCGGCGGTTACCTGGCTGGCGCCGTTCCGGGCAAGGGCGGCAAGACTGCCGCTGAGATGCTGGCGGAACCGCTGAAGGCCTACATCGTGCTGCACGCCGAGCCGCTGCTGGATGCCGACAACGGCCAGCAAGCGATCGCCGCGCTGCGCGGCGCGCAATTCGCCGTCGCCTTGACGCCGTACCGCTCGGCTGCCGCCGAATGGGCCGACGTCATGCTGCCGGTGTCGCCGTTCACCGAGACCTCGGGCACGTTCGTCAACGCGCAAGGCCTGGCCCAGAGCTTCAAGGGCACGGTCACGCCGTTGGGCCAGACGCGTCCGGGCTGGAAAGTCCTGCGCGTGCTGGGCAACGTCCTGCACCTGGCCGGCTTTGACGACGAGACCTCGGAATCCGTGCGCGACGCCGCGCTGGCCGGTGGCATCGAAGGCCGCTTGTCCAACGACGTCAAGGCGCCGCTGGGCCTGGGTCAGGCTGCAAGCGGCCTGGAACGCGTGGCCGACGTGCCGATCTACCGCACCGACGCCATGGTCCGCCGTTCGGAGCCGCTGCAAGCGTCCCCGGCCTCGAAGAAGCCGGCTGCCGCCATGAACGGCCGCACGTTGACCAGCCTGGGCCTGACGGCCGGGGTCAAGGTCCGCGTCGCGGGCGCCCAGGGCGCCGTCGAACTCGAAACCGTGCAGGATGATGCCGTGGCCGATCGCGCCGTGCGCATTTCCGCAGCCTTTGAAAACACCGCAGCCCTGGGTGGCGCATTCGGTCAACTCAGCGTGGAGCGTGCCTGATGGAATGGCTTAATGTTCTTGAGAGCCACGGGCAGGCATTGCTGGGCCCGACGGTCTGGATGGTCCTCTGGACCCTCATCAAGATTGTGATCATCGCCGTGCCGATCATTCTGTGCGTCGCGTACCTGACGTACTGGGAACGCAAGATGATCGGCGCCATGCACGTGCGCGTGGGCCCGAACCGCGTGGGCTTCAAGGGGTTGCTGCAACCGTTCGCCGACGTGTTCAAGCTGTTGACGAAGGAAGTCGTCGTCCCCAGCCAGGCCAATAAGGTGTTGTTCGTCGTGGCCCCCGTGGTCACCCTGATGCCCGCGCTGGCCGCCTGGGCCGTGGTGCCCTTCGGCCCTGAGGTCGTGTTGGCCAACGTCAACGCCGGCCTGCTGTACATCATGGCCATCACCTCGATCGGCGTCTATGGCGTGATCGTGGCGGGCTGGGCGTCGAACTCCAAGTACGCGTTCCTGGGCGCCTTGCGCGCCTCGGCCCAGATGCTGTCGTACGAACTGGCCATCGGCTTCGTGCTGGTGACGGTGCTGCTGGTGTCCGGCAGCCTGAACATGTCCGAGATCGTGAACGTCCAGAACCGCGGCTGGTTCGCCGACAAGGGCCTGACGTTCATGTCGTGGAACTGGCTGCCGCTGTTGCCGCTGTTCGTGATCTACGTGGTGGCGATCGTGGCCGAAACCAACCGTCACCCCTTCGACGTGGTGGAAGGCGAATCGGAAATCGTGGCCGGCCACATGGTCGAATACTCGGGTATGGCCTTCGCCCTGTTCTTCCTGGGTGAATACGCCAACATGATCCTGCTGTCCTGCATGGCGTCGATCATGTTCCTGGGCGGCTGGGCTTCCCCGATCGATATCGCGCCGCTGACCTGGATCCCGGGTTGGATCTGGCTGGGTCTGAAGACGTTCGTCGTGGTCTCGTTGTTCGTGTGGTTCCGCGCATCGTTCCCGCGCTACCGCTATGACCAGATCATGCGTTTGGGTTGGAAAATCTTCATCCCACTGACCGGCGTTTGGCTGGTCGTGGTGGCGATCTGGATGCAGACGCCCTGGAACATTTGGCGCTAAGCCGCCAAGCAGAGGCAGGATATGGAAGCGATCAAAGATTTCTTCGGCAGTCTGATGCTGACCGAGTTGCTCAAGGGCATGCGCCTGACGGGCAAGTACTTTTTCAAGCGCAAGGTCACCTTGCGCTATCCGCAGGAAAAAACGCCTACGTCGGCGCGATTCCGCGGCCTGCACGCCTTGCGCCGCTACCCCAACGGGGAAGAGCGCTGCATCGCGTGCAAGCTGTGCGAAGCCGTGTGTCCGGCCTTGGCGATCACCATCGAATCGGACCAGCGCGATGACGGCACCCGCCGCACCACGCGTTACGACATCGATCTGACCAAGTGCATTTTCTGCGGCTTCTGTGAGGAAAGCTGCCCCGTGGACTCGATCGTGGAAACCCATATCCACGAATACCACGGTGAAAAGCGCGGCGACCTGTATTTCACCAAAGACATGCTGCTCGCCGTGGGCGACCGCTACGAAGCCGACATCGCCCGCCGCCGGGCCGACGACGCTCCTTACCGTTGAAGCCCAGGGTCTGATCCATGACTTTTACCACTGTCCTTTTCTACATACTGGCCGCCGTGCTGGTGATCGCGGCGTTCCGCGTGATCACCGCGCGCAGTCCCGTCACCGCAGTCCTGCATCTGATCCTGGCGTTCTCGAACGCCGCCATGCTCTGGATGCTGCTGGGCGCCGAATTCCTGGCGCTGCTGCTGGTGCTGGTGTACGTGGGCGCCGTGATGGTGCTCTTCCTCTTCGTCGTGATGATGCTGGACATCCGCATGGACACCATGCGCCAGGGCATGAAGACCTACCTGCCTCTGGGCCTGGTGATCGGTCTGGTGCTGGTGCTGGAGATGTCCTTCGTGCTGGGTTCCACCTGGTACGGCTCGGGTCCGCAAGCGCCGGTTGCCGGCGATTACAACAACGCTCGCGCGCTGGGCGAAGTCATGTACACCCAGTACGTCTACGCCATTGAAGTTGGCGCCGCGCTGCTGCTGGTCGGCATGGTCGCCGCGATTGCGCTGACCCTGCGCCGCCGCCGCGACGTGAAGTACAACGACCCGGTGGCCGCCGTGCGCGTTCGCTCGAAGGATCGTTTCCGCATGGTGGACATGCCGGCCCAGAGCGACCGTGCCCAGGCCAAGCGCGACGCCGCCAACGGCGTTGCCGCTGCGCCCCAAGGAGAAAAAGAATGACGCTGACGCTGGCCCACTATCTGATCCTGGGGGCGATCCTGTTCGCCATCGGGATCTTCGGCATCTTCCTGAACCGCCGCAACCTGATCATTCTCTTGATGTCCATCGAGCTTGTGCTCCTGGCCGTCAACATGAACTTCGTGGCGTTCTCCAGCTGGTTCGGCGACACCGCCGGCCAGGTGTTCGTGTTCTTCATCCTGACCGTGGCCGCCGCTGAAGCGGCGATCGGCCTGGCCATCCTGGTGCTGCTGTTCCGCAACCTGAACACGATCAACGTTGACGAACTCGATCGCCTGAAGGGCTGACGGGGTATTGGAAGAAAATGTCTAGCTCACCCAATCTCTACTTGCTCATCGCGCTGGCACCGCTGGCCGGAGCAATTCTCGCGGGCCTTTTCGGCACCGGCTTCCTGGGCCGTCCCATCGGCCGTCGCGCGTCCCACGTCATCACCATCCTTGGCGTGTTGATTTCCGCCATCGGTTCGGTGGTGGTGCTGGCCGACGTGCTGAACGGCCTGCGCTTCGACGGCGCGGTCTACACCTGGAGCCTGATCGGCAAGACCAAGCTGGAAATCGGCTTCCTGATCGATCCGCTGTCGGCCATGATGATGGTCGTGGTGACCTCCGTGTCGCTGATGGTGCACATCTACACCATCGGCTACATGGCGGATGATCCCGGCTACCAGCGCTTCTTCTCGTACATCTCGCTGTTCACGTTCTCCATGCTGATGCTGGTGATGTCGAACAACATGGTGCAGCTGTTCTTCGGCTGGGAAGCGGTGGGCCTGGTGTCGTACCTGCTGATCGGCTTCTGGTACACCCGCCCTACGGCGATCTTCGCCAACATGAAGGCGTTCCTGATCAACCGTGTCGGTGACTTCGGCTTCGTGCTGGGCATCGGCCTGTTGTTCGCTTACGCCGGCACGATGCACTACGGTGAAGTGTTCGCCCAAGCCGACAAGCTGGCCGCGATGACCCTGCCGGGCTCGGACTGGATGCTGCTGACGGTGGCGTGTATCTGCCTGTTCATCGGCGCCATGGGCAAATCGGCTCAGGTTCCGCTGCACGCCTGGCTGCCCGACTCGATGGAAGGCCCGACCCCGATCTCCGCGCTGATCCACGCCGCCACCATGGTGACGGCCGGCATCTTCATGGTGGCGCGCTTCTCGCCGCTGTTCGAACTGTCGGACGTGGCGCTGTCGTTCATCATCGTGATCGGCGCCATCGGCGCGCTGTTCCTGGGTATCCTGGGCATCATCCAGACCGACATCAAGCGCGTCGTCGCGTACTCCACGCTGTCGCAGCTGGGCTACATGACGGTGGCGCTGGGCGCGTCGGCCTACTCGGTGGCGATCTTCCACCTGATGACCCACGCGTTCTTCAAGGCGCTGCTGTTCCTGGGCGCGGGTTCGGTCATCATCGGCATGCACCACGACCAGGACATCCGCAACATGGGCGGCCTGCGCAAGTACATGCCCATCACCTGGATCACGTTCCTGCTCGGCACGCTGGCCTTGGTAGGCACGCCGTTCTTCTCGGGTTTCTACTCGAAAGAGAACATCATCGAAGCAGCCGGCCACGCTAACGTCTGGGGCGCAAGCTTCGCGTACTACGCCGTGCTGATCGGGGTGTTCGTGACCTCGCTGTACTCGTTCCGCGTTTACTTTCTGGTCTTCCACGGCAAGGAACGCTTCGACACCACCGACCACGGTCACGGCCATGGTCACGACGACCATGCCCATGACGACCATGCCCATGACGACCACGGGCACGACGACCATGGCCACGGCCATCACGGCGGCAAGCCGCACGAATCGCCCTGGGTGGTCACGCTGCCGCTGATCCTGCTGGCGATCCCGTCGGTGCTGGTGGGTGCGTGGGCCGTGGACCCGATGCTGTTCGGCAAGTTCTTCAACGGCGTCATCACGGTGCTGCCGCAGCATCCGGCGATGCACGAACTGAGCGAAGAATGGCACGGCTGGGTCGCCTATGGCCTGCATGCCTTCCAGACCCTGCCGTTCTGGCTGGTCGTGGCAGGTTTCGTCATCGCCTGGTACTGCTACCTGATCAACCCCAAGGTTCCGGCCGCGATCAAGTCCAGCTTGTCTGGCGTGAACAAGGTGCTTGAGAACAAGTACTACGTGGATTGGGTCAACGAGCAGATCATCGCTCGTGGCCTGCGCGCGCTGGGCCGTGGCCTGTGGAATACCGGCGACCGCGGCATCATCGACGGCCTTCTGGTCAACGGTAGCGCCCGCGTGGTGGGCTGGGTGGCAGCGGTCAGCCGCCACCTGCAGTCCGGCTTCATCTATCACTACGCGTTCGCGATGATCATCGGCATCATGGCGCTGGTGACTTTCTTTGTGCTGATTCCCCAATGATGGCAAGCGAGATGGCATCCAACACTTTCCCCTGGCTCACGCTTGCGATCTTTGTCCCGATCGTATTCGGCCTGCTGGTGCTGGCGGTGGGCCGTGACGACCGTCCCGGTCTGACGCGCGGCCTGTCGCTGGCCGGCGCCTTGGCCGGTTTCCTCGTCACGATCCCGCTCTACACCGGTTTCGACTCCACCACGGCTGCCATGCAGTTCGTGGAGAAGGCCTCCTGGATCGAGGCTTTCAACGTCAACTACCATCTGGGCATCGACGGCATTTCGCTGTGGTTCGTTCTCTTGACCGCCTTCATCACCATCATCGTGGTGCTGGCGGGCTGGGAAGTCATCACCAGCCGCGTGGCGCAGTACATGGCCGCCTTCCTGATCCTGTCGGGTCTGATGGTGGGCGTGTTCGCGGCGCTGGACGGCATGCTGTTCTACGTGTTCTTCGAAGCCACGCTGATCCCGATGTACATCATCATCGGTGCGTGGGGCGGCGATAACCGCATCTACGCAGCATTCAAGTTCTTCCTGTACACGCTGATGGGTTCCCTGTTGACCCTGGTCGCGTTCATCTACCTGTGGCACGCCTCGGGTGGTTCGTTCGACATCCTGACCTGGCACAAGGTCAAGCTGGGCCAGACCGAACAGATCCTGATCTTCGTGGCACTGCTGGCGGCATTCGCGGTGAAGGTGCCGATGTGGCCCGTCCACACGTGGTTGCCGGACGTTCACGTCGAAGCGCCCACGGGCGGCTCCATCGTGCTGGCCGCCATCATGCTGAAGCTGGGCGCCTACGGTTTCCTGCGCTTCTCGCTGCCGATCACGCCGGATGCCTCGCACAGCCTGGCTGGCCTGATGATCACGCTGTCCTTGATCGCGGTGATCTACATCGGCCTGGTGGCGATCATCCAGGAAGACATGAAGAAACTGGTGGCCTACTCGTCCGTGGCCCACATGGGTTTCGTGACCCTGGGCTTCTTCATCTTCAACACGGCCGGCATCGAAGGCGCCATCGTGCAGATGATTTCCCACGGCTTCGTGTCGGGCGCCATGTTCATGTGTATTGGCGTGCTCTACGACCGCATGCACTCGCGCCGCATCGCCGATTACGGCGGCGTGGTCAACGTGATGCCGCGTTTCGCCACGTTCTTCATCCTGTTCTCGATGGCCAACAGCGGCTTGCCGGCCACCAGCGGTTTCGTGGGCGAGTTCATGGTGATCATGGGCGCGGTCGAGCACAACTTCTGGATCGGCTTGTTGGCGGCCACCGCCCTGATCCTGGGTGCTGCGTATTCGCTGTGGATGGTCAAGCGCGTGGTCCTGGGCGACATCGCCAATGACCATGTGCGCGAACTGACCGATATCAACCGCCGCGAATTTGTGATTCTTGGCGTGATGGCGATCGCCGTGTTGTACATGGGGATCTATCCCAAGCCCTTCACCGACGTCATGCACGTGTCGGTCGAGGCCCTGCTGCAACACGTTGCCGTCTCGAAACTGTAAGACAAGACAATGATGCAATCCCAAATCGATTTCGCCCTGGCGACACCGGAAATCCTCCTGCTGGTTTTCGGCCTGGCTATCCTGCTCGTCGACGCGGTCAGCAATCACCCTGAGCGCAAGCCGACGTTCCTGCTGACCCTGCTGGCCTTGGGCGTGCTGACCGTCGTGTCGGCCTTCCAATGGAAAAACGGCGTCGCAGGCGCGACGTTCCACGGGCTGTACGTCACCGATGAACTGTCGCACCTGCTGAAGATCGCGTCCTATATCGCGGTGGGCGCCACGCTGGTCTACGGCCGCGTTTATGCGCAGGTCCGCGACATGCTCAAGGGCGGCGAACTCTACGTGCTGACGCTGTTCGCGCTGCTGGGCCAGATGGTCATGATTTCCTCCGGGAACCTCATCTCGATCTACCTCGGCCTGGAACTGATGTCGCTGGCGCTGTATGCGCTGATCGCGCTGCGCCGCGACGACGTCGTGGCCACCGAAGCCGCCATGAAGTACTTCGTGCTGGGCGCGTTGGCCTCGGGCTTCCTGCTGTATGGCATGTCGATGGTCTACGGCTCCACGGGCCACCTGGACCTGGCCGAGATCTCCAAGGTCGTCGCCGCCGGCAAGGCCGAGAAGATGGCGCTGGTGTTCGGCATTGTGTTCCTGGTGTCGGGCCTGGCGTTCAAGCTGGGCGCCGTGCCGTTCCACATGTGGGTGCCCGACGTCTACCAGGGTTCGCCGACCGCGGTCACGTTGATCCTGGGCGGCGCGCCGAAGCTGGCGGCCTTCGCCATCACGCTGCGCCTGCTGGTGGACGGCCTGCATGGCCTGGCCGCCGACTGGCAGCCGATGCTGATGATCCTGGCCGTGCTGTCGCTGGCCATCGGTAACCTGACCGCCATCGCGCAGACCAACTTCAAGCGCATGCTGGCCTACTCGACCATCTCGCACATGGGCTTCGTGCTGCTGGGCCTGATGTCGGGCTCGGTCGCAGGCAAGCCGGAACTGTCGTCCGCCGCCTATGGCGCGTCGCTGTTCTACATGCTGACCTACGTGCTGACCACGCTGGCCAGCTTCGGCATCGTGCTGCTGCTGTCGCGCCAGGGTTTCGAATGCGAGCAGATCGACGACCTGAAGGGCCTGAACCGCCGTAGCCCGTGGCATGCCGCCATCGTGCTGCTGCTGATGTTCTCGCTGGCCGGGATTCCGCCGCTGGTGGGCTTCTATGCCAAGCTGGCCGTGTTGCAAGCGCTGATCAGCGCCGGCCACGTCACGCTGGCCGTGATTGCCGTGCTGTTCTCGCTGATCGGCGCGTTCTACTACCTGCGTGTCGTCAAGGTTGTGTACTTCGACGAACCGGCGGCCGACGCCGCACCGATCGCCGCCACCTGCGGTCAACGCGGACTGCTGTCGGTCAACGGCGCCATGATGCTGGTACTGGGCCTGCTCCCGGGCGGCCTGATGGCGCTGTGCGTACAGGCCATCCGTTCGTCGCTGTCCCTGTAATCGGATACCCGCCATGAACCAGACGCTGGCGGTGTGGCTGTTGATCGCGCTGGCGCTTGTCAGCGCCAACCTCCCGTTCCTGACGGAACGGGTGTTCGCCGTCCTGCCCTGGAAGCAGGCCGGCGCGGCCGTGGTCAAACCGTTCTGGCTGCGCCTGGTTGAAGTGCTGGTGTTCTACGCCATCGTTGGCGCGCTAGGTTTTGCGTTCGAGTCCACGCTAGGCAACCGGTTTGCCCAGACCTGGGAGTTCTACGCGATCACCCTGAGCTTGTACCTGGTGCTGGCCTATCCGGGCTTCGTCTACCGCTACTTGTTCAAACGGCACCCCCGTCTGCGCGCCTGATGGCCCGCCAAGGCACCAAACGCCCCTTCAGGGGCGTTTTTCTTTTGGGTCCGTGAAATGTGCCGCGCGCAAGGCCGCGCAGCAGGGCGGCCACCCCTGGCGCGTGCAATGGCATCGCGAACTTGCCGTGGACGCTGCAAGGGGTGTCGCCGTGTCACGGCGCTATAAGCCGTTATTTATAGCGATCTTGCAGGCATAAGTGTTGTTTTTTTCGTCTTTAACGTAAGCGCAGCACTTTCGTTCAGGTTTCATTCAGCGCCCAAGATCAAAATCGCAACCGGTAAAAAAATAAGAATCGTTGCTATTCATATTCTGGAGAAGCTGGTTTGAAGCCCCAAGATTCGTATTCGCTGAATACGCTTACTACCTCGTTGGCCGCCGCCATTGCCGCGCCCGCCTTGTTCATCAGCCCCTACGCCGCCGCGCAGTCCGCGGACTCGGGCGTGACGCAGCTTGCCCCGGTTCGGGTGGAGGGTGAAGGGTCTTCGTACCAGACGACGACAGTGCCGTCGCCGAAGATGACGGCACCTTTGCTGGATACGCCGCGCACGGTGCAGGTTGTGCCGAAGCAGGTGATCCAGGACCAGGCAGCGTCCACGCTGCAAGACGTGCTGCGCAATTCGCCGGGCATCACGTTCGGCGCGGGCGAGGGCGGTCGGCCGGGCGGCGACCTGCCGATCATCCGCGGCCAGAATGCCGCGGGCAGCCTGTTCCTGGACGGCATCCGCGATTCCAGCACCCAGGTGCGCGATACGTTCAACCTGGAACAGGTGGAAGTGATCAAGGGGCCGGACTCGGTGTATTCGGGCCGGGGTGGCGCTGGCGGCAGCATCAACATGGTCAGCAAGGCGCCGAAGGCAACGGACTTCACCGAAGCCACCGCCCAGATCGGCACGGACAACAATTACCGCGCCACGATCGACGGCAACTGGCGCCTGGCCGACAAGGCGGCGTTCCGCTTGAACGTGATGGGCAACAAGGGCGATGTGGCCGGCCGCGACGACGCCGTTGATTTCGAGCGCTGGGGCGTGGCGCCGTCGCTGATGCTTGGAATCGGCACGCCGACTCGCATCACGCTCAGCTACTACCATTATCAAGACGACAGCATGCCGGACTACTCCATTCCGTATGACCCGAAGACGGGGCAGCCGGTGACGGAGACGCGCGGCGTGAGCCGCAAGACGTTCTACGGCCTGACGGGCCGGGACTTCATGAGCACGCGGGATGATGTCGCGACGGTCGATTTTCAGCACGATTTTTCGGACAAGCTGCAATTGCGCAACGTGACCCGGTATGGCCGTGGCACGACCGATTTCGCCGCCACCAACCCGGACGACAGCAAGGGCAACGTGCCCAACGGGCTGGTTTACCGCGCGTTGAAGTCGGGCTACTACGTCACCAAGAGCTTCGCCAACCAGACGGACCTGACCGGCGAGTTCGATACCGGCAGCCTGAAGCACTCGTTCGACCTGGGCTTCGAATACAGCAACATCAAGCAGGACAAGGACGGCTATACGGAGTCTATTCCCGGGGGCACCAGCGCCTGCGCGGGCAGCCCGAATCCGGCGCTGTGCGCTTCGCTGTGGGATCCGGAACCGGGCACCTCGTATCCGGGACACCTGCAACGCAACGACAACCCGGCCCGCTACAACACGGACACCGTGGCGCTGTACGGCTTCGACACGATCAAGTTCAACGAACAATGGCAAGCCAGCATCGGCGCGCGCTGGGACAACTACCGCACCAGCGGCAGCAACATTGCGAAGGGCCGCAACGATCCGGCCGGCACGCCGGCGTTCTACAACACCAGCCGCGAAGACAATCTGTTTAACTACCAGTTGGGCCTGGCCTACAAGCCGCTGCCCAATGGCACGATTTACGCGACGTACGGCACGTCATCCACGCCGTCGGCCATCGCGGCCGGCGCAATCAGCGATGCCGCCACGGCCACGAGCGCGTCGCTCGAGCCCGAAAAGAGCCGTACCGTGGAACTGGGCACGAAATGGCAGGTGTTCGACGACCGGCTGACGCTGTCGGCGGCTGCCTTCCACGATATTCGCAAGAACACGAGCGTTGCCGTGTCCGCCACGGAAGTGTCGCAAGTGGGCGAGGCCAGGGTGCGGGGCATCGAACTGGGCTTCTCGGGCAACATCACGCCCAGGTGGAACGTGTTTGGCGGCTATACCTTCATGGACAGCGAAGTGACCAAGGGCGCCTATAACAGCGGCGCCGTAGGCCAGGACCTGCCCAATACGCCGCGCAATGCGTTCAGCCTGTGGACCACCTACAAGGTGCTGCCCAAGCTGACGGTCGGCGGCGGCGCCTACTACGTCGACAAGCAGTTCGGCAATGCCGATGCATCGAATAACGCGGATGGCACGCCCAAGGCGCGCTGGGTGCCTTCGTACTGGCGCTTTGACGCGATGGCGGGCTACGAATTCAACGAGCACTTCTCAGCCCAGCTGAACGTGTTGAACCTGTTCGATGAAACGTACTACACCAAGGCTTACGCGGCGCACTATGCTGCGTTGGGCTCGGGCCGGGCGGCATTGCTGTCGCTTAAGGTCCGGTATTGATGACGCCGTAGCGACGGACCGCTCTTGATGGGCCGGTACGGTTCCGGCGCTGCAAGTAAAAAGCCACCGCAAGGTGGCTTTTTTTGGGGCGGGCGGTTGGCTGTTGCTTCGGACGGCTGCGAAGCCTGCCGCCAATCAGCTTTCGAACCAGCTCAGCACGCCGTCCAGGCCCGTCACGTTCAACGCGAAGCGGGTTTGCTCGCGCACCAGCGGCTTGGCGTGGTAGGCGACCGGGAAGCCCGCCGCGCCCAGCATCAGCAGGTCATTGGCGCCGTCGCCCATGGCGATGATCTGGTCTTTCGTGGCGCCGTGCACACGGGCGAATTCACGCAGGTAGACCGCCTTGGCCGAGGCATCCAGGATGTCGCCCACGACGTGGCCGGTCAGCAGGCCGTTGTCGATCTCCAGCGTGTTTGCATGCGCGCTGTCCAATTTCAGCCGCTCGCGCAGGCGGTCGGTGAAGAACGTGAAGCCGCCCGACACCAGCAATACCTTGATGCCGGCGGCCTGCGCCGTGCTGATCAGGCGTTCCGCGCCTGGGTTCAGCCGCAGCTTTTCAACATAGACCTGCTCCAGCGCGTCGGCCGGCACGCCCTTGAGCAGGGCAACACGGCGGCGCAGGCTTTCGGCGAAGTCCTTGATCTCGCCGCGCATGGCGGCTTCGGTGATCTCGGACACCTTGTCTTTCACCCCCACCACACCCGCGATCTCGTCGATGCACTCGATGTTGATCAGCGTGGAATCCATGTCCATCGCAAGCACCTTGCATTGCGACAGCTTCAGGCCGGCCGGCAGGAAGGCCACATCCACGCCGTTGCGGTCGGCCCAGGCCACGACTTCGGCGCGGGTCAGGGCGTCGTGCTGCACGTCCAGCAGACGGGCGGCGGTGTTGCTGATGCGCGCCACCCCCTGGGCCTGAGCCAGGGCGGCCAGCTGTTCCGCGTGTTCGACGGTCAGGCCGGGGGATTGGACGACAAGGTGATGGGTAGTCATAAAGTTGCGAAGGTTGGCGGGATTATTTCAAGGCGCGCAGCACGACGCGTATGGCATCGGCGCGAGCGGCGATCTGCGCGGCCTTGATCTCAATCCGCAATTTATCCTGTCCTGCCAGTTTGATGTTGCGCTGGCGTTGCACAAGTTCAATGATCCGGCCGGGATCGACCGTGGTCTTGGGGCCGAATTGCATCAGCGCCTGGGTTTCGCTGGCGTCGATCTTGACGATGCCCAGCGGTTGCGCGGCCAGTCGTAAACGATGCGTGGTCAGTAGCGTTTGCGCGGCTTCGGGCAGTTTGCCGAAGCGGTCGATCAGTTCTTCCTGGATGAGGATCAAATCGTCTTCGTTGGCGGCGTGGGCCAGACGCTTATAGATACCCAGGCGCGCGTGCACGTCGGCGCAGTAGTCGGAAGGCAGCAGCGCGGGGGCATGCAGATTGACCTCGCAAGCCAGGTTGAAGGGCGCGTCCAGGTCGGGTTCTTCGCCCGCGCGCAACGCGCGGACGGCCTCGTTCAGCATCTCGTTGTACATCGAGAAGCCGACCTCCTGGATGTTGCCGGATTGCGAGTCGCCCAGCACTTCGCCCGTGCCTCGGATTTCCAGGTCGTGCATGGCCAGGTAGAAGCCGGAACCCAGTTCCTCCATGGCCTGGATCGCCTCCAGGCGCTTTTTGGCGTTGGACGTGATGGCGTCTTCGCCCGGCGTCAGCAGATAGGCGTAGGCCTGGTGGTGCGAACGTCCCACGCGGCCGCGCAACTGGTGCAACTGCGCCAGTCCGAAGCGGTCGGCGCGGTGGATCACGATGGTGTTGGCGCTGGGCACGTCGATGCCGGTTTCGATGATGGTGGTGCACAGCAGCACGTTATAGCGCTGCTGGTAGAAGCCCTTCATCACCTGTTCCAGTTCGCGCTCGGGCATCTGGCCGTGGGCCACGGCGATGCGGGCTTCGGGCACCAGTTCTTCCAGCCGCGCGCGGCGATTGTGGATGGTTTCAACCTCGTTGTGCAGGAAGTAGCACTGGCCGCCGCGCTTGAGCTCGCGCAGCAGGGCCTCGCGCAGGGTGCTGCCGTCTTCGCGGCGCACGAAGGTCTTGATCGCCAGGCGCTTCTGCGGTGCCGTGGCGATGACGGAGAAGTCGCGGATGCCCTCCAGCGACATGCCCAGCGTGCGCGGGATGGGCGTGGCGGTCAGCGTCAGCACGTCGACTTCGGCGCGCAGCGCTTTCAGCGCTTCCTTCTGGCGCACGCCAAAGCGGTGCTCTTCGTCGATGATGACCAGTCCCAGGCGTTTGAACTTCACATCCTTGGACAGGATCTTGTGCGTGCCGATGACGATGTCGACGCGGCCGTCGTTGATGCCTTCGATGGCGGCGGCCACTTCCTTGGCCGAGCGGAAGCGCGACAACTCCACGACGCGCACCGGCCAGTCGGCGAAACGGTCGGAGAACGTCTGGGCGTGCTGTTCGGCCAGCAGGGTGGTGGGGCACAGCAGGGCAACCTGCTTGCCGTTGGCCACCGCCAGGAAGGCCGCGCGCAGCGCCACTTCGGTCTTGCCGAAACCCACGTCGCCGCAGACCAGCCGGTCCATGGGGCGGCCGGAGGTCATGTCCGCCAGCACGGCTTCGATGGCGGCGGCCTGGTCCGCTGTTTCTTCGAAGCCGAAGCCTTCGGCGAAGGCCTGGTAGTCGTTCAGCGGCAGATTGAAGGCGAAGCCTTCGCGGGCGGCGCGCTGCGCATACAGCGCCAGCAGCTCGGCCGCGGTGTCGCGCACCTGGCGGGCGGCCTTGCGGCGCGCTTTGTCCCATTGGCCGGAGCCCAATTGGTGCAAGGGCGCGGCTTCCGGGTCGGCGCCGCTATAGCGGGCGATCACGTGCAACTGCGACACCGGCACGTACAAGGTGCTGCCGTTGGCGTATTCAAGATGGAGGAATTCCATCTCGCCTTCGCCCATGTCCATGTTGACCAGGCCATGGTAGCGGCCGATGCCGTGTTGCGCGTGGACGACGGGATCGCCGGCGCGCAGTTCGGACAGGTCGCGCACCATCGCTTCGACGTTGCTGGCGCGTTCCTGCGAGCGCTTGCCGCGCCGGCCGGTCGAAGCCAGGCCCGGGTACAGGTCGTTTTCGGTCAGGAAGGCCAGGTTGGCCTGCGGCAAACCGAAGCCGGTGGCAAGCGGCGCGGCCACGATGCCGAAGTTTGCGTCGGACGCCAGAAAGGCTTCGATGGTTTCCGGCTGCGCATCGGGCGTGACGCCAAACTCGTTCAGCATCTGCACCAGGGTTTCGCGGCGGCCGGCCGAATCCGCGCACAGCAGCACGCGGGTCTGGCGGGTCTGCACCAGCGCGCGCAGCTTGGCGATCGGGTCCTCGGAACGGCGCGCCACGCTGACGTCGGGCACGGCTTTGAAGTCGGGGTGCGGCTCGCCGGCGGTGAGCGACAGGCGCCGGAACGCCTTCAGGCTTGCATAGAGCGTTTCGTTGTCCAGGAATAACGAGGACGGCGGCAGCACCGGGCGCTCGCGGTCGCTTTTCAAGAAACCGTAGCGGCTGGATGTGTCGTGGTTGAAGCGCTGGATCGCGTCGTCGATATCGCCGACCGTGACGGTGACCGTCCCTGCCGTCAGGTAATCGAAGAGCGTCGCCGTTTCCTCGAAGAAGAGCGGCAGGTAGTACTCGACGCCGGCAAACGGGATGCCGTTGCCGATGTCCTTGTAGGGCAGGGCGCGGGAGGGATCGCCTTCAAAAATCTCTCGGAAGCGTGCGCGGAAACGGGTCCGCGAATCTTCGTCCATCGGGAATTCGCGGCCGGGCAGCAACTGGACCTCGCGCACGGGGTACAGGCTGCGCTGCGTGTCGACGTCGAAGCTGCGGATGGTCTCGATTTCGTCGTCGAACAGGTCCAGCCGGTACGGTACGGCGGAGCCCATGGGGAACAGATCGATCAGTCCGCCGCGCAGGCAGAATTCACCCGGCGCGGTCACCTGGGTGACGTGGTTGTAGTTGGCCAACGTCAGTTGGGCGCGCAGGGCGGCTTCGTTCAGCTTGTCCTTCTGCTTGAACGAGAACGTGTAGGCGGCCAGGAACGAGGGCGGCGCCAACCGGTACAGCGCGGTCGTGATCGGCACCGTCAGCACGTCCACCGTCTTCATCATCAGCGAGTGCAGCGTGTGCAGGCGCTGGGAGATCAGGTCCTGGTGCGGCGAAAACGCGTCGTAGGGCAGCGTTTCCCAGTCGGGCAACTGGCTGACGCGCAGGTCCGGCGCGAATAGCTGGATTTCTTCGGCCAGCCGCTGGGCCTCCACCGGCTCGGCGGTCAGGATGACCAGCGGCGCGGCCGCTTGCCGCGCCAGGTCCGCCAGCAGCCAGGCGTCTCCCGACCCGGGCGGGCGGGGCTGCGCATAGCGCGCGCCGGGTTTCAGCGCGGACAAAGTTGAGGCGGTCGCCGGGACGGGCGGGGCGGCGGTGGCGGAGGAATTGGGGGTGGGCATCAGGCTGGGAGCAGGCATCAAGCGGAAGATTATAAAATCACCGCACCATGTCTGACTCAATCATTGCAATCGTCCCCGCCGCGGGTGTCGGCGCCCGCGCCAACCCGTCCGGCGCGCAGGTCGTGCCCAAACAGTATCGTCCATTGGCCGGACAGCCCATGCTGCGCCATGCGGTGCGCGCCCTGCTGGCCGATGAACGGGTGTCTCAGGTGCGCGTGGCCGTGACGCCGGGCGACGGCTGGGTGGACGCGGCGCTGGCGGGCCTGCCTCGGACGGTATGGCGCGCCTGCGGCGGCGCGACCCGGGCCGACACCGTTGCCGGTGCGTTGGCCGATAGCGGCGTGGCGGACGATGCCTGGGTGCTGGTTCATGACGCGGCTCGTCCCGGCCTGCCGGCAGCCGCGCTGCGCCGCCTGATCGACGCCTGCCTGGCGGACCCCGTTGGCGGTTTGCTGGCGTTGCCCGTTGCCGATACGGTCAAGGGCGGCCACGAGCGGGTCGAGCGCACCCTGGACCGCAATGGCTTGTGGCTGGCGCAGACGCCGCAGATGTTTCGGGCCGGCGTGCTGCGCGATGCGCTGACGGCGGCCTCCGTGAATGGCGTGACCGTCACCGACGAGGCATCAGCCCTTGAGGCGGCCGGATATGCGCCGTTATTGGTTCCGGGCGCCTTGCGCAACTTCAAGGTGACGTGGCCGGATGATTTCGAACTGATGGAAAAATGGCTATGAGCATTCCTTTTCGCGTCGGGCAGGGCTTTGACGTGCACGCGCTGGTCGAAGGCCGCCCGCTGATCATCGGCGGGGTCACGATCCCGCACACGCACGGCCTGCTGGGGCATTCCGATGCGGACGTCCTGCTGCACGCGATCACCGACGCGCTGCTGGGCGCGGCGGGCCTGGGCGACATCGGCCGGCATTTTCCGGATACCGATCCGGCTTTCAAGGGCGCGGACAGCCGCGTGCTGCTGCGCGAGGCGATGGCGCGGGTGCGCAGCGCCGGCTGGGCGCCGGTGAACATCGATGCCACCTTGCACGCGCAAGCGCCCAAGATCGGCCCGCATGCGCCGGCCATGGTGAAGAACATCGCTGCGGATACCGGCCTGGCCGAGACCGAGGTCAACATCAAGGCAAAGACCAACGAGGGCCTGGGTTATCTGGGCCGCAAGGAAGGCATTGCGGCCACCGTCGTGGCCCTGCTGGCCCGCGCCTGAGCCGGGAAGGAACCCGGCGGCGCCAGCGCGATGCACATGAATTTCCGGCTTATTTACTTTGGAATACATCTTTAACAAATAAATAAGCGGGTCGAATTGATCTGGCATATTCTCCGCTCTTCAATTTCGACCACAGAGACATTCGGATGCATTTACGCGGCGTCGCCCTGATTTTCGTCCTAGGTGCATTCAGCTCGGCTGCACACGCCGAGTTTGAACAACAGCTTGGCCCGCTGGCCGGCACGGTCAGGCAGCAACTGCTGCAAGGCTGGACCGCCGGCGTGCAAGACGGCTGGTTCAGCTTGCGCAATACGGCGACGCCGGGCAGCGAACAGACGCTGTATCTCAATGTGGGGCCGGCGCCCGAAACGGGCCGCGTGACCGACGTCAATGTGGTCGTCAATTCGCAGAATCCGAAAGCCTCCATCGGCGTCGTGCTGAATAACCGCGCGGCCAAGAGCTTGTGCCTGCTTGAGATCACGGCCGACAAGAATACGTTGCTGTTCTGCCTGGAAGGCCAGAAGCGGCGCGATATCGCGTCGGTGCCCAACCTGGCGAAACTGGACGGTTCCGACCGCATGAAAGTGGTCGAGCTTCCGGGCGCTGCCCGGTTCGTCGTGAATGGCCAGATAATCGGCGACGTCACCGATTCGCCCGCGGTGGGTTCCGAAATCGGCATCATGGCGTATGACGTCGGCACGTTCGGCATCGCGGATTTCACCATCGAGTCGAATGTGGGTTCGAAGCCGTCCGGCGCGGCGGCGCCCGCCGGGGGACTGCCCCCGCGCCCCGGCAGCGGCGGCGCGGGTGCGCCGCAAACCGCCCCGCAAGGCGGCAATCCGCAAAGAACGCCAGCACCCGCCCAGACGCCGGCCGCCGGTAACGGCGGCTCGGGATTGCCGGGCGCGGGCCCCTATCCGCGCTTCGGTGGCGACACCCTGCGCATCGTTTCGGTGTACATCGGGATCATGCGCAGCATTTTCATGCACGAGTTCGGCCATGCGCTGATCGGCGAATTGGAATTGCCGTCGACCGGCGCGGAAGAAGACGCGGTCGACATCTATGCGGCGTTGCAGATTGTTGAACCGACGATGTACCCGTCGAACGACAAGGACGTGAACACCATGGCCCGCGACGCGGCGACCTATGCCGCGCTGCAGTGGTACTACAGCGGCAAAGTGGCTGAAAGCAATGGCGCGTCGGCCTCTTCGGCCTGGCAAGACGAGCACACGGGCGACCTCAAGCGCTTCCGCAACATGCTGTGCATCATGTATGGCGGTAATCCCAGCGTCTTCGAACCGGTGGCCAAGCACGTGGGGCTTGAAGACCGGACCAAGGCGCGTTGCTCGGACGAATTCAACAAGCAGAACCGCGCCTGGCGCAAGATCCTGGCGCCTTATACCCGCGTCGGCACCTGGACGCCGGACGGCCTGCAGCCTGCCAATGCGCCCGGCGCGCCGGTGAAGGTGGTCTTCGAACCGTCTTCGCGCAAGATCGGCAACCTGTTCGCCAACAACCTTTCCGAAGCGATCACGAACAACATCAAGCTGCTCGGGCAGACCTATGTGTTGCCGCGTCCGGTAAACGTGGTGTTCAAGGACTGCGGCAAGCTCAACGCCTGGTACAGCCCGCGTGAAGGCTCGATCACGATGTGCTATGAGCTCATCGAGAGCATCGCGGTGATGATTTCCGATATCGAAATGGGTACGGTCAACGGCGAAGTCGTGGCCAACAAGGGCGGCGGCCCGGCCACTGCGCCGCGCCAGCAGCCGCAATCGGCGCCCGGCCAAGGCATGCCCCCCAGCGCCATCGACGAACTGAAAGACATGGGCGTGCCGCCCACGACCATGCTGTTCGCCGCGCCCTACAAGGGGCCGACGCCCAACCAGATCTACCGCGCCCAGGTGATTACCACTGCGGACCTGGTGTCGATGGTCAAGAACGACAAGAACATCCTGATCGTCGATACCAGCGGCCTGCGCGACACGGTGCCGATCGCTTTCCCGCTGGCCGACGCCGGTTCGGACGGCAGCGTCACTGATCAGCTGCAGGCCTCGCTGGACGCCTGGTTGCTGAAGAAAAGCGGCGGCAAGCGGGATGTGCCGGTCGTGTTCCTGGGCGGCAGCATGAACGACCGTTCGTCCTATAACGCGGCCCTGCGCGCCGGGACGTTGGGCTGGCCGGCCTACTGGTACCGCGGCGGCGTCGAAGCATGGGCCGCCAACGGCCTGCCGACCACCTCGGACATGGCGAAGAAGTAGCCATCGCCAGCCGCATGAAAAAAACCGCCTGTGCGAACAGGCGGTTTTTTTGTGCCCATCAAGGAGCAGAGCAGCAAGCACGCGCAGCGTGTGCGGCGTGGGGGCCATTTTTGCCGCCGGGCCGCCCCAAGGCAAAAAGCGCCCCCTCGGGGGGCAGCAAGCACGCGCAGCGTGTGCGGTGTGGGGGCCATTTTTGCCGCCGGGCCGCCCCAAGGCAAAAAGCGCCCCCTCGGGGGGCAGCAAGCACGCGCAGCGTGTGCGGCGTGGGGGCTCGTTTACTTTCCTTGGGCGGCTAGCGCCAGGGCGGCGGCGTTAACGACGGACGCGATACGGCCCGCGTCGCGCAGCTGTTCGGTCGACAGGCCGTCGTTCTTCAGGTTTTCATAGTGCGAGGCCACACAGAAGTGGCACTTGCCGATGATCGAGGCCACCAGCGCGAACAGTTCGAAGCGCTTCTTTTCCACTCCGCCGTGGGTGGCGTAGGCATTCATGCGCAACTGCGCCGGCAGGCTCTTCAACTGCGCATCGCCGGTCATTTCCACGTAGGGATACCAGGTGTTGTTCATGCCCATGAGCGCCGAAGCGGTCAGCGCGGCATTGGCGTCGCCTTCCGACAAGCCGCTCTTGAAGGCTTCCACAAGCACCGGGCTGCGCGCGGCGTAGGCGGCGGACAGGGCGGCGCCCACGGCATCTTCAGGGGCGAGCGTCGAACGGGCAATCACGGCGTCCAGATTCAGGCGGATGTCCTTGGCCCAATCCGGCAGCTGTTCCTTAATGGTAGTAAGAAATTCCATAGTTTTTACCTATAATCTAGCGCAATTAAAGCCCGGCTCGGGGCCTGCAAGCAGGCCCGTTGCCGGGCTGGAAATTACAGCGTGGCGCCGCCAACCGTACGGTTGCACGGGCACAGCTCGTCGGTTTGCAGACCGTCAAGCAGACGCAGAACTTCTTCCGGGTTACGGCCGACGTTCAGGTTGTTCACCGAAACGTGCTGGATCGTGTTGTCCGGATCAACGATGAACGTGGCGCGCAGGGCAACGCCAGCACCCTTTTCACGGACGCCCAGCTGGTCGATCAGGGCACCGGTGGTGTCGCCGAATTGGTAGTGGCCCAGCTTGTTCAGGTCCGGGTGCTCACGGCGCCATGCCAGCTTGACGAATTCGTTATCGGTCGAGCCGCCCAGCAGGACGGCGTCGCGGTCTTCGAAATCCTTGGCCAGCTTGTTGAAGCCGACGATTTCGGTCGGGCACACAAACGTGAAGTCTTTCGGGTAGAAGTAGATCACCTTCCACTTGCCGGGGAACGAGCTTTCGGTGATGTCTTCAAACGCCGACACGCCATTTTCTTCGTGCTGGTTGAAGCCGGGTTTGACGCCGGTGACCTTGAAGGGCTCGAGTTTGTCGCCAACAGTTTTCATGTGTACTCCCAGTAGTTGTTGGTGGAAATAAGGCTGTGCCTTAAAGCATAAATTCTACGCTATGGATTATCGTTGTCTAATTGATAATTCCTAAACTTGGCTTTGGGCAACTCTATCCGCGCGGTCAGCCCGCCGCCCTCTCGGGGGAGCATTCGCAGCGTGCCGCCCACGTGTTTGAGCAGGCGTTCGACGATGGCCAGACCCAGGCCCGCGCCACTGACACCGGTACGCGCCGCCTCGCCCCGCGAGAAAGGCCGCAGCAGCCGGTCGACATCTTCGGGAGCGATGCCGGGTCCGCGGTCGCATACTTCGATCACGATCATGCCGCCTTCGGCTTGCAGCGTCATGACAAGGTGCGCCATGCCGTCGCTGGACCGGCCATAGCGCCGCGCGTTTTCGATCAGGTTGCTGACCACGCGCTTCAAGTCCAGCGCCGTGATCCGGGCGCGCAGCCCCGGTTCCAGCGAGGCGTCGAGGTCTCCGCCCAGCGACGCCGTGTGGCTGCGTTCGCGTTCGTAGAGTTCGGCCAGGACCGCCGAGATGTCCGTCGCCAGCTGCGGCAGCGTGCCGGCCGGACGTGCATATTCCATCAACTGGCCGATGCTGTGGTCGATCTGGCCCAGGTCTTCGTCGATGGCCTGGCGGGCGTCTTCCGACACGCCGCTCAGTTCGATCTCAAGCCGCATGCGGGCAAGCGGCGTGCGCAGGTCGTGCGAAATCCCCGCCAGCATCAATTCCCGGTCTGCCTCGGCCTGTCGCAAGTCTTTGGCCATCCGATTGAACGAGGCGTTGAGGTCGCGGATTTCCAGCGGACCCTGCTCGGGCAGGGCTGCGGGTGTCTCGCCGCGCGACAGCACCTGGGCCGCCCGGGCCAGCCGCGACAACGGCCGGTTCACGAAGCCCACCGAGACCGCCGCCCCGACAAGGGAAAGCAGCAACGCCGTGGCGCCCCAGCCCAACCATTCGATCCCGCCCGTCAACCCGATCTGCTCTCGCTCGAACACCAGCCAGTACAGGTCTTTCTCTATCTGGAAGCTGACCCAGAAGCCAGGCACCTGGTTCACGCCCCAGGCGATCTGCGTTTCCGGACCGAAGCGCGTGCGGATGTGCTGGGCAACGCGTTGCCAATAGTCGTCGTCGGGGAGGGCTTCGGCAAAGTCAGTGACTTCGCGCGGATAGACCTGGATGCCTTCGTTGGTGGCCAGGTCCAGCAGGAGCTTGCTGCGTTCGCCGTTGTGCGAGTAGATCAGCGCCGTGCGTGTGATATTGACGGCCGTGATCACCCGCTGCGCCATTTGATTGGCGCGCGGTCCCAGCTCCATGCTGAAGAAGACTTGTAGCCACGCGCCCAGGCTGACCAACATCAGCGCGGCAAGCAGCAGGAACGTGC
The DNA here is from genome assembly GCF_057334215.1 of Achromobacter maghribensis. Taxonomy (NCBI): domain Bacteria; kingdom Pseudomonadati; phylum Pseudomonadota; class Betaproteobacteria; order Burkholderiales; family Alcaligenaceae; genus Achromobacter; species Achromobacter maghribensis. The sequence continues at coordinate 317,705 of NZ_JBHFII010000047.1, read as the reverse complement.
GGCCGAACAAGCCGAGCCGCAAACGTGAAGTCAGGTTCCTGAAGGTTCTGCGCAAGCGGGGCACGAGGCTGCGCTCCTGCCCGGGGCGGGCGAGCCGATCAGCTACCACCGTCCGGCACAAACACGTATCCGAGACCCCAAACGGTCTGGATGAACACGGGCTTGGACGGATTAGGTTCGATCAGTTTGCGCAGGCGCGAGATCTGGACGTCGAGGCTGCGATCGAAAGCTTCGTATTCGCGGCCGCGCGCCAGCTCCATGAGCTTGTCGCGGGACAGGGGGATCTTCGGATGGCGCGCAAACACCTTGAGCACCGAGAATTCACCCGTGGTGATCGGCACCTGTTCGCCGTTGCGCGTGAGCGTACGGGTGGACAGGTTGAGCACGTAGGGGCCGAAGGCGATGGATTCGTTTTCCTGGCTGGGGGCGCCGGGATGTTCCTCGGTGCCGCGGCGGCGCAGGATCGCGTTGATCCGTGCCAGCAGTTCCCGGGGGTTGAACGGTTTGGACAGGTAGTCGTCCGCGCCCATTTCAAGGCCCACGATGCGGTCGATTTCTTCCGCCTTGGCCGTGAGCATGATGATGGGCGTGTTGTCGTGGCCACCGCGCAGCCGACGACAGATGGACAGGCCATCTTCGCCGGGCAGCATCAGATCCAGCACGAGCAGGTCGAAATGCTCGCGTTGCCAGAGTTTGCCCATCTCTTTGGCGTCTTCGGCAACGAAAACGTTGAATCCCTGCTCGGACAAATACCGGCGCAGCAAATCGCGCAAGCGCGGATCATCGTCGACGACGAGGATTTTTCGGGTGGGGGTGGTGTTTTGCGTATTCATGGCCGGAAATGTAACAGTGACGAGAACCAGCGGCTAGTGGGCGTTCACAAGATATTACACATTGCGAACCATGGTTGAAATCCCCCTTACAACCGGGGGCAAAGCCGCCGTATTTCGTACAATCTGCATCTATGGAACTAAACCTGCTGGCTTTGGAAACGTCTTCGTCCCGTTGTGGGGTGGCCCTGTTGCGGGCGGTCGATGGCCGCCTGGAGGTCAGTACCCGGGAACACGAGGGCTCCCAGGAGCACGCCGAACGGCTTTTGCCGATGACCAACGAGCTTCTGGCGGCCTCGGGCCTGGCGCCTTCGTCGCTCCATGCCGTGGCCTTCGGCCAGGGGCCGGGGGGCTTTACGGGGCTGCGCGTGGCCTGTGGCGTGGCCCAGGGCATGGGGCTGGGCCTGGGCATACCCGTGCTGCCGGTCGTGTCGCACCAGGCGGTTGCCGCCCAGGTCGCGGACGCAACCCCGTCCGATGCCATCGTCGTGGCCCTGGACGCCCGCATGAATGAGGTCTATCTGGCGGTCTACCGCCCGGTGGCCGCGCCGGAAGGCGAGGGCGGCTGGGAAACCGTGCAGCCGCCGCTGCTGATCGCGGCGGCCGAAGTCGTGCCCTGGACCGAGCACCATCTGCCCGCATGGTCGGCCCGGGCGGGGCTGAGCCTGAATCTGGTGCTGGCGGGCGACGCCTGGGACGCCTATGCGGCCGACATGCCGCATCCCGCGGCCTGGCGCCGTGCCGCCGATGCGCAACGGCCTGAAGCCGCCAGCGTGGCGCGGCTGGCGCGCCAGGGATGGCTGCGTGGCGAGGCCCTGCCGCCCGAACAGGCCGCGCCGCTGTACGTGCGCGACAAAGTGGCCTTCACCACCGCCGAACGCATGCGTGGCGAAGGCGGCAACCCCAAGGCGCAGCCGTCACTGGCGTCGCAAGCGCCCCTGATTCCGCAGCCGCTCACCGAAGCCGACCTGGACGACGTCGTGGCGCTGGAAGCCCATGTGCAGGCGTTTCCCTGGACTCGCGGCAATTTCGCGGATGCGCTGGCTGCCGGATACGGCGCCTGGGTGCTCCGCCGCGAGGGCAAGGTGGCGGGCTTCTGCATCCTGATGTTCGCCCCCGACGTGGCTCACCTGCTGGTGATCGCCGTGGACAAGCCCCTGCATCGCCAGGGCCTGGGCGGCGTCCTGCTTGACTGGTGCGAACAGCAGGCGCGCCAGCGCGGGCTGGAAGGCGTGCTGCTGGAAGTGCGCCCGTCCAACGCGTCCGCCGTCAGCTTCTATCAACATCACGGCTATTTGCAGATCGGCGTGCGGCGCGGGTATTACCCGGCCGCCAAGGGGGCCCGCGAAGACGCGCTGGTCATGCAGAAGCGGTTTGCGGCCGCGGCGGAGGAAGCGGCATGAGCCTGCCGACCGCTGCCGCCAAGCCGGCCGTTCCCCGCATCAATCCGCTGCAAAGGATCTGGCTGCGGGAAATCGGCATGGAACGCCTGTGGATGCGTCCGGCGCCCGCCGCCGCGCGTCCCGTCGTGGTGCCGCAAGCGCCTGTTTCCCAACCGGTTTCCGTTCCCGACGCAACGCCAGCCGTCGTTGTGCAAGACACCGCGCCGCTGCCCGTGGCGCCTGCGCCCGCGCCTGCCGCGCCCGCTGCCATTGCTGGCGCCGCGCCTGTGGTCGAGACCGTCGCGTCCAAGCGGGCGAATGGCCGTCCGGGCATTCCGGCGTCCATCCTGAATCGCACGGGCCCGCCTCCGCGTCCGGAGCCCAAGGCGGCCGAGGACGACGTCGTCGAGGCGCCGCGCATCCCGGTGGCCGAGGCCGTCAAGAACGCCAATCTGGACGAATTGCGTGAACAGGTCGTGGCCTGCACCGCCTGCGGCTTGTGCGACGGGCGGCGCCACGCCGTGTTCGGCCAAGGCGCCACCCCGACCCGCTGGCTGGTCGTGGGCGAAGCCCCGGGCGAGCAAGAAGACCGGCAGGGTCATCCCTTCGTGGGCCGGTCCGGCCAGCTGCTGGACGCGATGTTGGCCGCCGTGGGCATGAGCCGGGAAACCGACGTGTTCATCACGAACGTGATCAAGTGCCGTCCGCCGGGCAACCGCAACCCCAAGCCCGAGGAAATCGCGGCCTGCAGCCCGTACCTGATGCGGCAGATTGCCTTGCTCAAACCCGAGCGCATCCTGGTGCTGGGTCGCTTCGCGGCGCAGACGCTGCTGGGCACGGACGCCACGATCGGCAGCCTGCGGGGCCGTGTTCATTCGTTGAAGACGGACGAAGGCGCCGAGATTCCGGTCATCGTCAGCTACCACCCGGCGTACCTGCTGCGCAGCCCGTCCGAGAAGGCGCGGGCCTGGCAGGACCTGAAGCTGGCGTCCCGCATGGTCTGACGGCGGCTGCCGGTCGCAAACGAAAAAACCGGGCAAGGCCCGGTTTTTTCTTTGGAATATCAATCGCTTGGCGGTGATTTCCTAGTGCGTGGAGTCCAGTGCGCGGCCATGGCCTTCCTGGCCGATCTGGTCGTGAAGATCGGGATTGGCCAGCATGTTGCGCTTGCTCCAGCGCATGAACACGACCATCAGCACGGCGACGACGGTGCCAAAAATGATGATGATGATGTTGATCGGCAGTTGCAGCCACAGCAGCAGGGTGTACATCGCCACCATCAGCAGGATGTTGAGCTGTTCGTTGAAGTTCTGCACGGCGATGGAATGGCCGGCCGACAGCAGCACGTGGCCGCGGTGTTGCAGCAGGGCGTTCATGGGCACCACGAAGAACCCGGCCAGGCCGCCCGTGATCAGCAGCAGCAGGTAGACGCTCCAGGGGGAGTAGACCAGCGGCATCAGCAGCACGACCAGCCCCATGGCGGCGCCCACGGGCAGCACGGCCAGTGCGCGGCGCAGCGGGATGCGTCCCGCCAGGATCGAACCCACCACGGTGCCCAGCGCGGCCACGCCCATCAGCATCGAAGCCTTGTCCAGCTGATAGCCCAGATGGCTGCGGCCCCATTCGATGACGATCAGTTGGAGGGTTGCGCCGGCGCCCCAGAACAGCGTGGTGACGGCCAGCGAGATCTGACCCAGCTTGTCGCGCCAAAGCACGCGGACATAGCCCCAGAACGTGCGGATCAGCCGTACCGGGTTCTTTTGCTGCGGCGGGTAGCGCACGTGGGTGTGCGGAATCATCAGGTTGCACAGCGCCGCCAGCAGGTAGACGAAGGCGATCACGAGGATGGCGGCTTCGGCCGGCGTGTGCACCAGGCTGCCGATGAACGAGTGGCTGAGCAGCGCGGTGGAGACCGAGGAAGAAATCAACAGACCGCCCAGCACCGTGCCAAGAATGATGGAAAAGACCGTCAGGCCTTCGATCCAGCTATTGCCCTTGACCAGCATGTGGGGCGGCAGCATTTCGGTGACGATGCCGTATTTGGCGGGCGAATACGCGGCGGCGCCGATGCCCACGACGGCGTAGGCGGCACATACCAGATAGGTTTGATATTCGGGGGCGACGCCGATGCTGGCGTACGAGAACATCAGCAGACAGCCGGCCACTTTCAAGGCGTTGGTGGAAAACATCACCCGCCCCTTGGGGAAGGAGTCTGCCAGGGCGCCAACAAAGGCGGCTAGCACCACGTAGGCCAGCGCGAAAGACCATTTCATCATGGGCGCCAGCCAGTCGGGGCCATGCAGCTCCTGTATCAAGGCGATGGCTGCGATGAACAGCGCATTGTCCGCCAATGACGAGAAGGCCTGCGCGGCCATGACCAGATAGAAACCACGTTTCAAGAATGTCCCCGTTCTTTGGCCTGAGCCCGGCCGGTCCGCGTGAAAATTATGTGTCGTGCCAAAAAGTGTCAGGGAGTATAGCCGGAGCGTGGACGCGCGCTATTGAGCGTTTGCCCGCGGGTTGACCGTTGCTAACGTTTAGGGACAGACTGCCTGCGGTATCATACGACCCATATGTGAGCCGGCCCTTGACGGGCCGGTTTGCAATCTGTGCGGCAGGTCCGTTAACGCCTTTCGTTCAACCCACCCCGTCGTCATCGTACTGTGCGTCTTACTCAGCTAAAACTCGCCGGCTTCAAGTCCTTCGTTGATCCCACCGTGATCCCCGTGCCCAGCCAACTGGTCGGCGTGGTGGGTCCCAACGGCTGCGGAAAATCGAACATCATTGACGCAGTACGCTGGGTGCTGGGCGAGGCCAAGGCCTCCGAGCTGCGCGGCGAGTCCATGCAGGACGTCATTTTCAACGGCTCCGGCCACCGCAAGCCGGCCGCCCGGGCCTCGGTGGAAATGGTGTTCGACAACAGCGAAGGGCGCGCCGCCGGCCAATGGAGCACCTACGCCGAAATCGCCGTGCGCCGCGTTCTGACCCGGGACGGCACCAGCAGCTATTTCGTCAATAACCAGCAGGTCCGGCGCCGCGACATCCACGACATCTTCCTGGGCACCGGCCTGGGCGCGCGGGGCTACGCCATCATCGGCCAGGGCATGATCAACCGCCTGATCGAGGCGCGCCCTGAAGAACTGCGGGTATTCCTGGAAGAAGCGGCCGGGGTGTCGCGCTACAAGGAACGTCGCCGCGAGACCGAAAACCGCCTGTCCGACACGCGCGAGAACCTGACCCGCGTCGAAGACATCCTGCGTGAACTGAATAGCCAGCTGGAAAAGCTGGAAGCGCAGGCCGAAGTGGCCACGCGCTACCGCGAACTCCAGGCCGACGGCGAAAAGAAGCAGCATGCGTTGTGGTTCCTGAAGGAAACCGGGGCGCGCGAGGAGCGCGCCAAGAAAGTCCAGGAAATGGCGCAGGCCCAGAACGAGCTGGAAGCCGCCATCGCCGGCCTGCGGGCGGGCGAAGCCGCGCTGGAATCCCGGCGCCAGGCGCATTACGCCGCCAGCGACGCGGTCCACACCGCCCAGGGCGCGCTGTACGAGGCCAACGCCCAGGTCAGCCGCCTGGAGGCCGAGATCCGCCACGTGGTCGATTCCCGCAATCGCCTCCAGTCGCGCCGCGACCAACTGCAGCAGCAGATCGCGGAATGGACCAGCCAACGCGAACATTGCACGGAACAGATCGCCCAGGCCGAAGACGACCTGGCCACCGCCGCCGCCCGCACCGAAGAGGCGCGCGCCACGGCTGAAGATGCCCAGGCCGGCCTGCCTTCGGTCGAACAGCGCGTGCGCGAGGCCGCATCCGGCCGCGACGAAATGCGTGCCGCGCTGGCCCGCGTCGAGCAGAACCTGGCGCTGGTCGCTCAGACCCAGCGCGACGCCGACCGCCAGATGCAGGTCCTGGAGCAGCGCCGCGAGCGTCTGCAACAGGAACTGCGCGAACTGCACGCCCCGGACCCCGTGCGTCTGGAACAACTGGCCGGTGACCGCCTTGCGGGCGAAGACCAACTGCAAGAAGCCCAGGAAGAACTGGCCACGCTGGAAGGCCGGGTGCCGGAAGCGGACGCCGAGCGCAGTCGCGCCCAGGCCGCCGCCCAGACCGACGCGCAGAATCTGGCGCGCCTGGAAGCCCGCCTGTCGGCGCTGGTGAAATTGCAGGAAGACGTGCAAAAGCAGGGGGCGCTGGAGCCCTGGCTGGCCAAGCACGAGCTCGCCGGCCTGTCGCGCCTGTGGCAGAAGCTGCATGTCGAGCCAGGCTGGGAAACCGCGCTTGAAGCGGCGCTGCGCGAACGCATGGCGTCGATGGAAGTGCGCAACCTGGACTGGGCCCGCGCCTTTGCCGAAGATGCGCCACCGGCTCGCCTGGCGTTCTACCAGTTGCCCGTCGCCGCGCCGGCGCCGGCGGCACCCGCCGGCCTGACGCCGCTGGCCAGCCTGTTGCGCATTACCGATCCCGACCTGCGCACGCTTCTGAACGAGTGGCTGGCCGGTGTCTACACCGCGACCGACGTAACCCAGGCTCTGGCCATGCGGGCATCCTTGCCCGCCGGCGGTGCCTGCGTGGTCAAGGCCGGCCATCTGGTCGACGCGCACAGCGTGCGCTTCTACGCGCCGGACTCCGAGCAGGCCGGCCTCCTGGCCCGCCAGCAGGAAATCGAAAACCTGCAGCGCGAAATCAAAGCCCAGCAACTGATCGCCGACCAGGCGCGCGCCGCGGTCGCCCGCGCCGAAGCGGCCTGGCAGCAGGTGTCCCAGGCCATCGCGCCGGCGCGCACCCGCGTGGCCGAGGTCACGCGCCGGGTGCACGACATCCAGCTGGAACACTCGCGGCTGCAGCAGCAGGCCGAACAATCCGGCGAACGCGCGTCGCGCTTGCGGCAGGACCTTGAAGAAATCAAGGTGCAGGAAGAAGACCTGCTTGCCACGCGCGAAGAGGCCGAAGCCCGCTTCGAAACCCTGGACGAAGAGCTGGCCGAACACCAATCCCGTTTCGCCGACGCCGAGATCGACGGCGAAACGCTGGCCGCCCAAGCCGAGGCGGCCCGCACGCGCCTGCGTGAACTGGAACGTGCGGCCCAGGAGGCCGAGTTCGCCGAGCGCGGCATCCAGGTCCGCATCACCGACCTGCAACGCAACCAGCAGTTGGCGGCCGACCAGAGCCAGCGCGGCGCGGTTGAACTTGAACAACTGATGGGCGATCTGGCCGAGCTGGATGCGTCCGCGTCCCAGGCCGGCTTGCAGGATGCTCTGGAAGCGCGTGCCGAACGCGAGGAAGCGCTGTCCCGCGCCCGCCAGGAAATGGAAAACCTGTCGGCGTTGTTGCGCGGCGCCGACGAAGACCGGCAGCAGCAAGAGCAAACGCTGGAACCGCGCCGGGCGCGCATCATGGAATTGCAGTTGCAGGAACAGGCGGCCCGCCTGGCCGAGGAACAGTTCACCGAACAGTTGAACGCCCGCGAAGTCGACCGCGAAGCGCTGGCCCAGGACTTGGCCAACGCGCCCGACGAATGGCGCCGCGCCAGCTGGCTGCAGCAGGAAGTGGGGCGCATTTCGCGCCAGATCGAGTCGTTGGGCTCGGTCAACCTGGCGGCGCTGGACGAACTGAACACGTCGCGCGAACGCAAAGGCTTCCTGGATTCGCAACACCAGGACTTGATGACCGCCATCGAGACCCTGGAAGACGCCATCCGCAAGATCGACCGCGAGACCCGCGAACTGCTGCAAGAGACGTTCAACGTCGTGAACGGCCACTTTGGCGAGCTCTTCCCCAAGCTGTTCGGCGGGGGCGAGGCCAAGCTCAGCATGACTGGCGAGGAAATCCTGGACGCCGGCGTGCAGGTGATGGCGCAGCCTCCGGGCAAGCGCAACAGCACGATTCACCTGCTGTCGGGCGGCGAAAAGGCCCTGACCGCGACCGCGCTGGTGTTCGCGCTGTTCAAGCTGAACCCGGCGCCGTTCTGCCTGCTGGACGAGGTGGACGCGCCACTGGACGATGCGAACACGGAACGTTATGCGAATCTTGTCGCCAGCATGAGCGAGCAAACGCAGTTCCTGTTCATCTCGCACAACAAGATCGCCATGCAGATGGCCAAGCAACTGATCGGGGTAACCATGCAAGAGCAAGGGGTTTCGCGTATCGTTGCGGTAGATATAGATTCGGCCGTGCAGATGATGGCCTCCGAAGCGGCATAAACCCAATATTTAGAAAGGCGCCGCCCTGTTGGCGCGGGATTTACACATGAGTGATTTGCAGATCGGGCTGATTGCCCTGGGCGTCTTGCTGATACTGCTGGTGCTGGGGTTCAACTGGTGGCAGGACCGGCGCGTCCGGCGCAAGATGCAGAGCCATTTCCCCACCTCCGAGCAGGATCCCCTGCTGGGCGGCGCGGCTGCGGCCGCGGCGGGCGCTGCGACCACGGCCTCCGGGGCGGTTTCCCGCCGCGAGCCCGGCATGGGTGGCGACGCACCGCGCAAGGAAGGCCAGCCGGCACCGGTAGACCCGGGCAGCGATGCCGACGACACCGAGGAACCCGATCCCGCCTGCGAAGTGGTCATCGAGATCAACTTCGCGGAACCGGTTCGCGGTGCCGACCTGCTGCCGTACATGCAAAGCCTGCGCCATGTTGGCCGCAAGCCGATGCGCGTGTTCGCCGAAACCGACCAGCGCCGTCATCGTGCCCGCGTCCATGCCGGCGAAACCTATGCGTCGATGCAACTGGCCGTGTTGCTGGCCAACCGCAGCGGTCCGCTGACCGCCATCGAATGGTCGCAAGCCTGGGCCCGTGCGCAAGACATGGCTGAACGCTTCGACGCCACGATCGAAGGCCCCGACCAGCAAGCCGTGCTGGAGCAGGGCGCCCGTCTGGACGATACCTGCGCCGCCCTGGATACCCAGGTCGGCCTGACCCTGATGCTGGGCACCGCCCAGCCGGCCGCCGAAGTCCTGTCCGTCGCCCGTGATACGGGTTTCGTGGCCGAAGGCAATCGCCTTGCCTGGCCGGCCGAGAATGGCGCGACCCGGTTCACGCTGTCGCGTGCCGACGGCGCCGCCTTTGACGCCGGAATGGGCGGCATCGAACGCCTGTACTTGCTGCTGGACGTGCCTTGCGCGCCGGCGGACAGCCGCGCCTTTGGCCGCATGGTCGATGTGGGCCGCGACCTGGCGGCGCGCTTGCGTGCCGAACTGGTCGACGACCAAGGCAAACCGCTTGCCGAGGGGTCGGAGACGGTCATCGACGAACGGCTGCAAGTGCTGTTCGAACAGCTCGAACAAGCGGGCCTGCCCGCCGGAAGCGAGCGCGCTCAACGGGTGTTCGCTTAATGAGCAGCGCGTCCGGTGGGGAAGACGCGGCCAAGGCCGCGGCGCGCTTGCGCGCAGAGCTTGAACAGCACAACGTCCGCTATTACGTCTACGACGAACCCACGGTTTCGGACGCCGAGTACGACGGCTTGATGCGCCAGCTTGAAGCCCTGGAGGCCGAGCACCCCGAACTCGTCACGCCGGAGTCGCCTACGCAGCGCGTGGGCGCCGCACCGGTTTCGGCGTTCGGCGCGGTGCGCCACGCCGTGCCCATGCTGTCGCTGAACAACGCATTCGACGAAGAAGAGGTCACGGCCTTTGATCGCCGCGTGACGGATACGTTGCGCGGCGCGGGCCTGTTGGGCCCGGCGCAACAGGCCGATTATTTCTGTGAGCTGAAGCTGGATGGCCTGGCGATCAGCCTGCGCTACGAAGACGGCCGCCTGGTGCAGGCAGCCACGCGCGGCGATGGCCAGACGGGCGAGGACGTCACGTCCAACATTCGCACGATCAAGGCGATTCCGCTGCAATTGAAGGATGGCGCGCCCGAGGTGCTGGAAGTGCGCGGCGAAGTCCTGATGAACCGCGCCGACTTCGAAAAACTGAACGTGGCCCAGGCCAAGCGCGACGAGAAAGTGTTCGTCAACCCGCGCAACGCGGCCGCCGGCAGCCTGCGCCAGCTGGACCCGCGCATCACGGCCAAGCGGCCGTTGCGCTTTTTCGCCTACGGCTGGGGCGAGGTCCAAGGCCTGCCCGGCGCGCAGAGCGGCCTGTTCGACGAGGCGTCGGCCGGTGCCGGCCAAGCGTCGCTGCTGCCCGAAAAATCGCACGGCGCGATGCTGGCATGGCTGCACGAGCTGGGCCTGCCGGTCAACCTGATGCATAACCATCGGGCCACGGGCGCCGAAGGGCTGATGGCCTTTTATGCCAAGGTGGGCGCGATGCGCGCGACCCTGCCCTACGACATCGATGGCGTGGTCTACAAGGTGGATTCGCTGCCGGCCCAGAAGGTGCTGGGCTTTGTGGCGCGCGCGCCGCGTTTCGCGCTGGCGCACAAGTTCGCCGCCGAAGAGGCCACGACGACGTTGCTGGATATCGAGGTGCAGGTCGGCCGCACCGGTGCGATCACCCCGGTGGCGCGCCTGAAGCCCGTGTTCGTGGGCGGCGTCACCGTGACCAACGCCACGCTGCACAACGAAGACGAGATCCGCCGCAAGGACGTGCGAATCGGCGACACGGTCATCGTGCGCCGCGCCGGCGACGTGATTCCCGAGGTGCTGGGGCCGGTGCTTGAAAAACGGCCGGATGATGCCCGGGAATTCGTCATGCCGACGGCTTGCCCCGTCTGCGGGTCGGCCATCGAAAGGCTGGAAGACGAAACCATCGCGCGCTGCACCGGCGGCCTGTTCTGTGGGGCGCAGCGCAAGCAGACCCTGTGGCATGCGGCCAGCCGCAAGGCGCTGGATATCGAAGGCTTGGGCGAAAAGCTCGTGGACCAGTTGGTCGACAGCGGTCGCGTCAAGACGCTGGCTGACCTGTATAGCCTGCGGCCGCTGGAACTGGTGGGGCTGGACCGCATGGGCCAGAAGTCCGCCGACAACCTGGTGGCCGCCATCGAAAAGGCGCGCGAGCCGGGCTTGGGCCGTTTACTGTTCGCGTTGGGTATCCGCCACGTGGGCGAAACGACCGCCCGTGATGTCGCCCGGCATTTCGGCAGCATCGACGCGATCATGGACGCGGACGAAGACGCCCTGTCTTCGGTGCCCGACGTGGGCCCGGTGGTGGCGGCGTCCATTCGCCGCTTCTTTGCCGAGCAGCACAACCGCGATGTGATCGAACAACTGAAGGCGCAGGGCGTGAACCCGGTGGCCGAAGCCGTGCCGCAAGGCACGACGCTGGCGGGCAAGACGTTTGTGCTGACGGGCACGCTGCCCAACTGGACGCGCGAAGAGGCCTCGATGCACATCCAGGCCGCTGGCGGCAAGGTCAGCGGCTCGGTGTCGAAGAAGACCGCGTATCTGGTGGCCGGTGAAGAGGCCGGCAGCAAGCTGACCAAGGCGCAGGAACTGGGCGTGACGGTGCTGGACGAAGACGCGCTGAAGGCCCTGCTGGGCATGTCTTAGGGCCCGGCGGTCTGCCCCCGGGAAACGAAAAAACTGCATGCCCGAGGCGTGCAGTTTTTTTTGGGCGCTTGCTGCCCCAAGGGAGGGCGGTTCTTGTCTTGGGGCGGCGCTATCGCGCGGCAAAAAAAAACTGCCCGCAAGGGCGGGCAGTTTTGTGTCTGGCGCAGGCTTACTGAATCTTGGCCTTGTCGCGCAGTTGCTTCTGGTAGTCGGCCAGGGTTTGCTGGCGCAGCATTTCTTCCAGTTGCGGACGCACCTGATCCAGCGGCGGGAATTCGACCGGACGGGTGTCGTCGACCATGATGATGTGCCAGCCGAACTGGGTTTGCACCGGCTTGTCGACCAATTGGCCCTTCTTCAGCTGGGTCACGGCTTGCGCGAACGGCTGGACGTAGTTGGTCGGGGGAGCCCAACCCAGATCGCCACCCTTTTCGGCGCTGCCGGGGTCCTTCGAGTTTTTCTTGGCCAGATCGTCGAACTTGCCCTTGTTGCCCTTGATCTGGGCCAGCAGGTCATTGGCCGTCTTCTCGTCTTCGACGAGGATGTGACGGACCTTGTATTCCATCTTGCCAGCTTGTTCTTTCTTGATCTTGTCGTATTCCGCCGTGACCTTGGCGTCCGACACGGGATTCTTGGCCAGGTAGTCGGCCATCAGGGCGCGGACCAGGATGCCTTGGCGGGCCAGTTCGACTTCCGTCTGAACGTCGGCTTGCTTGGCAATGCCGCTGGATTCGGCGGCTTGCACGAAGATCTGGCGGTTGATCATTTCCTGCTTGACCTGTTCGCGCAGTTGCGGCGAATCGGTCGCGCCCTGGCTGACCAGCAGCTTGACGAATTGATCCAGGTTCTTCTGCGGAATGGCCTTACCGTTGACGGTTGCCACGTTTTGCGCGAAAGCAGGCACGGCGATGACGCAGGCCGCAGCCAGCATGACGATGCGTTTCATGAATATCCTTTGACTTTCTATTTGGGAGCCTGGGCATCTAGCGCAAGCGCATGAATCGGATAGGGGATCAAATCTTGCAAATGATGATACACCAGCCTATGTCGCGCTACGGCGGAGAGCCCTGCAAAGCAAGACGCAACGATGTGCACGCGATAGTGGCCGGCGCCGTTTTTACTGCCTTCGTGGCCGGCATGCAAATGCGAGTCGTCCAGAATGTCCAGGGTAAGGGGTTCCAGGGCGGCTAGGCGCTCCCGGATCAGGGCGATGCGGTCGGTGTTGTCTGACATGGCGGCAGTGTGTAAGTTCCGGCGCGCCGCCCGGGGGCGGGCACGCCGATGATAGGGCCGTCTGGCGGATCAGGGCTTGCTCGGCGGGGTGCCGGAGCTGGCGTTTTCGTCGGTCTGGATGTGTTTGCCCAACCATACCGATTGGCCGATCACGAACACGACCATCAGGCCCATCAGGCCGAAGGCCTTGAAACTGACCCATTGCGATTCGGTGAAATGGCCGGAGAACGCCACATACAGGTTCAGGGCGCCCGCGATGAGGAAGAACCCGGCCCAGACCAGGTTCAGCTTGTCCCAGGCGGTATCGGGCAACTGGATCTGCTTTTCCATCAGGCGGCGGATCAGGTTGCGGCCGAACAGCAGGCGGGCGAACAGCAGCGCGCCGCCGAAGAGCCAATACAGCACCGTGGGTTTCCACTTGATGAAGACGTCGCTGTGCAACCAGATCGTGGCGCCGCCGAAGACCAGGATGACCGTCAGGTTGATCCAGTGCATGGCCTCGGTGGGGCGGCCCGTGGCTTTCAGCCAGATGATCTGCAGCACGGCCGCCGCCATCGCGACGCCGGTGGCGATGAAGATATCCGTGTACCGGTAGGCAATGAAGAACAGGAACAGCGGGAACAGGTCGAACAGAAACTTCTTCATTCAGTCTTCTATGGGTTCAAACGTCATCGACAGGGAATTGATGCAATAGCGCAGCCCGGTGGGCGGAGGGCCGTCGGGGAAGACGTGGCCAAGGTGCGAATCGCAGACGTTGCACAGCACTTCGGTGCGCACCATGCCGTGGGTCGTGTCGCGCTCTTCGCGGACCAGTTCCGGGTCGAGTGCCTGGAAGTAGCTGGGCCACCCACAGCCGGCGTCGAATTTGGTGTCGGATGCGAAGAGGGCCGTGCCACAGCCCACGCAGCGGTAGATGCCCGGCGTGGTGGTATTCCAGTAACGCCCGGTGAATGCGCGTTCGGTACCCTTTTCGCGGGTGACCACGTATTCTTCGGGGGAAAGCTGTGCGCGCCATTCGGCGTCGGTTTTGCGTACTTTTTCCATATGAGCTCTTGGAGTCCCGATGCCCGAAATGGTTCGGGCATAATCCCGCCCCATGTTAATCGAGTTTGACCAGGCGGTAGTGTCCACGCCCCAGGCGGAAGTGCTGCGCGGGGTGAGCGTGACCCTGGCCGAACGCCGCGTCGGCATCGTCGGCCCCAACGGCGCCGGCAAAAGCACGCTGGCGCGGCTGGTCAACGGCCTGGTGCTGCCGTCCGCCGGCAGCGTCCGCGTCGACGGGCTGGATACCCGGAAAGATCTGAAGGCCGTGCGCCAGCGGGTCGGCTTCGTCTTCCAGAACCCTGAAAACCAGATCGTTTTTCCCATCGTGCGGGAAGACCTGGCGTTCGGGCTGAAGCGCCTGGAACCCGACAAGGCGCTGCGCGAAACCCGCATCGAATCCCAACTGGGTGCGCTGGGCGTGGGCCATCTGGCGGACCGCACGAGCCACACGCTGTCGGGGGGCGAGCGCCAGCTTGTGGCCCTGGCGGCGGTGCTGGTGATGGAGCCGGCGCTGATCGTCTTCGACGAGCCCACGACCCAGTTGGACCTGCGCAACCGCAATCGGGTGCGCGACGCCATCGCCGCATTGCCCCATGACGCCATTGTCGTCAGCCACGATCTGGAATTGCTGGAAGCGTTCGACCGCGTGTTGGTCGTGCGTGACGGCGGCATCGCCGCGGACGACACGCCTGCCGCCGCCCTGCGCTGGTACCGGGAGCACTGCGCATGATGGAGCCCCTATATGTCGCCGGCCAGACGCCGTTGCACCGGCTGCCGGCCTGGCTGAAGCTGGCGGTGCTGGTCGCGGCCGGGGCCGGGTTGTTCATGCTGCGCGACCCCCGCTGGCTGGCGCTGGCGTTTGCCGTTGCCGTGGGGCTGACCGGGTCGACGGGCGTGACCGCCGCCGCCGTCTGGCGGCAGACGCGCGGGCTGCTTTGGGTGCTGCTGGCCGTGGCGCTGTTCACCGGGTGGTTCCAGGGCTGGCTTGAAGCGCTGGCCGTGGTGCTGCGCGTGGGGGCGATGGTGGGGTTGGCGCTGGCGGTGACGCTGTCCACCCGGACCTCCGACCTGATTACCGTCTGCGAACGAGCGCTGACGCCGTTCGAGCGCATCGGTCTGGTGGATGCTGGCAAGGTCGCGCTGGCGCTGGCGTTGGCCCTGCGTTTCGTGCCCGAGATCTGGCGCAACTTTCAAGAAATTCGCGAAGCGCAAGCCGCGCGCGGGCTGGGGGCCCATCCCGTGGCGCTGATCGTGCCCTTGATCGTCCTGACCTTGAAGCGCGCCCAGGAAGTGGCCGAAGCCATCGACGCGCGCAGCCCATGATGGCGGCGCGTACTGCCTTGATTCCGTAGAGGGGAAAACCATGAAATCCAATAACACCGTGCTGATCGCGCTGTTCGCGGCGCTGATTGTCGTGCTGAGCTTGATGCCGCCGATCCCGCTGCCCGGCATTCCGGTGCCCATTACGCTGCAGACGCTTGGCGCCATGCTGGCTGGCGCGATGCTGGGGCCCGTGCGTGGCGCGCTGGCCTGCTTGCTGTATCTGGCGCTGGCGGCCATTGGCCTGCCTGTCCTGCCCGGCGGCCGCGGCGGACTGGGCGCTTTCTTCGGTCCCACGGGCGGGTTCCTGATCGGGCTTGTGGCAGGCGCTTTCGTCACGGGCTGGCTGGCGCGCCGCCTGGCAAGCCGCGCCACGGGGACCTGGACGGGGTTGGCCGGTTATGTGGCCGCCTGCGTCGTGGGCGGAATCGCCGTGGTGTATGCCTTCGGCGTGCCGTGGCTGGCGTCCGTGACCAAGATGGGCCTGCCCAAGGCGGCGATGGCGGTGGCGGTGTTCCTGCCGGGCGATCTGGTCAAGGCCGTCGTGGCCGCGTGGGTCGCCTCGCGGGTGGAACGCGTGTGGCCGATGCTGGGACGGTAAGGCGGCCGGCACAGGGAATCCCCCAACTGACGCGCCGAAAGCTTTTCTAGTACAAGTTCGCCATTAACAAATGCGTTCGCTAAAACAAGGTTTCCGTAGCACATCAGGGATTTACCGTAGTTGCGGGAAGTCATTTGATACTGTTTTAACCCTATAATATTTTTTTCTGTATAACTTTAACTAGGCTCGCTTCGCCTCAATCGAGGCACATAAGAGCCACCACAGGAGACAAAAATATGCGCAAGCACTTCGGCTTGTCCGCGGCGGCTGCCGCCGTAGCCCTGACTCTGCCCCTCCTGGCGAGTGCGCAGGTCAAGGTGGGCGTGACGGTCTCCAGCACCGGCCCCGCCGCGTCGCTGGGTATTCCCGAGCGCAACACCGTGGCACTGCTGCCCAAGGAAGTGGCCGGCCAGAAGATCGAATGGATCGTCCTGGACGATGCCACCGACACGACGCAAGCCGTCAAGAACTCGCGCAAGCTGGCCTCGGACGACAAGGTCGACGTGCTGATCGGCACGTCCGTGACGCCGGGTTCGCTGGCCATGGTGGACGTGGCCGCCGAAGCCAAGGTGCCGATGATCAGCGTGGCCGCCAGCGCCAAGATCGTCGAACCCGTGGACGACAAGCGCCGCTGGGTCTTCAAGACCCCGCAGAACGACGCGCTGATGGCCGGCGCCCTGGCTGATGCCATGGCAAAGTCCAAGGTCAAGACGCTGGGCTTCATCGGTTTTGCCGACGCCTACGGCGACGGCTGGCTGGACGTGATGCAAAAGGCCGCGAAGGCCAAGGGCATCGAGATCGTCGCCATCGAAAAATACAGCCGCACCGACACCAGCGTGACGGGGCAGGTCTTGAAGCTGGTCGGCGCAAAGCCCGACGCCATCCTGATCGCCGGCGCCGGCACGCCGTCGGCCCTGCCGCAAAAGGAACTGAAGGCCCGCAATTTCGGCGGCACCATCTATCAAACCCACGGCGCCGCCAACAACGACGTGCTGCGCGTCTGCGGCAAGGATTGCGACGGCATGCTCCTGCCGGCCGGCCCGCTGCTGGTGGCGGCTCAACTGCCCGATTCCAACCCGGTCAAGAAGTCGGCCCTGGCTTACGTCGAGACCTACGAGAAGGCTAACGGCGCCGGCTCGACCAACACGTTTGGCGGCCACATGTGGGACGCCGGCCAGCTGGTCGTGGCGGCCTTGCCCGTGGCGCTGAAGTCGGGCGCCAAGCCCGGCACGCCGGAATTCCGTGCCGCCATGCGCGACGCGCTGGAAGGCGTGAAGGACCTGGCTGCGTCGCAAGGCGTGTTCAACATGTCGCCCACCGACCACGCCGGCTTTGACGAGCGTTCGCGCGTCATCGTCAAGGTCGAAGGCGGCAAGTGGGTCTATCAGCCCGGCCTGTAATTTCCCAGGATTGCCCGATCCACGGGTGCGCCACGCGGGGTAAACGCCAGTAACCGGCGTTTGCCTTGCGGCACCCGAGCAATGCTTCGCACCGGCCTTTCCGGCCGGTGTGTCGTATCAGTGTCCCGGGTGGGGCCGGGACACCAAGAATCAATAAGGTTGTTAGATGGATTCCTCAATTGCGCTGATCCTGCTGCAAGACGGTGTCGTCAACGGCGCCATCTATGCCCTCCTGGGCATGGCTCTGGTGCTGGTTTTCGCCGTTACGCGCGTCATTTTCATTCCCCAGGGCGAGTTCGTGGCGTTTGGCGCCTTGACCCTGGCCATGCTGGTGGACGGCAAGGTGCCCGGCACCGCTTATCTGCTGCCGCTGCTGGGCGCCGTGTGCCTGGCGCTTGAACTGCTGCGCGCCGTGCGCACCCGCAGTTTCGCCGGCCTGCCCAAATCGCTGGTCACCTGCGTGGTTCTGCCGCTGGCCCTGCTGTGGCTTACCAAGAGCTACACCGGACCCGAGAACTCGTTGTGGCTGAACATGCTGCTGACGCTGTTGCTGGTGATCCCGATGGGCCCGATGGTCTATCGCATCGTCTATCAACCCCTGGCTGAAGCCACCGTGCTGGTCCTGCTGATCGTCTCGGTCGCGGTGCACTTCGCGCTGACCGGCCTGGCGCTGGTGTTCTTTGGCGCGGAAGGCTGGCGCACGCCGGCATTCGTCAGCGGACAAGTCGACCTGGGCTTCATGACCTGGTCCGCGCAAAGCCTATTCGTGGTTGCGACCTGCGCGTTGCTGATCGTTGCCTTGTGGCTGTTCTTCGGCAAGACGCTGTATGGCCGCGCGCTGCGCGCCACCGCCGTCAACCGCCGCGGCGCGCGCCTGGTCGGCATCAGCACCACCATGTCGGGCAGCCTGACGTTCACGCTGGCCACCGCGATCGGTGCCATGTCCGGCATGCTGATCGCGCCGATCACCACGGTGTACTACGACACCGGTTTCCTGATCGGCCTGAAGGGCTTCGTGGGCGCCATCATCGGCGGCCTGGCCAGCTACCCCGTGGCGGCTGCCGGCTCGCTGCTGGTGGGCGTGCTGGAATCCTTCTCGTCCTTCTGGGCCAGCGCCTACAAGGAAGTGATCGTCTTCACCTTGATTATCCCGGTTCTGGTCTGGCGTTCGTTCAGCACCCATCACGTGGACGAAGAGGAGTAAACCGCCATGAACCGCATTCTGCTTGTCGTATTCCTCGTCGTCCTGGTGGGCCTGCCGCTGGTGCCGGTCACGCCCGAATTCTGGGTGACGCAACTCAATTACATCGGGCTGGCCAGCCTGGTCGTGCTGGGCCTGGTATTGCTGACCGGGGTAGGCGGCCTGACCTCGTTCGGCCAGGCCGCGTTCGTGGGCCTGGGCGCATACACCACCGCTTTCCTGACCACGCAATATGACGTGTCGCCGTGGCTGGCGCTGCCCGCGGGCCTGGTGCTGACCGCCGTGGTGGCGTATCTGCTGGGCGCGATCACCTTGCGCCTGTCTGGCCATTACCTGCCGCTGGGCACCATCGCCTGGGGCCTGTCGCTGTATTTCCTCTTCGGCAACATCGACTGGCTGGGCAAGCACGACGGCATCGCCGGCATCGAACCCATCAGCATCTTCGGCATGTCGCTGGCCAATGGCCGCCACATCTATTACCTGATCTGGGTCTTCGTGCTGCTGGCGCTGTGGGCTACGCGCAACCTGCTGAATTCGCGGCCCGGCCGCGCCATCCGTGCCCTGAAGAGCGGTGCCGGCATGGCCGAGTCCATGGGCGTGAACACCGCCGCGTACAAGGTCGTGATCTTCGTCTGGGCGGCGTTGCTGGCCTGCATTTCGGGCTGGCTCTACGCGCATATGCAGCGTGCCGTCAGCCCCAGCCCCTTCGGCGTGAACTACGGTATCGAATACCTGTTCATGGCGGTCGTGGGCGGCGCGGGTTACGTCTGGGGCGCATTGCTGGGCTCCAGCGTCATCCTGGTGCTGAAGGACCAGTTGCAGAACTGGCTGCCCAAGCTGCTGGACACCAACGCCAACTTCGAAATGATCGTCTTCGGCGTGCTGCTGATCCTGATGCTGCAATACGCCCGTAACGGCCTGTGGCCGATCCTGGCGGGCTGGTGGGGCAGCCTCACCGGCGCGGACGGCTCGCGCCGCAATCTGGCGCCGCCGGCGCCCGCGCCCGCCTTGCCCACGCGTGAACGTCCGCAGGCGGGGCAGGTGGTGCTGGAAGTGGACGCCATCCGCAAGGAATTCGGCGGTCTGGTCGCGGTCAATGACATCACCTTCAAGGTCAGTTCGGGCGAAATCATGGGCCTGATCGGCCCCAACGGCGCCGGCAAGAGCACCACGTTCAACCTGATCAGCGGCGTGCTGCCGGTGACGCGCGGCAAGGTCACGTTCATGGGCCAGCGCATCGACAACCGCTCGGCGCGCGAGATCGCCAAGCTGGGCGTCGGACGCACCTTCCAGCACGTGCAATTGCTGCCCGGCATGACCGTGCTGGAAAACGTGGCGCTGGGCGCGCACTTGCGCTCGGATGTCGGCGTGCTGGCAGGGGCATTGCATTCGGACCGCGCCCGCGAGGCGCAGTTGCTGCACGAGGCCGCCCAGCAGATCAAGCGGGTGGGCCTGGGCGAATACCTTTATGAGCAGGCGGGCAACCTGGCGCTGGGCCAGCAACGCATCCTGGAAATCGCGCGCGCCCTGGCGTCCGATCCCGTGCTGCTGCTGCTGGACGAACCCGCCGCCGGCCTGCGCTACAAGGAAAAGCAGGACCTGGCGCGCGTGCTGGAACAACTGCGCGCGGAAGGCATGAGCATTCTGCTTGTCGAACACGATATGGATTTTGTGATGCGCCTGACCAACCACCTGGTGGTGATGGATTTCGGCACCAAGCTGGCCGAAGGCGTGCCGGCCGATGTGCAAAAGAACCCGGCCGTGCTGGAAGCCTATCTGGGCGGCATCGACGACGACCTGCCAGAGGCCGATCAGGCCAAGCCGGTGTCGGCCGGAGGTGTGCAATGAGCGCCACCCAATCTCCCGTCCTGGAAGTCAGCAACCTGTCCGCTCGCTACGGCAAGGTCGGCGCGCTGGTGGGCGCCACCCTGACCGTGCCCGCCGGCAGCATCGTGACCGTGATCGGCGCCAACGGCGCCGGCAAA
Source organism: Achromobacter maghribensis (assembly GCF_057334215.1). NCBI lineage: Bacteria > Pseudomonadati > Pseudomonadota > Betaproteobacteria > Burkholderiales > Alcaligenaceae > Achromobacter > Achromobacter maghribensis. The sequence goes on along the minus strand of NZ_JBHFII010000047.1, from coordinate 297,281 downwards.
TCCACCATGTTGAACGCCGTGATGGGTTCGTTGCCGCAGACCGGCCATTCGGCCGGCACCGTGCAGTACGCGGGCACCGACGTGTCCGCCTGGCAGGTGGAACGCCGCGTGGCGGCGGGCATGTCGCTGGTGCCCGAACGCCGCGAACTGTTCGGCACCATGTCCGTGGAAGACAATCTTCTGCTGGGCGGTTTCCGCCGCTACCGCGCGCGCGAGGCGGGCTGGCGCGACACGCTGAACGAAGTGTTCGACCTGTTCCCGCGCTTGCGCGAACGCCGCGCGCAGCAGGCCGGCACCTTGTCTGGCGGCGAACGGCAGATGCTGGCAGTGGGCCGCGCGTTGATGGCCAAGCCCACGCTGCTGATGCTGGACGAGCCCAGCCTGGGGCTTGCGCCGCGCATCGTGCGCGAGATCTTCCACATCATCGCGCGGTTGCGCGAAACCGGCGTGGCGATCCTGCTGGTCGAGCAGAACGCCCGAGCCGCCCTGCAAGTGGCCGACTACGGCTATGTGCTGGAAACCGGCGAGGTGATCCTGCACGGTCCGGCACGCGAGCTGGCCGGCGACCCGAAGGTCATCGAAAGCTATCTGGGCCTGGGCAAGGGCGCGGAGCAGGCCTGAACGGTCTTGCCCGTAGCAAGTAGAGCCAGCTCCGGCGTATCGCCGAACTGGAACGTCACGCCGCCTTCGTAAGGGGCGGGTGGCGTCATGGCAAGGGCGTCCATTGCAGCATCAGCGCCTGCCCCATTGCGGGGTCGGACGTGGAGGGCGCGCCGGTCTCGATGCGCCCGGCCAGCCGGCGCGTCCAGGCGGCGTCGTCGGGCGCCTGCACGGCGACGTCGTACCAGCCGTCCGTGCGGGTCATGTCCCAGGACAGTTCCACGGCTTCACCCGGCGCCAGCGCGGCGTGGGTCTGCGGCGGATAGTCGTAGGCATTGGCCTCGATGCGGAACGTGCGCGGCTGCGGTCCGGGGTTGTGCACCGACAGCCGCAAAGACGCGCCCGGCCCCGCATAGGTCGCGGTGACCGCCAGCGGCGGCATCGCCCCGGCTGCGATCCGTCCGGCGCAATGGCGATGGAAGCCGTTCGGACCCAGTACCCACAGGTCGTAGCGGCCGTCGTCGCCCGTCGTCAGCCACTCGCCCTCCAGCCGCTTGCCGGCCTCCACGGTATAGCGGCGCGGGCCACGGTCCAGGTGCAGCCGGTCATAGACATGCAGCACCGCGCCGGCCGTGCCGGTGTTTTCAAACGCCAGCGTGACGCGGTCGCCGTCCACCCGGGCGTGGGCCTGCAGTGCGTAAGGGAGCGCGCGGGAAGGGCGCGTGCCGGGTTGCTGGCGCGCCAGCGCCGGTTGCGCCGGCGCGGGGGGCGTCACGGTGCCGGGCAGGGCGGATGCCTGCGCCGCTCGTTCGGCCGTTGGCGGAAAGCCGCGCAGCAGGTCGGCTTCATCCGGGTTGGCGAAATCGAAGACCGATGTCAGGTCGCCGCAGACCGCGCGGCGCCAGGGCGATATGTTCGGCTCGGCCACCCCGAAGCGCTGTTCGACGAAGCGCAGCACGGACGTGTGGTCGAACACTTGCGAATTGACCCAGCCGCCCTTGGTCCACGGCGACAGCACATACATGGGCACGCGCGGCCCCAGCCCGTAGACGCCATGCAGATGCGCCGGCGTGTCATCCTTTTCCACGCCAGTGACAAGCTCGTGGTATTCGCCGCGGGTGTCCACTGTGGACGCGCCGGCCAGTGCGCCGGTGGCGTCGCGCGATGGCGGGGCGGGCGGCGGCATGTGATCGAAGAAGCCGTCGTTTTCGTCGAACATCAACAGCAGGACGGTTTTGCTCCAGACCTCGGGATTGGCGGTCAGCGCGTCCAGTACGCGTGCCGTGTAGTCTGCGCCTTGGGCGGGGCTGGACGGGCTGGGATGCTCGGAGCCGGCCTTGGTGGCGCAGATCCACGACACTTGCGGCAACGTGCCGTCCAGTACGTCCTGGCGCAGCAGGTCCAGGCCGCGCGTGGTCAACGCCTTGTCCTTCAGCGCGGCAAGCGCGCCCGGCACGCCATGGTACGCATCGCGATAGGCCTTGAACCCCGCGGTGGGGTTCAGCGAATAGTTGTCCGCCATGTCCTGGTAGATGCGCCAGCTGACGCCTGCGGCTTCCAGACGTTCCGGATAGGTGGTCCAGGTATAGGCGCGGGCGGGATCGCCGCCCTTGAGCTTGTTATAGACATTGCCCAGCGCGGGGCCATTGCCGCGCCCGGCGCCGTCGTTCGTGCCGCTCCATACGAAGAGCCGATTGGTGTTGGTGCCGCCGGTGAACGAACAATGATAGGCATCGCAGACCGTGAAAGCCCGCGCCATGGCGTACTGGAAAGGCATGTCGGCCTCGGTGTAGTACGCCATCGAATGGTTTTTCTTGGCAGCGGGCCAGCGGCCCATGCGGCCCGCTTCCCAGGCGTCCTGCGCGTTCGACCAGGTATGCGGCGTGCTGGCGACGCGCAAGGTCTCGAACGCTTCGCGCGTGTTCAGGTGGTAGGGCAGCACGGTGCGCGGCGCGCCTTCATCGGGCTTGTCGTTGTATTGCGCCCACACGGTGCGGCAGCGGGCGTCGGGGCTGTCCGGCACAGGGATGGGAAAGCGGTCGCCAAAGCCGCGCACCCCCGCCAGGCCACCGAAATAATGGTCGAACGAGCGGTTCTCCTGCATGAAGATCACGATGTGCTCGACGTCGCGGATCGTACCGGTGCGGTGGTTGGCGGGGATGGCCAGCGCGCGGCGGATGGACGCCGGCAACAGCGCCAGTGCGCTGCCGGCGCCGGCCAGGGTCGCGCTGTTGCGCAGGAAGTCGCGTCGGGTCTGCATGGGTGGGCATCCTGGAATGCGACGC
>NZ_JBHFII010000047.1:254703-294376 GCF_057334215.1 Achromobacter maghribensis | reverse complement strand
CGGGGGAAGCGGCAGGGCGGCGGCGCCGGTTTAGCGGCTGCCGGTGCTTTCGGCGTAATCCATGTACAGCTTGTGGGCACGACGCGCCAGCGGGCCGTATTCCAGCGCGCGGTCTTCCACGCGGTTCACGTGCACGACCTTGCCGTAGTTGCCGGACGAAAACACTTCGTCGGCTTCTTCGACATCGGCGCGCGTCAGGCTGCGCTCTTGCACGTCGACGCCGTCTGCCTTCAGCAGCGCCAGGACCCGGCGGCGGGTGATGCCGTTCAGGAAGGTGCCGTTGTCCACGGGGGTGGACACGACGCCGTTCTTGGCGATCCACAGGTTGCTGGTGGCGAATTCGGCAACGTTGCCCGCGCCGTCCAGCATGATGGCGTTGTCGAAACCCTTTTCCGCGGCCTCGCGGATGGCGCGCTGGCCGTTGGGATACAGGCACGACGCCTTGGCGTCGGTGGGCGCCATGTTGGGCCAGGAACGCGCAAAGCTGGAGAAGCAGGCCGAAAAGCCTTGCTCGCCCGGCATCGGCACCTTGAACACGTGCAGCACGAACTGGGTCTTGTCCGCATCGGGCAGCAGGAAGCCGTCGGCGCAATAAAACATCGGCTTGATGTAGAGCTCGGTGCCGGCCGGGAACTTGGCCACGGCTTCCAGGCACAGCTTTTGAATCGTTTCCCCATCCAGCTGCGGCTTCATCAGCATCTTTTCGGCCGAACGCACGACCCGCTGGCAGTGCAGGTCCAGGTCAGGCGTCAGGCCGCGGAACGCGCGCGCGCCGTCGAAAACCATGCTGGCCATCCAGAACGCGTGATCGGCGGGGCCGAGCAGTTTGGGGTTGTCGGTGGTCCAGTGGCCGTCGTACCAATACAGGGCATCCATGTTCATCTTCCTTTCTTGAATCGGGTAGGCGCTTCTTCGGCGCCGAAACGCCAGGATACATGAGGCGGCGCTGGTGTCCGGTCAGTCCTCGCGTGCCAGCGCTGCCTGCACGCGGTCGGCGGCATCCGCCGGCATCCACTGCCGCCAGACGGGCCCGTACTGCTTCAGGAAATAGCGCGCCGCATCCTCGGGTTCCTTGCCTTCGTTTTCGAGCCAGCCCAACGTGGCGTTGATGGCGTCGTCGGGCACGGCCAGCTTGCTGAGGAAGTCGGTGATCTTGGGCGCCTCTTTGGCGAACGCCGCATTCACACCCGTGACCACGGGGTTCGGCTTGAACTCGGTGGCAACCGGCGTGGCACATTTGGGATCGGTCATGCAGGTGTACGCGGTTTGGTCGAAGGCGGGCAGTTCCAGCTTCACCAGGTCCAGCGCGCCGACCAGCGAGGTGGGCGTCCAGTAGTAGAAAACGATGTCTCGCTTGCGCTTGTAGGCCGAGACAATGGCGGCCTTCTGCGCGGCGCCCGAGCCCGGCGCGAACAGCGAATAGTCCTTGTCCAGTTTCAACGCGCGCAGCAGGTTGTCGTTCAAGGTGCCGCAAGCCCAGCCGGCGGGGCAGCCGTAGATGCGGCCGCGGCCGGGATCTTCAGGGTCGGTGAACACCTTCTTGAAGCGCGCCAGGTCTGACGCGGCCTTCAGGTCGGGATGGCGTTCGACGGTGTAGCGCGGCACGTACCAGCCTTCGCCGGCGTCGTACACGTGCCCCACGCCCAGCACTTTGCCGCTGGCCAGCGCCTTTTTCCACGCGCCTTCGATCTGGCCGGGCCACACTTCGGGCGTGACGTCGACGTCGCCGCGTTGCAGCGCCGCCAGCATGGGCAGTGTTTCGCCGATTTCCACGCTGGTCTTGCAGCCATAGCCGTGTTCCAGCACGTAGCGTTCAATGCCCGCCAACACCAGGTTGGATTCCCAGTTCAGCCCGCTGAAGCGGACAGGGCGGTCGACTTCGCAGGTAGCGGTGGGGGAGGCGGCTTGGGCGGGCGGGGCCAGAAGGGCCGCGGTCAGCGCCAGGGCGCCGCAGACGGGGGCGAGCAGATGCGGGTTGCGCATGGTCAGGCACCTGTTTGATGGGGTGCGTTTTATTGTACGGGGGCTTGGGGCCGAGCAAAAGCAAACGGGGCCGCATGATGCGGCCCCGTCCGGATGACATGCCTTGGCGCGTCAGACGCGGGCGGCGCGCCGGCGGTCGATGAACGCGCCGACTTCGCCTACGATGCCGCGGCGGAAGGCCAGCACGCAGATCACGAAGATCAGGCCGATCACGATCGTGACGGATTCACCCAGGCGCAGGAACCATTCCACGCCGGTCAGGTTGGCCATCATCTGGCCGAAGTCGCCCACCTTGTTCTCCAGCAGCACCACGATGAAGGCGCCCAGGATCGGGCCCGTCAAGGTGCCAAGCCCACCGATCAGCGTCATCAGGATGACCAGCCCGGACATCTGCCAGGTGGCGTCCGACAGCGTCGCCGACACGAACACCAGGGTCTTGGTGGCGCCCGCCAGTCCGGCCAGCGCGGCCGACAGTACGAAGGCCAGCAGCTTGAACCGGTCCACGTCGTAGCCCAGCGAAACGGCGCGCGGCTCATTCTCACGCAGCGCCTGCAGCACTTGCCCGAAGGGCGAGTTCACCGTGCGCCAGATGATGAAGTAGCCGATGATGAAGATGGCCATCACCACGTAATACAGGTTGATGTCCTTGGACAGGTCGACCAGCCCCAGCAAGGTGCCGCGCGGCACGCTTTGCAGGCCGTCTTCGCCGCCCGTGAACTTGGCCTGCAGGAAGAAGAAGAACACCATCTGCGCCAGCGCCAGCGTGATCATCGCGAAGTAGATGCCGCTGCGCCGGATGGCGATGGCGCCCATTGCCAGCCCCAGCAAGGCCGCCACGCCCACGCCAAACAACAGGCCGATTTCGGTGGGAAAGCCCCAGACCTTCATCGCATGGCCGGCGGCATACGCCGCGCTGCCCAGGAACGCGGCATGCCCGAAGGACAGCAGCCCCGTAAAGCCCAGCAGCAGGTTGAATGCGCAGGCGAAAAGCGCATAGCACATGATCTTCATGGCGAAGATCGGATACACCCCGAGAAAGGGTAGAGCGGCCACCACGACGGCCAGGACCGCATAGCCCAGGAATTGACGATTCATTTTTCTTTTCCGAACAGCCCGGCCGGGCGGATCAACAGAACGATGGCCATGATGATGAACACGACGGTGCTGGAGGCTTCGGGCCAGAACACCTTCGTCAGTCCTTCAATCACACCCAGGCCCAGACCAGTGACGATGGCGCCCATGATGGACCCCATGCCCCCGATCACGACCACGGCGAACACGACGATGATGAGGTTGGACCCCATCAGCGGGGAAATCTGCAGGACGGGCGCGGCCAGCACGCCGGCAAAGCCCGCCAGCGCCACGCCAAAGCCGTAGGTCAGCGTGATCATGCGAGGCACGTTCACGCCGAAGGCCTCGACCAGGCGCGGGTTTTCGGTGCCGGCGCGCAGCAGGGCGCCCAGGCGGGTGCGTTCGATCACGAACCAGGTTGCCAGGCACACCACCAGCGATGCCGCCACGACCCAGCCGCGGTAGTTCGGCAGAATCATGAAGCCCAGGTTGGTCGCGCCGCGCAAGGCATCGGGCGTGGGATAGGGTTGGCCCGACACGCCATAGAAGCTGCGGAACAGCCCTTCGATCAGCAGCGTCAGCCCGAAGGTCAACAGCAGGCCATACAAGTGGTCAAGCTTGTACAGGTGCTTGAGCAGCAGCTTCTCGATAAGGATGCCGAATAACCCGACGACCAACGGCGCCAGGACCAGCATGATCCAGTAGTTCAACCCCAGGTACGACAGCCCCATCCAGGCGATGAACGCGCCCAGCATGTAAAGCGCGCCGTGCGCGAAGTTGATGACGTTAAGCAGCCCGAAAATAACGGCAAGCCCGAGCGACAACATGGCATAGAAGGAACCGTTGACCAGGCCCAGTAATAGCTGGCCGAACAAGGCCTGTATAGGGATGCCGAAAAGGTCAGTCATCTTGTGAAAATCCTGCGCGTACGGATGGAAGCGAGCAAATTCAAGGTGCGGCCGCGGCGGCTTGCGCCTGACCGCACCTCGGGGTCACATAAGCCGGTGGATTACTTTTTGACCAGCTTGCAGGTGGACTCGGACAACTTGGTGTAGACCTCGTCGCCGGGCAGCGTCGCCACGACCTTGTAGTAGTCCCACGGGGCCTTGGATTCGGCCGGGGTCTTGACCTGCATCAGGTACATGTCGTGGATCATGCGGCCGTCTTCGCGGACGTAGCCGCCTTGGGCGAAGAAGTCGTTGACCTTGTTGGACTTCATCCACTTCATCACGGCATCGCCGTCGTCCGTGCCGGTGGCCTTGACTGCGTTCAGATAGAAGCTAAGGGCGGAATAGTCGCCCGCCTGCAGCATGGACGGCTTGCGGCCGACCTTGGCTTCGAACTTCTTGGACCAGGCGCGCGAAGCGTCGGATTGGTCCCAGTACCAACCGTCGGTCAGGTACATGCCCTGCGTGGCCTGCAAGCCCAGCGCGTGCACGTCGTTGATGAAGACCAGCAGACCCGCCATCTTCATGGTCTTGGTCACGCCGAATTCATTGGCGGCCTTGATCGCGTTGATGGTGTCGCCGCCTGCGTTGGCCAGACCCAGGATCTGCGCCTTGGAGGCTTGCGCCTGCAGCAGGAAGGACGAGAAGTCCGAGGCGCCCAGCGGCGCGCGCACCTGGCCTTTTACATCGCCACCCGCAGCCTTGACGACCGCCATGGTGTCGCGCTCCAGCGCATGGCCGAAGGCGTAGTCGGCGGTCAGGAAGAACCAGCTCTTGCCGCCGTCCTTCACAACGGCGGAGCCGGTGCCGCGCGCCAGGGCCACGGTGTCGTAGGCGTAGTGCACGGTGTAGGGCGAACATTGCGCGTTGGTCAGGTCCGACGCGCCTGCGCCGATTGCCATGAACGGCTTCTTCTTGGCTGCGGCCACGCCGGCCATGGCCAGGCTGGTCGACGAGTTCGTGCCGGCGATGATGACGTCCACCTTCTGTTCGTCGAACCACTCGCGCACGCGGGCCGACGCCACGTCGGCCTTGTTCTGGTGATCGGCCGAGACCACTTCGATCTTCTTGCCGTTGATCGAGCCGCCGGCGTCTTCGATCGCCATGCGGATCGCGTCCAGGCCGGCCTTGCCGTCGATGTCGGAATACACGCCCGACATGTCGGTGATGAAGCCGATGCGGATGACATCGTCGGAGATACCTTGCGCGTGGGCGGTTACCCCCGCAAATCCCAGGCCCGCCATGGCCAGTGCAGCAGTGATGGTGTGCAGCTTCATGGGATGACTCCTCTTCCCTACGGTGTTGTGTTGCCGGGGTTCCGGCGGATGACAGGTTGTTTTAGACGCCCAACAGTTCGTTGAGCGTGTCCTGTTTTTCTGAAAGTTCAGCCGCTTCGAAATGCTCGACGATCTGACCATGCTCCATCACATAGAAGCGGTCGGCCAGCGGAGCCGCGAAGCGGAAGTTCTGCTCCACCATGACGATGGTGTAGCCGCGCTGCTTCAGCGTCGTGATCATGCGGGCAAGCGCCTGCACGATGACGGGCGCGAGGCCTTCGGAGATTTCGTCCAGCAGCAGCAGGTTGGCGCCGGTGCGCAAGATGCGCGCCACCGCCAGCATCTGTTGTTCGCCGCCCGACAAGCGCGTGCCCGGCGAATTCCGGCGCTCTTGCAGGTTGGGAAACATGTCGTAGATTTCAGCCAGCGACATCCCGCCGCCCAGCGAACCGACGACGGGCGGCAGCAGCAGGTTTTCTTCGCAAGACAGGCTGGCGAAGATGCCGCGCTCTTCGGGGCAATAGCCCACGCCCAGGTGGGCAATCTTGTAGGTGGGCAGGTCGATGGCTTCGGTGCCGTGAATGCGTACCGAGCCCTTGCGTGATCCCGTCAGGCCAAGAATGGCCCGTAGCGTGGTGGTGCGGCCGGCGCCGTTGCGGCCCAGCAGCGTGACGACTTCGCCTTGCCCCACACGCATATCGACGCCGTGCAGGATATGCGATTCCCCGTACCAGGCTTGCAAGCCCGAGATTTCCAATGCCGGGGTGCTCATGCGTGCGCTCCTTGAAGTTCGCCGTCGGTAGTGCCCATGTAGGCTTGCATCACGGCGGGATGGCGCGAGACTTCGGCGTACGTGCCCTCGGCCAGCACCGATCCGCGCGCCAGCACGGTAATGGTGTTGGCGATGGAGGACACCACGTTCATGTTGTGCTCCACCATCAGGATCGTGCGCCCGGCGCTGACGCGCTTGATCAGCTGCGTGACGCGGTCCACGTCTTCGTGGCCCATGCCCTGCGTGGGCTCGTCCAACAGCATCAGTTCGGGCTCCATCGCCAGCGTCGTCGCGATCTCCAGCGCGCGCTTGCGGCCGTACGGCAGGTTCACCGTGGTCTCGTCCGCGAAGGCGCCCAGGTCCACCTGTTCCAGCAGCGCGCGCGCCGGCTCGTTCAGGGCCGCCAGCCGCTTGTCGCTTTGCCAGAAGTGGAACGACAGGCCGGTCTTGCGCTGCAAGCCGATCCGCACGTTCTCAAGCACGGTCAGGTGAGGAAACACCGCCGAAATCTGGAACGAGCGGATCACGCCGCGCCGCGCGATCTGCGCGGGGCGATCGCCAGTGATGTCGATGCCGTTGAACTTGATCGTTCCCGAGGTGGGAGATAAGAACTTGGTAAGCAGGTTGAAGCAAGTCGTCTTGCCCGCGCCGTTAGGCCCGATCAAGGCATGAATCTCGCCCCGCTTGATACGCAAATCGACCCCATTGACCGCGACGAATCCGCGGAACTCCTTGGTGAGGCCTTTTGTCTCCAGGATTGTGTCATCCATGTCCGCTGCACCGGCGTTGATTTTTATGGTCTCAACCTGCCGTCATTGCGCCAGGCCCCCGCAGGGTCGTGAATCCAGCGATTGTTCGCTGATTTCCGATGAGTTGCCGGCGAGTATGCGGACCTCTTTATCAAAATTCCATGAGGGTTTTACATAGGTTTTGCAGTGCCGCATTGATGAATTGTCGGCACGCCGACAATACTGGGCCGGCAGGGCGGGAAAACCCTTTTCCCTATCCAATGCGTTGCAGCAAATCCGCGTTGATTGTTATCAACGCGTTGTGCAATTGCAGGCAGGGAAAACCCGGTTTTTCAGGCGATGAAATAATTTGGAAATAGCCGGCGCGACGGAATTTACGCGGGCGTTTTCTGTTTGAATTCGCAGAGGTCCGATATGCCGCATTGCGGGCATTTCGGTTTGCGCGCCACGCAGACGTAGCGGCCCAGCAGGATCAGCCAGTGATGCGCATCCTGCATGTATTCGCGGGGCACGAACTTCACCAGTTTTTCTTCGACTTCCAGCACGTTCTTGCCCGGGGCGATGCCGGTGCGGTTGGAGACACGGAAGATGTGCGTGTCGACCGCCATGGTGGGTTGGCCGAAGGCGGTATTCAGCACGACGTTGGCTGTCTTGCGGCCCACGCCCGGCAGCGATTCCAGCGCCTCGCGCGTTTGCGGCACCTCGCCGCGGTGGTGCTCGATCAGGATTCGGCAAGTCGCGATCGTGTTCTTGGCCTTGGTGCGGTACAGGCCGATCGTCTTGATGTAGTCGGACAGGCCTTCCTCGCCCAGCGCAAGCAAGGCCTGTGGCGTGCCGTACTGCGGAAAGAACTTGCGCGTGGCGATGTTGACCGATTTGTCGGTCGCTTGCGCCGACAGCAGCACCGCGATCAGCAGTTGGAACGGCGTGTCGTATTCCAGTTCGGTGGTGGGGTGCGGATTGGCCGCCTGCAGGCGGGCGAATATCTCTCTGCGTTTGGCTGCGTTCATGGCTGCGTCGGATTGCGGCGGGCCCGGGCGCGGGCCAATGCGGATTCAATGGCGGAACGCTTGCGATCTTCGCTGTGGGCGTCGCCGGCGGCGGCCGCCTGAGGAAGCGCCTGAGCGGGGGCCTCCGGGGCCATCAGGCGCGTGTTGTCGGCCGCCAGGCGTTCCACCCGGGCCTGGTGGTTGCGATGGCGCTGCCGGCTGACGGCAGCGTCCTGCGCGCTCCAGGCGCGCCCCGCGGGGACCATCTGAATGCAATCGACCGGACAGGGCGCCACGCACAGGTCGCAGCCGGTACACCAGTCGGCCAGCACCGTATGCATGTGCTTGTTGGCGCCCACGATCGCATCCACGGGACAGGCCTGGATGCACAGCGTACAGCCAATGCAATGGGATTCGTCGATGCGGGCGACCAGCAGCGGGCCGGGTTCGCCGCGCGCCAGATCCAGCGGCAGGGCAGGGGTCTGCAGCAGGGCGGCAAGCGCAGCGATGCCGTCGTCGCCGCCGGGCGGGCAGCGATTGATCGGGGCTGCGCCCTGGGCAATGGCGTCGGCATAGGGCCGGCAACCGTCATAGCCGCATTTAGTGCATTGCGTCTGGGGCAGCAAGGCGTCGATGCGGTCGGCAAGTGAACGACAGGACATGGTTTGGAACAGGGGACGGCAGGATGGGGCGAAGCGCGAGAGTCCTTGGGCAAGGACTCAACAGCGCAACGCGCGCAACGCATCAAGCTGCGGTGGCGGCATGGCTGTTTTTGCCATGCAACCAAAGCCGCTTGATGGGTTGCGCGCGCTTAACGTCCGGGTTCTAGTTCAGGCTTGCTCGCGCTTGACCCATCCTACGTCGATTGCCGGATGAATTCGGCAATTTTAGGACAGATCATTTCGCGCCAGCGGCGGCCCGAGAAAATCCCGTAATGGCCGCAGTTGGGGGCGGTGTAGTGCGTCTTGCGTTCGGCCGGGATGTTCTTGCACAGCGTGATCGCCGCGCGAGTCTGGCCCTGGCCCGAGATATCGTCCAGTTCGCCTTCGATGGTGAACAGGGCGACCTGCTTGATGTCGGCCGGGCGCACGGTCTGGCCATCCATTTCCCAGGTGCCATTGGGCAGCGAGAAGTCCTGAAACACCATGCGGATCGTGTCCAGGTAGAACTCGGCCGGCATGTCCAGCACGGCGTTGTATTCGTCGTAGAAGCGGCGATGCGCTTCGGCGTCGCTGTCGTCGCCGCGCAGCAGGTCCAGGTAGAACTCGTAGTGCGACTTCATGTGGCGGTGCGGGGGCATGGCCATGAACCCGGCATGCTGCAGGAAACCCGGATAGACCTTGCGGCCGGCGCCCGGATAGCGGGGCGGCACCGGATGGATGACCTGGCTTTCAAACCAGGAATACGGTTTGGTCGTGGCCAGGCGGTTGACCTGCGTGGGCGACTGGCGCGGATCGATGGGGCCGCCCATCATCACCATGCTGCGCGGCTGGCAGGGATCGTTGGCGGTAGCCATCAGCGACACGGCGGCCAGCACGGGCACGGTGGGCTGGCAGACCGAGATCACATGCACGTCCGGGCCCAGGTGCCGGATGAAATTCTGCACATAGCGCACGTAGTCGTTCAGATGGAAGGGGCCGGCCGCCAGGGGCACCATGCGGGCGTCGACCCAGTCCGTGACGTACACGTCATGGTTGGGCAGCAGGGCGCGCACGGTGTCGCGCAGCAGCGTGGCGTGGTGGCCCGACAGCGGCGCCACCAGCAACACCTTGGGGTCGTCGCGGCCGGCGGCGCGCACGTCGCGGTGGAAGTGCACCAGGCGGCAGAAGGGCTTGTCCAGCGCCAGGGTTTCGGTAACGCGCACGGGCTTGCCGTTGATCTGCGTCTCGGGAAGATTCCAGGCGGGCTTCTGATATTCCTTGCCGATCCGCGTCATCAACTCGTACCCGGCAGCCATCTGGCGGGAAATCGGGGTGTAAGCGAGGGGGCTGTATGGGCTGGAGAACAGCTGGGAACCGGCATCCGTGAATGCAGCGAACGGAGTCAGGAAGGCGCGCTGCATTTCGTGCAATTGGTACAGCATTTGGGGGAAGTCCTTCTGGGTCGTGCGTGTGCCCCGATTATTGCGCCGAGGACTAAAGATATATCCAATCAGCCTAAAGAAACTGCGGCAGAAACCGGGATTCTGTTGCAAAAAAGAGACCCGTCATCCCATTAAGCACCAGTTTAGGGCGTTTTTTCGCCCTGCCCAGAGACCAAACGGGGGATATATGCACTACGCCGGGCCGTGCGGGATCACCAGTAATTCTCAACCGCCAGGTTGCCGGGGATGCCTCGGCGGCCCGGCTTGAAACCGCGTTCACCCAGCAGCTTGCGGGCGTCCGCCAGCATCTCGGGGTTGCCGCAAAGCATGATCTTGGCATGTTCCGGATCCAGCGGCAGCCCGGCCAGCTGCTCCAGCCGGCCGTCCGCGATCAGCGTCGTCAGGCGGGCTTGCGGCATGCCCGGCAGGGGCTCGCGGGTGGCGATCGGCAGGTAGACGAGCTTGCGCGGATCGGCCGCGTGCAGGTCTGCCAGTTCGGGCCGCTGGCCCCAGGATTCGATCTCTTCGCGGTAGGCCAGCTCTGCCGCGGTGCGCACGCCATGCACCAGGATGATGCGGCGGTAGGCGCGCCAGGTGGCCGGGTCGCGAAGGATGGACAGGTAGGCCGACAGGCCGGTGCCAGAGGCCAGCAGCCAGAGGTCGCCCCCCGGAGCGAAGCGTTCCAGCGTCAGGAAGCCGTAGGGCGTCTTTTCCACGTACAGGGCGTCGCCCGGGCGCAGTTGCGCCATGCGCGGGCTGAACAGGCCGTCGGGGACGACGATGGAATAGAACTCCAGCCCGGACTCTTGCGGGGCCGACACCATGGAATAGGCGCGCCACAGCGTGGGCGGGCCGTCGGGGGCGTCGGCTCCCGGTAAACCGACCCGGGCGAACTGGCCCGGCAGGAACGTATACGCGTCGTCGCGGGTCAAGCGCACGGAGAACAGCTTGTCGGGCACCCAGGTATGGATCTGGGTTACGGTCTGGCGCGTGTATTTGGAGTCGTCGGTCATCGGGGCATCGCACGATGCCGGCCGCCAGGCGGCAGCCAGCGGCCGCGGATTATTTTTCCAGGTATTGCAGCTTGTCCTGCTTGCCGTTCCAGTCGTCGGCGTCCGGCAGGGGCTTCTTGGCGCGGCTGATGCTGGCGAACTCGGGGGACAGCTCGGCGTTCAGCGCGATGAAATTCAGTTGGTCCTGCGGCACGTCTTCTTCGGCGTAGATCGCATTGGCCGGGCATTCGGGGATGCACACGGCACAGTCGATGCATTCGTCCGGATCGATCACGAGGAAGTTCGGACCCTCACGAAAACAGTCCACCGGGCACACATCAACGCAATCGGTGTACTTGCACTTAATACAGTTTTCGGTGACAACGTGGGTCATTCAGGAACTCCGGGATCGGCGGCTTTTGTGTCTTGTTGGCCGGATTTTACCCAATGCGGGCCGGATGTGCCGGTAATACCCGTATTGACATCGTGGCCCATCGCCCTGAACCCCCGGCCCTCTATGCTATGGTGTCGCGAAACGATACGCGCAATCATGATAATCACTTCGCTGCTCGACACCGATCTGTACAAATTCAGCATGATGCAAGTGGTGCTGCATCAATTCCCCGCTGCACAGGTCGAGTACCGTTACAAGTGCCGCACCGTAGGGGCCGACCTGCGCCCGTATCTGGACGAAATCCGCGAGGAAGTGCACCAATTGTGCCAGTTGCGCTTCACCCAGGACGAACTCGATTACCTGGGTGGCTTGCGTTTCATCAAAAGCGACTTCGTTGATTTCCTTGGGTTGTTCCATATGCCCGAGCGCTGCATCCACATCGGCGAAGGCGACGCGCCCGGCGAGATCTCGATCGAGGTCAAGGGCCCGTGGCTGCACACGATCCTGTTCGAGATCCCGGTGCTGGCCATCGTCAACGAAGTCTATTTCCGCAACACGCGCAAGAATCCCGACTGGGAAGAGGGCCGACAGCGCCTGCAGTCCAAGATGCACCTGGTGCTGGACGACCCGGCGCTGGCCGATTTCCGCGTGGCCGAATACGGCACGCGCCGCCGCTTCTCGAAGGTCTGGCACCAGGAAGTCGTGTCCACCATGAAGGCGCAGATGGGTCCGCACTTCGCGGGCACCAGCAATGTCCTGCTGGCCAAGCAGCACGAAGTGCTGCCTTTGGGCACGATGGGCCACGAATACTTGCAGGCCTGCCAGGCGCTGGGCCCGCGCCTGCGTGATTCGCAGGTGTATGCGCTGGAAGTCTGGGCCAAGGAATATCGCGGCGATCTGGGTATCGCGTTGTCGGACGTCTATGGCATGGATGCCTTCCTGCGAGACTTCGACATGTATTTCTGCAAACTCTTCGACGGCGCGCGCCACGATTCCGGCGATCCCTTCGTCTGGGGCGAGCGCCTGCTTGAGCACTACCGCAAGAACCGCGTGGATCCCCGTGCCAAGACCCTGGTGTTCTCCGATTCACTGACGTTCCCGCGCGCGATCGAACTGGCCCGCCAGTTTGCTGGACGCTGCAAGGTGTCGTTCGGCATCGGCACCAACCTCACCAACGACCTGGGCCACGAACCGCTGCAGATCGTCATGAAAATGGTCCGCTGCAATGGCCAGCCCGTAGCCAAGGTGTCCGACGCGCCCGAAAAGACCATGTGCGACGATCCCGCTTACCTGGCGTATCTGCGCCAGGTGTTCCAGTTGCCTCCCGCCTGAGCGCGGCTCGGGGTAAATTGCTGGTTTGCCTGTTTTGATCCAACCCACCCACTCGACTCTAGGGGAATATTCATGAGCAGCATCAAGCGCTTCCACGTTGCCAAGCGCCTGTCGGACATGGCCGTGTACAACGGCGTCGCGTATCTGGCGGGCCAGGTGCCTGACGATGCCAAGCTGGACATCACCGGTCAGACCGAACAAGTGCTGGCGACGATCGATCGCCTGCTGGCCGAAGCCGGCACCGACAAGACCAAGATCCTGATGGCCCAGATCTACGTGGCCAACATGAAGGAATTCGATGGCATGAACAAGGCATGGGACGCTTGGGTCGCCGATGGCAATTCGCCCCCGCGCGCCACGGTCGAAGCCCGCCTGGCCAATCCCGATTTCAAGGTCGAGATCGTCGTGACGGCTGCCGTCTAAGCGATATCCGCCGGCAAGTGAAAAGCCCTTCGGCATGCCGAAGGGCTTTTTCTTTGGGCGTGGGCCTTTCTTGCGCGCAACCCGTCATCCCCCCATCAGCACGACCCCTGCCAACAGTCCGCCCAATTCCTCGCACCTGGCCAGATCCTGGGCGGGCACCGTCTTCTCCGCCCAAATCTGTTCCGCGGTCTGCGCACCCAGGTTCACGATCAAGGGCGGCGCCACGGGTTTCAGCCGCCAGCCCGTGCAAATCCGTTCAACCTGCCGCGCCGCGCCCGAGCCGTCGCTGCCGGCACTGATGGCGCAACCGTAGGGCAAGCCCTGGATGCGGTCCAGCACCGCGTAGTAATTGCGGTCAAAGCACTCTTTCATCTCGCCGCTGAGGCTCGCCAGGTTCTCGGGCGCGCAGAACAAAAAGCCCTGGCTGGCCAGCAAATCATCGGCCGCGGCGTCCGCCGCGCGCCGCAGGATGATGTGCAATTCGTCCGCCTGCTCGAGTTGCGCGGCAGCCGCGGTCGCGCCGCGGGCCGCGGCCTCGGCCATCTGCCGGGCCGCGCCCGTGCGCGAATGCCAGATGATCAGCAGCTGCTTCATGCGTAGCGTTCCAGGGGGTCTTGCCGGTAATACGCCCGCAGCAAGCCATACCACTCGGGTAGCG
The DNA here is from genome assembly GCF_057334215.1 of Achromobacter maghribensis. NCBI lineage: Bacteria > Pseudomonadati > Pseudomonadota > Betaproteobacteria > Burkholderiales > Alcaligenaceae > Achromobacter > Achromobacter maghribensis. The sequence continues at coordinate 280,706 of NZ_JBHFII010000047.1, read as the reverse complement.
CCTGCTGCATGGGAACGGGGTCCACGAAGAAGTGTTCGGAGCTGACGGCAAAGAACTCCGCTTCGTCCGTGGCCGCGTACGGGTCCATCGGCAACTGGCCGTACCAGGCGTCCGCCTCCTCGCTTTCGGGGTCCACGTCGGGCGGGATGGCCGCCTCGACCGTATCCAGCGCGGCGATGAAGCGGTCCAGGCTGTCGTCCAGCACTTGCCGCCAGACCTTCGGTTTCAGATCCCGATGCGCCGCCAGCGACGGCATGCCGTCCGCGAAGCCCGAGCGCAGGTCCAGCTTGTGGGCGAATTCGTGGATGACCACGTTGAAGCCGCCTTCCGACAATTGCGTGTCTTCCCAGGAAAGCACCAGCGGGCCGCCTTCCCAGGCTTCGCCGGCGGCGTCCTCGATGTACTCGTGGACCACGCCGTCGTCGTCCTGGCGCGACCGGGGAATGCGGAAGCTGGCGGGGTAGACGATGATCTCGTCCCAGCCCTCATAGAGTTCGGGCGCCAGGTTCAGGATGGGCAGGCTGGCCTGCGCCGCGATGGACAGGCGCATCCCATCCGAGACCTCCAGGCCCTGCGCGCCATTGATGGTCTTGCTGGCCAGCAGCCAGGCCGACCGCGCCAGCAGCTGGGCGGTTTCGCCGTCGTTCAACACCGAGAGGAAGGGGTGGGCGTCCAGTACCTGGCGCCAGAGTTCGGGCGAGATGCGGGCCTGCATCTCGGCCACCTCGGCGGGGCGGGCGCCCCGGCCCTTGAGCCAGCGCAACATAAGCTTGGGTTCCTTCGATATATCGGGATAAGGCAGGGGATTCAGGGGTTGCAAGCCCTAGTGTAGAGTGTCGGGAATCTCAACCCGATCCCGCTCGACAACCGTCATGTCCGCCCCGCCAGTTCCCGATGCGCCTTCGCCTTTCGACGCTTCCTGGCGGCAGGAGGTAGGGGCGGGCCTGGACGCCCACGGCATGGCGCTGATCGACCAGGCCGTGACCTGGGCCATCCCCCGGTTTGAAGGGCAGCAGGCGCTGACGGGCGAGCCCCTGGCCAGTCACGGCGCCGGCGTGGTCCGTATCCTTGCGGCGCTGCACACCGACGCCGCCACGCGCGCCGCGGCGCTGCTGGCCGCCTTGCCGACCGACTTGATGGCGCCCGCGCCGGCCCTGCGCAACGACCCCGTGGCCGTCGCGTTCGGCGCCGAGGTCGCGCGGCTGGTCCAGGGCACCCGCGCGCTGTTGCGCCTGGGCGTGGTGGCCCGCCAGGCCAGCGATGCCGAGGCCGAAAGCGGCTCGCAAAAGGAAATGCAGCGCAAGATGCTGCTGGCCATGGCGGCCGATCTTCGCATCGTGCTGATGCGGCTGGCCTCCCGCCTGCGCACCTTGCGCTGGCACGCCGAAAGCAAAGCGCCGTGCTCGACCGCCTTTGCGCGTGAAACGCTGGACTTGTACGCGCCGCTGGCGAACCGCCTGGGCATCTGGCAGATCAAATGGGAAATGGAAGACCTGGCCTTCCGCTTCCTGGAACCCGACCGCTACAAGCAGATCGCCCGCCTGCTGGAAGAAAAGCGCGTCGAACGCGAAGCCTTCATCGCAGGCGCGATCGACCGCTTGCAGACCGCCTTGTCCAAGTCCGGTATCGAGGCCGAAGTCAGTGGCCGGCCCAAGCACATCTACAGCATCTGGAACAAGATGCGGGTCAAGCGCCTGGATTTCACCCAGATGTACGACTTGCGCGCCTTGCGCATCATTGTCGAGGATGTGCGCGCCTGCTATACGGCGTTGGGCCTGGTGCACGAAATGTGGACGCCGTTGTCCGACGAGTTCGACGATTACATTTCGCGGCCCAAACCCAACGGTTACCGTTCGCTGCATACGGTGGTGACGGACGACGACGGCAGGCCATTCGAAGTGCAGATCCGCACGCGCGAGATGCATCAGTTCGCCGAGTACGGCATGGCCGCGCACTGGCGCTACAAGGAAGCGGGCGCCAAGGGCGGCCAGGTAGCGGCTTCCAGCGAATACGACCGCCAACTGGCCTGGATGCGCCAACTGCTGGCCTGGAACAGCGATGTCGAGGGCGGGGCCGAGCCGGGGGCGGATGCCGCCAAGCCGGACGTCGCCAAGGCGGGTCCGACCAGGTCGGGGCCGGGCAAGAACCGCAATGTGGTCACGGCGCCCGCGCATACCGACGAACGTATCTACGTGCTGACGCCGCAGGCGCGGGTGATCGAACTGCCCGCCGGCGCCACGCCGGTGGACTTTGCCTATCACTTGCACACCGACCTGGGGCACCGCTGCCGCGGCGCCCGCGTCGACGGGCAGATGGTGCCGCTGCAGACGCGGCTGTCCACCGGCCAGACCGTCGAGATCATTTCCGCCAAGTCAGGCGGTCCGTCGCGCGACTGGCTCAACCCTCAGCTGGGGTTCCTGGCCAGCCCGCGGGCCCGCGCCAAGGTGCGCATGTGGTTCAACGCCATCGAGCTGCAGCAGCGCATTACCCAAGGGCAGGCGCTGGTCGAGAAGGAACTGCAGCGGCTGGGCAAGACGGCGGTCAATCTGGAACAGCTGGCGCAGAACCTGGGCTTTGCCCGCGCCGACGACCTGTACGTGGCGGCCGCCAAGGAAGAGTTCAGCCTGCGCCAGATCGACAGCGTGTTCCAGCAGCCGGGACCGGCCGTCGAACCGCAGCCGGCCGCGCTGCGCCACGCCAGCGCGGGCAGCGCCGAGAAAAGCGGCAAAAGCGGCGTACTGGTGGTGGGGGTGGGCTCGCTGTTGACGCAGTTGGCCCGTTGCTGCCGCCCGGCGCCGCCGGACGCCATCGTGGGCTTCGTCACACGCGGGCGCGGTGTGTCCATTCACCGCAGCGATTGCCACAGCTACCTGGCGCTGGCCGCTCGCGAGCCCGAGCGCGTGATCGAGGTGGCCTGGGGCGAGACCTCCGACACCTTCTATCCGGTAGACATCAGTGTGCGCGCGCACGACCGGCCCGGTCTGCTGCGCGACTTGTCCGAAGTCTTTGCGCGGTTGCGCCTGAACGTGGTGGGCGTGAATACGCAGAGCAAGCAGTCGCTGGCCCACATGGTGTTCACGGTGGAAGTGCGCGGGGGCGAATCGCTCGCCCGCGCGCTGGACGCCCTGGCCGAAGTGGCTGGCGTGTCCTCGGCGTCTCGCCGTTAGGACAGCCCGTTAGGACAGCCCCCGGGCGGTGGCCCGGGGGGAATCCGGCTTCAGTGGTCCAGATTCTCGTGTGCGCGTTCGCGCATGAAGAACGAGGCGATCAGGCCCAGCGCCACGCCGAACATCACGTAGTAGGCCGGCGCCATCGGCGAACCGGTGGTCTTGATCAGCCACGTCACGATGAATTGCGCGAAGCCGCCGAAGATCATCACGGCCACGTTATAGGCAAGAGACAGGCCCACGGAGCGCACGCGCGCCGGGAACAGCTCCGCCATCACCGTGCTGAAGACGCCAAAGAAGGCCGACACGAAGAAGCACACCACGATCTGCACCGTCAGCAGGCGGCCGATCGACGGCGCGTCCGACAGCCAGTAGTACAGCGGGTACAGCACGATCAGGTAGCCGATCAGCGACCCGATCACCAGCGGGCGGCGGCCGATGCGGTCCGACCAGGCGCCCATGAACGGGGTCATCAGCACCATCAGCGCCGCGCCGGCCATCTGCACCATGAAGGTGTCCTTCATCGGCAGCTTCAGGATCTGCGTGGAATACGTCACCAGGTACGTGAAGGTGATGTAGATGGACACCGTCGCGGTCACGACCAGGCCCACGCCGATCATCGTTTCGCGCGTGTGGGTCTTGACCATCTGAACCAGGCTCAGGCGCTGCACTTCACCGCGCGCGGCGGCCTGGCGGTCTTCTTCCTGCATCTTCTTGAAGACGTCGGTTTCGTCGATGTTCTTGCGGATATAGATCGCGATGGGAACAATCACCAGGCCGAAGGCAAACGGAATGCGCCATGCCCAGGCGGCAATCTGCTCTTGCGTGAAGAACTCGGTGATCAACGTGCCGCAGGCCGCGCCGATCAGCAGCGCCAGCATCTGGCCGGCCATTTGCCACGACCCGTAGAAGCCGCGTTTGCCGTTGGGAGCCATTTCGATCAACAGCGCCGTCGACGTGCCGAACTCGCCACCCGCCGAGAAGCCTTGCAGCAGGCGCGCGATCAGGATGAAGATCGGGGCCAGGATGCCGGCGGCGTGGTAAGTCGGGGCCACCGTGATCAGCGCGATGGACACGGCCATCAGCGACGTCACCATGACCATCGCGGCCTTACGGCCCTTCTTGTCGCCGTACATGCCCAGGATGATGCCGCCGACCGGGCGCATGAAAAAGCCCACGCCGAAGATCGCCGTCGTCATCAGGATGGCGTTCAGTTCGCTGCCGGGCAGGTTGGGGTCTGTAGGGAAGAACAACTTGGCGATGATCGGCGTCATGAACGCGAACACCAGGAAGTCATACCATTCGAGGGCGTTGCCTATGACTGCGGCCACGATGTTGCGTGTGGGGACTGCTTTGTGCTGCACGGTTTCTCCTTGGGGGCGTAATCGATCCGGCGACATTCTAGGCGCTTAACCGGTGAACGGTCCGCCGTGCCGTCCAAGACGCGGGCGCTTCCTGGCTTTACACTTGTCCCTTTTCCCCCCAAAGAGAAGTGACATGAACGCGCGCACCTGGCTGGAAACGCTGGTGGGTTTCGATACCACCAGCCGCAATTCCAATCTTGCCCTGATCGAAACCGTCCGTGATTGGCTCAAGGGCCAGGGCGTGGATGCATGGCTGGCGCACAACCCCGAGCGCACCAAGGCCAACCTGTTCGCCACCTTGCCGGCGCAAGACGGCAACCAGCAGGGTGGTATCGTCCTGTCCGGCCATACGGACGTGGTGCCGGTGGATGGCCAGGACTGGAGCACGGATCCGTTCAAGCTCGTCGAAAAAGACGGGCTTCTCTATGGGCGTGGCGCCTGCGACATGAAGGGCTTCATCGCCGGTTCGCTGGCCCTGGTGCCGGAATTCCTGGCCATGCCGCGCAAGAAGCCGATCCATCTGGCGTTCTCCTATGACGAGGAAGTCGGCTGCGCCGGCGCCCCGTACATGCTGGCCGACCTGCTGGAACGCGGCATTCGCCCCGAAGGCTGCGTGGTGGGCGAACCCACGGGCATGCAGGTGGTCGTGGCCCACAAGGGCATCAACCTTTTCCGTTGCAAGGTGCACGGCAAGGCTGCGCACTCGTCCCTGACCCCGCGCGGCTGCAACGCCATCGAATACGCCGCCCGGCTGATCTGCCGCATCCGCGACCTGGCCGACAGCTTCAAGGCCAACGGCCCTTACGACCAGTTCTACGATGTGCCGTTCTCCACGATGACCACCAACCAGATCCGTGGCGGCATCGCGGTCAACACCATTCCCGAATTGTGCGAATTCACCTACGAATTCCGCAATCTGCCGGGCATGCAGCCCGACGAGATCCAGGCCGAAGTCGAAAAATACGTGCGCGATGAACTCTTGCCGCGCATGAAAGCCGAATTCGACGGCGCCAGCATCGAGATCGAAACCGGTGCCGCGGCGCCTGCCCTGGAAGCCTCGGAAGAGGCCGCCATCACTCAACTGGTGCGCGCGTTGACCGAAGACCGGACCACCCGCAAGGTGGCGTACGGCACCGAAGCCGGCCTGTTCCAGGGCATTGGCATTCCCACCGTCGTCTGCGGCCCCGGCCATATCGAACAGGCCCACAAGCCCGACGAATATGTCGCCCTGGACCAGATGGCCTCGTGCGAGACCTTCCTGCGCCGCCTGGGCCAATCGCTCTAAGCGCCGTGCGGGGGCGGCCGGGGCAGGGGCTTCCCGCCCCCGGCTGCGCCCGGGTCAGGTAAAATGACGGGTTGCAAACCGGATTTGCGGCCGGCAGTGGCCTGCCGCGATACCGGGGGAGATGCTTGGTGAAACCTTACGACTTTCCGGATGCCAAGGGCCATTTCGGCCCTTATGGCGGTGTTTTCGTGGCAGAAACGCTGATGCACGCGCTCGACGAGCTGCGTGCCGCCTATGACCATTACCGTGTCGACCCGGCCTTCCTGGAAGAGTTCAACTACGAACTCAAGCATTTCGTGGGCCGGCCCAGCCCGGTCTACCATGCCCGCCGCTGGTCTGAAATGCTGGGCGGCGCCCAGATCTGGTTCAAGCGCGAAGACCTGAACCACACCGGCGCGCACAAGGTGAACAACTGCATCGGTCAGGCCCTGTTGGCCAAGCGCATGGGCAAGCCCCGCGTCATCGCCGAAACCGGCGCCGGCCAGCACGGCGTGGCCACCGCCACGGTGGCAGCCCGCTACGGCATGGAATGCGTGGTCTACATGGGCAGCGAAGATATCCGCCGCCAGGCGTCGAACGTCTACCGCATGAAACTGCTGGGCGCCACGGTGGTCCCGGTCACGTCCGGTTCGCGCACCCTGAAAGATGCGCTGAACGAAGCCATGCGCGACTGGGTCACCAACATTGAAAACACCTTCTACATCATCGGCACGGTGGCGGGCCCCGACCCCTATCCCCGCATGGTGCGCGACTTCCAGACCGTCATCGGCAACGAATGCCTGACGCAGATGCCCGAAGCCATCGGCCGCCAGCCCGACTACGTCGTGGCGGCAGTGGGCGGCGGCTCCAACGCCATGGGCATCTTCCATCCCTATATCCCCTACGAAAACGTGCGCCTTATCGGCGTTGAAGCGGCGGGCGAGGGCATGGACAGCGGCAAGCACGCCGCATCGCTGGCCGCCGGCCAGGTGGGCGTGCTGCATGGCAACCGCACCTACGTCATGCAGGATGCCGATGGCCAGGTCCAGGAAACCCATTCCGTATCCGCCGGCCTGGACTACCCCGGCGTCGGCCCGGAACATGCCTGGCTGAAAGACACCGGCCGCGCGGAATACGCCGGAATCACCGACGATGAGGCCCTGAAGGCGTTCCACGACTGCTGCCGCATCGAAGGCATCATGCCGGCGCTTGAGTCCTCGCACGCCATCGCGCAAGCCGCGAAAATGGCCGCCACGCTGCCGCGCGACAAGGTCATCCTGGTTAATTTGTCGGGCCGTGGCGACAAAGACATGCATACCGTCGCCGAACGTGCCGGTATCGAACTCTAAAAAATGACAACTCGCACCGATCGCATCGCTGCCGCCTTTGCGCGCACCGCCGAATCCGGCCGTGCCGCGGCGCTGATCCCCTACATCGCGGCAGGCGATCCTTCGCCCGCCGCCACCGTTCCCCTGATGCACGCCTTGGTCGAGGCCGGTGCCGACGTCATCGAACTGGGCGTGCCGTTCTCGGATCCCATGGCCGATGGCCCGGTGATTCAACGCGCCGCCGACCGCGCCATCGCGCAGGGCGTGGGCCTGGCCCGCGTGCTGGAATTGGTCGCTGAATTCCGCCAGCGCGACACCTCCACCCCCGTGGTGCTGATGGGTTACGCCAACCCGATCGAACGCATGGGCCAGACCGCTTTTGCCGTGAATGCCGAAAAGGCCGGCGTGGACGGCGTGCTGGTGGTGGACTATCCGCCTGAAGAAGTCATCGAGTTCGCCGCGACCTTGGGCGAGCACGGCATTGCCCCCATCTTCCTGCTGGCTCCCACCTCCACCGAGGCTCGCATCCAGGCCGTGGCGGAAGTCGCGCGCGGCTATGTGTACTACGTGTCGCTCAAGGGCGTCACGGGCGCGGGCTCGCTGAACACCGACGACGTGGCCGAGCGCGTGGCGGTCATCCGCCGCCATGTGCGCGACATTCCGGTGGGCGTCGGATTCGGTATCCGCGATGCCGAAAGCGCCCAGCGCGTGGCGCGAGTGGCCGATGCAGTCGTCATCGGCAGCAAACTGATTGAAACGATGGAGCAGGCGGTGGCTGACGCCCCGGCTGCCCAGAAAACCGACGCTGCAGTCACCGCCGCCAGCGGTTGGCTGCGCACCATCCGGCAAGCGCTGGATCAAGTAAAACGAGAAGACGCGTCGGCCTGAACGGCGGGCGCGACCTCATACGGGATGAAACATCAATGAGCTGGATCGAAAAACTCCTGCCTCCTCGCATCAATAAAACCAGCGATAGCGGCGCGCGCCGCGTTCCCGAAGGCCTTTGGGTGAAATGCCCGTCGTGCGAATCGGTGCTGTATAGCGAAGACTTGGCGGCCAATCTTCACGTGTGCCCGAAGTGCGACCACCACATGCGCATCGGCGCCCGCGCCCGCATCGATTCGCTGCTGGACATGGAAGGCCGCGTCGAAATCGGCCAGACCACGCGTTCCGTGGACACGCTGAAGTTCAAGGACACCCGCAAGTACCCCGAGCGCCTGCAAGAGGCCGTCAAGCAAACCGGTGAAACCGATGCAATGGTGGTCATGAGCGGCTCGATCCGTGGCGTGCCGGCCACCCTGGCGTGGTTCGAGTTCGAATTCATGGGCGGATCGATGGGGTCCGTGGTGGGCGAGCGCTTTGCGCGCGGCGCCCAGGCGGCCCTGGACAACAAGACCGCGTTCATCTGCGTGGCTGCCTCTGGTGGCGCGCGCATGCAGGAAAGCCTGCTGTCGTTGATGCAGATGGCCAAGACCAACGCCATGCTCACGCGCCTGTCGGCGGCGGGCCTGCCGTTCATCAGCGTCCTGACCGACCCCACCATGGGCGGCGTGTCGGCCAGCTTTGCTTTCATGGGCGACGTGGTCATCGCTGAACCCAAGGCGTTGATCGGCTTTGCCGGCCCGCGCGTGATCGAACAAACCGTGCGCGAGAAGCTTCCCGAAGGCTTCCAGCGTGCCGAGTTCCTGTTGCAGAAGGGTGCCATCGATATGGTTATCGACCGCCGTCAACTGCGCGAGGAAATCGCTCGCCTGTTGGCGTTGCTGACCAACCAGCCGGCAGACGTCGTTACCGCCTGATCCCCTGCTTTCGGGCGCGTTTCGACGCGTTTACCAAACCGGGAAAAATGCCGTCAAGGGCTCTGGCCTTCGACGGCATTTTCATTGGGTTGTCAGGTGAAATCGTTGCACGGCGGACCTCGTGCTTGTATCGAGTGTGAGTGTCTTTTTCGGAACAGTGTTTTCCACTGCGAATTGTTGCCATATTGCGACAATCGTCAAGCCATGCGGCCCGGATTTTGCTATGTTGCCGGTTAGACCAGAAATCACGGAGTTACCTATGCTGTCCATCAAGAAGAAAATGCTTACGCGCCTTGTCGGTGTGGCTCTTGCCGGAGCAGCTACCTTGGCCAGTGCGCAATCCTCTGAGGGCACGCAAGGCGGCGTCAGCATGCATTACGGCATTGGCGACCACTATCAGCGCATCACCTTGAACTACGAAACCCCTTCCATCTGGACGCATCAGTTCGGTGGTAACTGGGGCCGCCTGGACCTGACGCCTGAAATCGGCGCGTCCTACTGGTGGGCAGACGGTTCGCGTTCGCCGGGCCATGTCTGGCAATTGAATGCCATCCCGATGTTCCGCTGGTGGACGGGCGAGCGCTTCTACCTCGAAGCGGGTATCGGCGCGACGGTGTTCTCCAGCACGCGCTTCGCCAACGAGAACATCAGCACCGCCTTCCAGTTTGGCGACCACATCGGCATGGGTTTCCTGCTGACCCCGAACAACCGTATCGGCGTGCGCTATTCGCACTTTTCCAACGCCAGCATCAAGCGCCCGAATCCGGGCCTGGACGTGGTTCAGCTGACGTACACGTACCAGTTCTGATCGCAAGCGTTCCGACAGTTCAAAGCCCTCGATGTCGAGGGCTTTTTTTTTGTCGGAACCTCTGGTGTCGAGAAGCCCGCCGTTGACGTCGGCGGGCAAAAAAAAGCCCCCATCATGCGATGGGGGCTTTTTTGTCGCACGGGCGGCTTAGGAGCGCGTTTCGACTTGAACCAGCGGTTCGTTCGAGACCGTCGCAACCGGCTTGCGTTCGCGGCCCAGGCGGGTCGGCGTATGCGCGGCGGCGATGCGCAACTGGGTCTGGGCGTGGCGGTCCGGATCGGTTTCCACCCACTTCAGGCCTGCGGCATTGACCACGTCGTGCAAGGCTTGGGCCTTGGCCGTGGGTGCCGTTGCCGGCACCACGATGGGCTGCTGCGAGGGTGCCGGAGCGGCGGCCGGTGCAGGCGCGGCAGGAGCCGCTTCAACCACCGGCGCGGGCGCCGTCACGACGGGTTCCACAACCGCGGCTTCGACGGGCTCTTGCGTCGGGGCGACGGGCGCCGACACCTGGCTGGCCGGCTCTACCGCGATCGGTTGCGTCACCTGGGTGGCGGCCGTTTGCACGGGGGTGGCCACGGCGGGTTCGGCGGCTTGCACCGGTTCGGCCTTCGCGGGTTCGACCGGCTGGGCTTCAACCTGAGCGGCGGGTTGGGCAGCGACGTCAGCAGCCACATCAGCAGCCACATCAGCGGCCACCGGGGTCGCTTCCTGGGCACGTGCCGGCACGGCTTCGATAGCCTGATCGGTCACCTTGGTCTCGGCGGCTTGCGCCGGGGCCGGGGTGGCTTCGACGGCGGCGGGCTGGGCAACTTCAGCGGCCTGGGCCGGCGCAATTTCAGCAGCTTGGGCCGCGGCAACCGGGGCGGCCGGAGCGGCTTGCGGCGCTACGCCTTCAGCTTGTTCGCCAGTGTCGTCGTCCGAACCGTCGTCCAGTTGCTCGTCGCTACCGGCCAGACCAGCTTCGTCCTGGCTGCGGCGGCCACGGCGGCTGCGGCGGCGGCGGCGCTTGCGTTCCGGATCGGCTGCGCCTTCGGCGCCTTCCGCGGTCGGGATGCCATCAGCGCCCTGATCGGCGTCGGTGGCGTCCAGTGCCGCTTCCGTAGCCGGCTTGGTGTCGGGCAGGGCGGTCGCAACGGTTTGCGCCAGCGCGGCCACCATGCTTTCCTGTTCGCTCATCGGCGTATCGGACTGGCCTTCTTCGCGGCGGTTACGGCCACGGCCACGGCGGCGATTGCGGCCAGCGCCGGTGTCGTCGCCATTGGCTTGGTCAGCCTGGTCGGGGCGGTTGGCAGCCAGGGCCGCTTGCGCGACTTGCTCGCCACGCGGCTCGTTGCGGTTGCCGCGATCGCCACGTTCCTGGCGCTCGCCGCGTTCGCCTTCAGGGCGACGGTTGCCACGCACGTGATGGCGGCCGCCTTCGCTGCCTTCAGCGCCTTCGCCACGCGATTCGCCGCGGCGGTTGCGGTTGCGGTCCGAGCCGTGCCGTTCGCCACGGCGTTCCTGGCCGTCATGGCCGCTGCGGCCCTTGCCGCCACGTCCGGACGCGGCGCGCTTGGCGCTGTCTTCCTGGGTGGTGGGGGCGGGCTTGGCGGTGTCGGCATTGCCGGTCAGCCAGCCAACCAAACGCTTGAACAGGCCACCCAAGCCACCTGCGGCGGCGGGCGCCGCAGGCGCGGCAACCGGTGCTGCAGGCGTCGAAACGGGCGCGGGCTGCGAGGGCGTGATGCCCTTGACCAGCGCTTCCGGACGGGCCTTGATCTCGCTTTCGCGCGGCTGCCAGGGGGCGTCCGTGGCCGGGGCTTCAACCAGTTCGAAGCTGGTCTTCAGTTCTTCCAGGCGCGGATCGTCGTGACGCAGGCGCTCGATGTGGTGGTGCGGCGTTTCCAGATGCTTGTTCGGGATCAGCATCAGGTTGACCTTCAGGCGGGCTTCCATCTTGGTGATGTCGGCGCGCTTTTCGTTCAGAAGGTAGGTGGCCACGTCGACCGGCACCTGGGCGTGGACCGCCGCGGTGTTTTCCTTCATCGCCTCTTCTTGCAGCAGGCGCAGGACATGCAGGGCGCTGGACTCGGCATCGCGGATCACGCCGGTGCCGTTGCAACGCGGGCAAGTGATGTGCGAGCCTTCGTTCAGGGCCGGACGCAGGCGCTGGCGCGACAGTTCCATCAGGCCGAAGCGCGAGATCTTGCCCATTTGCACGCGGGCGCGGTCGAAATGGAGGGCGTCACGCAGGCGCTGTTCAACGGCGCGCTGGTTCTTGCTGTCTTCCATGTCGATGAAGTCGATGACGATCAGGCCGCCCAAGTCGCGCAAGCGCAATTGGCGGGCCACTTCGTCGGCCGCTTCGGAGTTCGTGCGCAGCGCGGTTTCCTCGATGTCGGCGCCGCGCGTGGAGCGGGCCGAGTTCACGTCGACGGAAACCAGCGCTTCGGTGTGGTCGATCACGATGGCGCCGCCGGAGGGCAGCGTCACGGTGCGCGAATACGCCGTTTCGATCTGGTGTTCGATCTGGAACCGCGAGAACAGCGGGATGTCGTCACGGTAGCGCTTGACGCGCTGGACGTTGTCCGGCATCACCACGCTCATGAACGCGGTGGCCTGGTCGGCGATCTCGTCGGTATCGATCAGGATCTCGCCGATTTCGGGCGAGAAGTAATCGCGGATGGCCCTGATGACCAGGCTGGATTCCAGGTAGATCAGGATCGGCGCGGAGTTGTCGCGGGCGGCGCCGTCGATGGCGGTCCACAGCTGCAACAGGTAGGACAAGTCCCACTGGAGCTCTTCGACATTGCGGCCGATGCCGGCGGTACGGGCGATGATGCTCATGCCCTGGGGCAGCTCAAGCTGCTCCATCGTGTCGCGCAGTTCCTGACGGTCTTCGCCCTCGACACGGCGCGAAACGCCACCGCCACGGGGGTTGTTGGGCATCAGGACCAGGTAGCGGCCAGCCAGCGAAATGAACGTGGTCAGGGCTGCGCCCTTGTTGCCGCGCTCTTCCTTTTCAACCTGAACGATCAGTTCCTGGCCTTCGCGCAACGCGTCCTGGATGCGGGCGCTACGGACATCTACACCTTCCTTGAAGAAGCTGCGAGCAACTTCCTTGAAAGGCAGAAAGCCGTGACGGTCTTCACCGTAGTTGACGAAGCAAGCTTCCAGGCCGGGTTCGATCCGGGTAATGACACCTTTGTAGATGTTGCCTTTGCGTTGTTCGCGGCCGGCAGTCTCGATGTCGAGGTCGATGAGTTTTTGCCCATCAACGATTGCGACGCGTAATTCTTCCTGATGCGTCGCATTGAACAGCATGCGCTTCATGAGAGGGTTTCTCCGTTGTCATGACGCGCCGATATCGGCGCGTGACCTCGGGTCACTCGGGCTGCGGCTGAAGCGGGCAAGAAATGCGGACCGTACCTGGGCGGCGCCCAGGCGTATCCGCCGCGGGTCAGGCGGGCACGTCGTGCCGTGGGGCACGGGGTTCTGTCAGCAGGAGGGTCAGCTTCACTGAATGTGGTTTGACGGAAAAATTGCTGTGAACGGCAGTTGCGGTCGGATTGGTTGCCTACACGCAGCTGGTGCTTTAAATATGCGACGATTCTTGCAGTGCTTCAGAGCCGCTTGCGGCATGCAACGGACCTGCTGGGACAGCGGGCAAAGTGAATGCCACACCACTATCCGGCAGGGCGCGGTTGCGCCGGCGACCAAGAGACCCAGGGGTTGAATAAGCAGGCAGTACAATGGCGGCCCGCGCGCTCGACGGAGTTGCGTATTTAAATTGCATCTCTACGCCAGGCGGCTAGTTCAGCCCCTTAAGGCTGTCCCGATTATATGTCGCTTTCCGCAATGCGCAAAGAAACTTCCTCCCCCATATCCCCCTCTAAAGCCGCCCCCGCCGTCCGTATGGTGGAGGTCGATGCCGAGCATGCTGGCCAGCGTCTGGACAACTTCCTGATGCGCCTGTGCAAGGGCGTCCCCAAAACCCACATCTACAAAGCCATCCGTGGCGGCGAAGTGCGCGTGAATAAGGGACGCATTTCGGTCGACTATCGCATCGTGGCCGGCGACGTCGTCCGCATTCCGCCGCTGCGGCTGCCGGATCCCGGCAAGCCCCGGCCCGTGCCGGGCGCCGAATTCCCTATCGTGTTCGAAGACGATGCGCTGCTGGTCGTGGACAAGCCCGCCGGCGTGGCGGTGCACGGCGGCAGCGGGGTGTCGTTCGGCGTCATCGAACAACTGCGCGCCGCGCGCCCCGAAGCCAAGTTTCTGGAACTGGTGCATCGGCTGGACCGCGAGACCTCGGGCCTGCTCATGGTGGCCAAGAAGCGCAGCGCGCTGCTGGCCTTGCATGCCATGCTGCGGGAAGGCAAGGGCGATAAGCACTATCTGGCGCTGGTGGAAGGGGATTGGGTGAACGACCGCCAGCACATCAAGCTGGGCCTGTCCAAATGGACCACGCAGTCCGGCGAGCGCCGGGTCAAGGTGGATCCGGACGGGCAGACGGCGCACACCATCATCACGCTCAAGCAGCGCTTTGGCGGCTACAGCCTGGTCGATGCCGAGTTGCGCACGGGGCGCACCCACCAGATCCGGGTGCACCTGGCCGCCAGCGGCTTCCCCATCGTGGGCGACGACAAATACGGTCACGATGACGTTCGGGCCGAATTCGCCCGCAAGGGCTTCGGCCGAATGTTCCTGCACGCGCACCAGCTCACCTTGGCGCATCCGGCCACGGGCGAGCCCATGACCCTTACCGCCGAGCTGCCTCCCGCCTGCCGGCAACTACTGAAACAACTGGAGTCGGTCTGATTATGTCGTCGTATTCGCTGGTCGTTTTTGACTGGGATGGCACCTTGATGGATTCCACGCACAGCATCGTGGCGGCCATCCAGGGCGCTTGCCGCGACCTGGAACTGGCGGTGCCGTCGGCATCCGAAGCCAGTTGGGTGATTGGTCTGTCCCTTGAAAGCGCCTTGCGTCGCGCCGTGCCGGAACTGACGCAGGCAATGATGCCGCGCTTCCTGGAACGCTACCGTACCCATTACCTGCTGCGTGACCCCGAGCTGCGGCTTTTCGACGGTATCCCCGAATTGCTGGCGGAACTTGCAGGGCAGAACGTCCGCCTGGCTGTCGCGACGGGCAAGAGCCGGGTCGGCCTGACCCGAGCGCTGGCCGCGACGGGCCTGGGGCCGTTGTTCGACGCCACCCGCACCGCCGATGAAACCTTCAGCAAACCGCACCCGGCGATGCTGCAGGAGCTGATGCAGGAGCTGGACGTCGAACCCGGGCGAGTCGTGATGATCGGCGACACCTCGCACGACCTCCAGATGGCGGCGAACGCCGGCGTCCACGGCCTTGGCGTGACCTATGGCGCCCATACCTTGAAGGAACTGCAGGGTTGCGCGCCGCAGGCGGTGCTGGACAGCGTGCCCCGGGTGCGCGAATGGCTCCTGCCGCGGGTCTTCGCAGGCGCCTGACCCTGCGGTCGGACGGGAACGTCCGGCGTCGCGGTGGGTCAATCTGGAAGTTCCCGGCCGCGGCGCTGCCGCCGCGGAATATCATGGGATGGCGCAACGTCTATGGCTTGCGCAGGGCGCGCCTGTCAGGGACGGGCCGCCACACCGGAGACCACGATGCTGATACGCAAGCCCGCCGATATTCTTCCGTCCGAAATCACCGACGAGGCCGTCTGGCGCTCGCGGCGCGAGCTGATGCTGCGCGCC
This sequence comes from Achromobacter maghribensis, assembly GCF_057334215.1. Taxonomy (NCBI): domain Bacteria; kingdom Pseudomonadati; phylum Pseudomonadota; class Betaproteobacteria; order Burkholderiales; family Alcaligenaceae; genus Achromobacter; species Achromobacter maghribensis. Next base: position 265,262 of record NZ_JBHFII010000047.1, on the reverse strand, counting down.
GGGCTGACGGCCGCCGCCGTCGGCTTGCCGGGTTGGGCGGCGCGCAGCGCCTTCGCTCAGGGCGCCGGCCCCCTGACAGGCAAGCCGAATGCGTCGTTGAGCGTCATGGACAAGCAGACCTCGCTGGCCGATGTCACGTCCTACAACAACTACTACGAGTTCGGCGTGGATAAGGGCGATCCCGCCGCGAATGCCGGCAAGTTGCAGACGCGCCCATGGACGGTCAGCGTCGAAGGCGAGGTCGCCAAGCCGCGCACCTTCACCATCGAGGAATTGCTCAAGCTGGCGCCGATGGAAGAGCGCGTCTACCGCCTGCGCTGCGTCGAGGGCTGGTCCATGGTGATTCCGTGGGTGGGTTACTCGGTATCCGAACTGCTGAAACAGGTTGAGCCCACGGGCAACGCCAAATATGTGGAATTCGTGACGGCGGTGCAGCGCGAGAACATGCCGGGCGTGCGTGCCGCCATCCTCGAGTGGCCCTACGTCGAAGGCTTGCGCATCGACGAGGCCATGAATCCGCTGGCGATGCTGGTGTTCGGGGTGTACGGCAAGGTCCTGCCCAACCAGAATGGCGCCCCGCTGCGCCTGGCGGTGCCGTGGAAATATGGCTTCAAATCGGCGAAGTCGCTGGTCAAGATCCGGCTGGTGGAAAAACTGCCGGTATCGTCCTGGATCAAGGCGGCGCCGCAGGAATACGGCTTCTACGCCAACGTGAACCCCACTGTCCCGCATCCACGCTGGAGCCAGGCAACCGAGCGCCGCATCGGCGAGGACGGCCTGTTCACCCCGAAGCGCAAGACCTTGATGTTCAACGGATATGGCGAACAGGTGGCGTCGCTTTATCAGGGCATGGACCTGAAAGCGAACTACTGAGGTTCACCGATGCCTGAAGGCACTTCGCCGCCCGCCGCGGCCGCTTCACCGCCCAAACCCCCGCTATCCGCTCGCGCGGTGGGGCGGATCAAGCCCTTCCTGTTTCTGCTGGGTCTGGCGCCGTTCCTGCGCTGGATCTGGCTGGGCTTCAACAACGGGCTGACCGCCAATCCGGTCGAATTCCTGACGCGGTCGTCCGGCACCTGGACGTTGGTCTGCCTGCTGGTGACACTGGCGATCACGCCGTTGCGCCGCTTGACCGGGCAACCGGCGCTGGTTCGGGTGCGCCGGATGTGCGGGCTATTCGCGTTCTTCTACGGGGCCATGCATTTCATGGCCTGGGTCTGGTGGGACCGGGGGCTGGACCCCGCGGCCATGCTGCAAGATATCGGAGAACGCCCGTTCATCACCGTCGGGTTTGCCGCCTTTGTGCTGATGACGGCGCTGGCCGCCACCTCCACGCAGTGGGCCATGCGCCGGTTGGGCAAGCGCTGGCAGCAATTGCACCGCGCCGTCTATGCGATCGGCCTGCTGGCGGTGCTGCACTACTGGTGGCACAAAGCCGGCAAGAACGATCTGGCGCAACCGCTCCTGTATGCCTCTGTGCTGGCTTTGCTGCTTGGCTGGCGGGTCGTGGCGTGGTGGCGGCGCCGGGCGTGATGCTGGCGGGCGCTGGATGGCGTCAAAGGCCTGGGCCGGGGCTGAGGCCGCTTAACGTCGGCCCGTTCAAGGCATCGCCAGCATGATGGCGGCGGTTTCCGCGTCCGGTTGGCCATCGTGCAGCGCAGGCCGGTAGTGCATCTGAAAGGCCGCCAGCGTATTGATCGTGGCGCGGTCCAGGGTGCCGTCCTGCGGACAGGCGTAGCCCAGCCGCTGCAACTGTTTCTGGAACCAGGCAACGTCGGGCACGCCTTCGGCCTGCAGGCGCGCCAGATGCGCGGCTGCGCCGGTTTCGTCGAACCAGCGGCCGATGCCCGCCGCAGCCAGCGTTTGCCACGGGAATAGCGGGCCGGGATCCACTTTGCGCTGCGGCGCGATGTCGCTGTGGCCCACCACGTTCTCGGGCGCGATGCCGTGGCGCTGGATGATGTCCCGCAGCAGCAAGGTCAATGCGCGCACCTGGCGGTCGTTGTAGGCGTGCCAAAGCGGCTTGCCGTCCGCGCCCTCGGTCCAGCCGGGGTTGACGATCTCGACCCCGATGGAGGTGCTGTTCATGGCGATGTTGCCGTACCACGAGGCGGCGCCGGCGTGCCATGCGGCACGGGTTTCGTCGACCAGGCGGTAGGCGCGGCCGTCCTCGTTGATCAGGTAGTGCGCGCTGACCTTGCCCTTGGACAGCAGCTTCATCGACGTGGCATCGTCGACGGTCGTGTAGTGCAGGACGACGCTGCGGACGCGGCTGGCCTGGCTGGCGGCGGTGATTGACGTGTCAAGGTCCAGTCCGGCGGGGCCGCGCGCGGCGCAGCCGGCCAGGACTGCCGTGGCCAGCAGTGGGGTGATCAGGCGGTGCATACGGGTCAGCGGGCCAGATACAGGAACAGTGTCGGCAGCTTGTCCAACAGGGGCGCGGGCCGTTTTTTCCAGTCGGCCACGGTGTGCGTCGCGATCCATTCGTCGGCCGTCGTGACCGAGCGGGCCACGCACAGCTTGGTGTCGCCTTTCAGGCTGGCCAGCAGGGTGGCGAACATGGCGGCGTTGCGATACGGCGTTTCGATCAGCAACTGGGTCTGGTTGTGCTTGGCCGAATGCTGTTCCCAGGCTCGCAGCTGCTTGGCGCGCTCGGCGGGGTCCACGGGGGCATAGCCGTGGAAGGCGAATCGCTGCCCATCCAGGCCGCTGGCCATCAGGCCCAGCAGGATCGAAGAAGGGCCAACCCAGGGCTTGACGGTCAGGCCCAGGCGATGGGCCGCGTCCACCACCTTGGCGCCCGGATCGGCAACCGCCGGGCAGCCGGCTTCGGAAACCAGTCCAATTTCCGCGCCTTTCTTGATCGGGTCCAGCCATGCCTTGATCTGGCCGTCGTCGATTTTGTCGGTCAGGGTGTGGATGGTGATTTCCTGCAGCGGCAGGGTGGTGCCGATAAGCTTCAGGAAGGCGCGCGCCGTCTTGGCGTTCTCGGCGATGTAGGTGTCCAGCCGTCCGGCCAGCGCGCGGACGTCGGCGGGCAACCAGCGCTCGGCCGGGGCCTCGCCCAGGCCGACGGGAATCAGGTGCAGCGCGCCGCTCATGCCGGCGCTCCGGGGGCGTCCAGCGGATCCAGCCCGAACCGCGTCAGCATGCGCGTCAGCTCGATCAGCGGCAGGCCGATAATCGCGGTCGGATCGTCGCTCTGGATGCTCTCCATCAGGGCGATGCCCAGGCTTTCCGCCTTGGCGCTGCCTGCGGTATCGTAGGGTTCTTCGGCGCGCAAATAGGCCTCGATGGCGTGGTCCGACAGTTGGCGGAAATGGCATCGCGTGATGATGTCCGCTTTTTCCACCCGTTTGCCATCCGTCACCGCCAATGCGCTGTGGAATTCCACGATTTGCCCCGACAGGGCGCGCAATTGGGCTTTGGCGCGCGGAAAATCCCCCGGCTTGCCGATCGGCTGCCCGTCGATCGTGGCAACCTGGTCCGATCCGATCACGAGGCTGCCGGGGTGCTTGTCCGCCACGGCCATGGCCTTGGCAACCGACAGGCGCAGAGCCAGCGCTGCGGGCGTTTCACCCGGCTGTGGCGTTTCGTCTACATCGGGGGAAATGGCCGTAAAGGGCAGGCGCAGGCGCGACAGCAGTTCTTTGCGGTAACGCGAGCTGGACGCGAGGATCAGGCTAGGCTTGGAAGGCATGCGATATTTGACGTTAAAGCGTAAGTCGCAGTATTATCTAACGTTTTGCGGGATTTTTGCAGCGAATGCGGTGGCACGAAGCAGCGTAAGCAAGCAGCGTAAGCAATCAGCCTGAGTAATCAAGCCTGGTTAATCGTCATCAGCGTGAGCAATCGCAAAGACCCGTGAATGCAAAGGATTGATCATTAAGCGCATCGATGCATTCGCATTTGCCCATAGCGGCAAGGAAGCGCATGGCACCATACCTCTTGTGCGGTTTTCGCGCGCGGTTGAAGGGTTACCCGAACAACCGCTGGGCGATGCCGGGCTTGTGACGTGGTCTGTGCGCGGTGAGGTGGGCAAGTCTGGTCTGTTGCTTGGCCGGCCCCTCTTGCACGTTCGCGTGCAGGCGAACCCGGTGCTGGTGTGCCAGCGGTGCAATGCGCCGTTCGTGTATCCAGTCGATAGCGAAGTCCTCTTGCAGCTGGTCAAGTCCGAAGCCGATCTCGATGATGGCAATACCAACGGCGATTACTCCGATGGTCGTGCCGACGAGGACGATGAAGACGAAGAAGGAAATGGTTTTGTGTCCAACCAACCTGAAAAGGTGGTCGGTTCGCATCATTTCGATCTGCTGGCCCAGGTCGAAGATGAGCTCATTCTGAGCGTTCCGTATGTGCCCAAGCATGATGTATGCCCGGGCGCGCAGGCCAAAGTCAGCGAAGTTCCTGAAGAACCCGCTGTCAAGCGTCCGTCGCCGTTTGCGGTGCTGGAACAACTGAAGCACAAAGATTGAGATCAACATCGGGCCGCATCGCGTACAATGCGCCCCGTTTCTAGGAGTCATCATGGCCGTTCAACAAAACAAGAAGTCCCCCTCCAAGCGCGGTATGCACCGTTCGCACGATTTTCTGGTTGCCCCGTCGACCGCCATCGAGCCGAACACCGGCGAAACGCACCTGCGTCACCACATCAGCCCCAACGGCTTTTACCGTGGCCGCAAGGTCCTGAAGACCAAGGCCGACGAATAAGGCCCCCGGGCCGAACTCGTACTCGGACCAATTCGGCTGCGCGCTGATACCTGGCACCCGTGATACGCATCGCCATAGACTGTATGGGCGGAGACTTCGGTCTGCCCGTCACGATTCCGGCTGCGATCGAGTTCGCCCGGCAATTTCCGGATACCCGGCTATTGCTGGTCGGGCTTCCCGACGCTATCGAAGCGGCGCTCTCAGAGCACCGCGGCGTGGCGCGCGATCGCATGGAAATCGTGGCGGCATCCGAGGTCGTCACCATGGACGACCCGGTCGAGGTCGCCTTGCGCCGCAAAAAAGACTCCTCCATGCGCCTGGCCGCCCAGTCCGTCAAGGACGGGCGCGCTGACGCCTGCGTTTCCGCGGGCAACACCGGCGCATGGATGGCCATTTCACGCTACGTGCTCAAGACGCTGGACGGCATTGACCGCCCCGCGATCGCCACATCCATTCCCAACCAGACGGGCCGCGCCACCACGGTGCTGGACCTGGGTGCGAACGTGGATTGCTCGGCCGAGCACCTATTGCAATTCGCCATCATGGGCGCCGCGCTGTCGCAGGCGGTCGACCATCGTGAGAACCCCTCCGTGGGCTTGCTCAACATCGGCGAAGAAGTCATCAAGGGCAACGAAGTCGTCAAGGAAGCTGCAGAGCTCCTGCGCGGCAGCCCGTTGAATTTCTACGGCAACGTGGAAGGCAACGACATCTTCAAGGGTACGGTCGACGTTGTCGTGTGCGACGGTTTCGTCGGCAACGTCGTGCTCAAGTCCGTCGAGGGGCTGGCGAAGATGCTGTCCAGCATCATTCGCGAAGAGTTCAAACGCAACATCGTCACCCTGCTGGCCGGCGCCATCGCCAGGCCGGTGCTCAATCGTCTGCGCAACCGCGTCGACAACCGGCGCTATAACGGCGCCGCGTTGCTGGGCTTGCGTGGTGTGGTCATCAAGAGCCATGGTTCCGCGGATGTCTACGCCTTCGGTTTTGCGTTGCAACGAGCTCGCGAAGCCGTAGTGAGTAAACTGCTGGAGCGCACCGCTCAGACGGTCGCGCAGATTACCAAGCGCGTTCAATCGGGCGAGGGCGTCGCAACGCCTTCGCGGAACGTCGCTGGGGACACCGCTTGATGGATACCGCAATGAAATATTCCGCAATCGCGGGCACCGGCAGCTTCTTGCCGGAACGCGTGGTTTCGAATGACGAATTGGCCGCGGAGCTGGCGACGCGCGACATCGCCACGTCCGATGAATGGATTGTTGAGCGCACGGGCATCCGTCAGCGCCATCTGGCCGAACGCGGCGTCACGACCAGCCAGCTTGCCACCGAGGCTTCGCGCCGCGCGCTGGCGGATGCCGGCGTCGACGCATCCGAAGTCGATCTGATCATCGTGGCCACGTCCACGCCCGATTTCGTGTTTCCCAGCACGGCATGCCTGGTGCAGGCCAATCTGGGCACCAAGGGATCGGCGGCGTTCGACGTGCAGGCCGTGTGCAGCGGCTTTGTCTACGCCCTGACCACCGCCGACAGCTTCATCCGCGCGGGCCGCGCCCGTTGTGCGCTGGTGATCGGTGCGGAAGTGTTTTCGCGCATCCTGGACTGGAACGACCGCAGCACGTGCGTGCTGTTCGGCGATGGCGCAGGCGCCGTGGTGCTCAAGAGCTCCGACGAGCCCGGCATCATGGCCGCGCAGTTGCATGCCGATGGCAGCCAGATGAAGATCCTGAGCGCCGCGGGCAACGTGGCCTATGGCGACGTGACGGGCGATCCGTTCCTGCGCATGGACGGCCAGGCCGTGTTCAAGCAGGCCGTGACCGTGCTGGACCGCTCGGCGCGCGACACGTGCGCGGAAGCCGGCATCGAAGTCGCGGACGTCGATTGGTTGATCCCGCATCAGGCGAACGTTCGCATCCTGAATTTCCTGGCGCGCAAGCTCGCCGTGCCGGTCGAAAAAGTCGTCATTACCGTTGATAGCCACGCCAACACCTCCGCGGCCAGCGTGCCGCTGGCACTGGACGCCGCACGCCGTGATGGCCGCGTCAAGCCGGGCCAGCTCATTCTGATGCAAGGCGTGGGCGGCGGATTCACCTGGGGTTCGGTACTCGCCCGCATGTAAGAGCGTGCCCGGGCAGGGCGGCGCATGCGTCGCCGCCCGCAGTGCGCGCCTGACATCCCACACAGACACTGAATCAATCCAACCGGTCAATCATGAAAATCGCATTTGTCTTCCCTGGCCAAGGTTCGCAAGCCGTCGGCATGCTGGATGCCTGGTCGGGCGTTGCCGCGGTCACGGACACCGTGGCGCAGGCTTCGCAAGCCCTGGGCCAGGATCTGGGCGCGCTGATCGCCCAAGGTCCGGTGGAACAGCTCAACCTGACCACCAACACCCAGCCGGCGATGTTGACTGCCGGCGTGGCGTTCTATGCCGCCTGGCGCGCTGCCGGCGGCCGCAAGCCGGATGTCGTGGCCGGTCATAGCCTGGGCGAATACGCCGCGTTGACCGCTGCGGGTTCCCTGTCTCTGGAAGACGCCGTGCGCCTGGTGCGTGTGCGCGCCGACGCAATGCAGGCCGCGGTGCCGGTCGGCACGGGCGGAATGGCCGCGATCCTGGGCCTGGACGACGACGCCGTGCGCGCCGCCTGTGCGCAGGCCGCTCAGGGCGAAATCGTCGAAGCCGTGAATTTCAACGCGCCCGCGCAGGTCGTGATCGCGGGGCACAAGGCCGCCGTCGAGCGTGCCTGCGAACTGGCCAAGGCCGCAGGCGCCAAGCGCGCGCTGCTGCTGCCGGTCTCCGCGCCGTTCCATTCCAGCCTGCTCAAGCCCGCCGCCGACGTGCTGGCCGGCGCGCTGGCGGGCGTCACGGTCCTGGCGCCGCAGATCCCGGTCATCAACAACGTCGATGTCGCTTCGCCCACCGAGCCCGGGGCAATCCGGGATGCGCTGGTGCGTCAGGCATGGCATCCTGTGCGCTGGGTTGAAACCCTGCGCGCGATGAAGGCGCAAGGCGTCACCCACGTCATCGAGTGCGGCCCCGGCAAAGTGCTGGCCGGCCTGACCAAGCGCATCGACCCCGAACTTACCGGCATGGCCATTACCGATCCCGCTTCGCTTGAAGCCGCGTTGGCCGCCGTTAACGGAAATTAAACACATGGACAACTCGATCGAACTGCAGGGCAAGATCGCCCTTGTGACCGGCGCCACGCGTGGCATCGGCCGCGCCATCGCCCAGGAACTGGCTGCGCGCGGCGCAACCGTCGTGGGCACCGCGACGTCCGAATCGGGCGCGGCCGCCATTACCGAAGCCCTGGCGCCGTCCGGCGGCCGTGGCGTGGTGCTGAACGTGACCGATGCCGAAGCCTGCGACGCATTGATCGACGCGCTGGGCAAGGAAGGCGGCGGTCCGCATATCCTCGTCAATAATGCCGGCATCACCCGCGATACGCTGGCGATGCGCATGAAGGACGACGATTGGTCGGCGGTGCTGGACACGAATCTGACGTCCGTGTTCCGCCTGTCGCGCGCCGTGTTGCGCAGCATGATGAAGGCCCGCTGGGGACGCATCATCAACGTTACGTCGGTGGTGGGTTCCAGCGGCAACGCCGGTCAGGCCAACTACGCCGCCGCCAAGGCGGGCGTGTCGGGTATGTCGCGCGCACTGGCCCGTGAGTTGGGCAGCCGCAACATCACCGTGAACTGCGTGGCGCCCGGCTTCATTGACACCGATATGACGCGCGCGCTGGCTGAAAGCCAGACGACGGCGCTGTTGCAGCAGATTCCGCTGGGCCGTTTGGGCTCGCCCGAGGACATCGCCCATGCGGTGGCCTTTTTGTCCGGGCCGCAAGCGGGTTACATTACCGGCACCACCCTGCACGTAAACGGCGGGATGTACATGCAATAAATCACGAATTGCGCGCGGGCGGCCCAGGCCGCCTTGCCGCCGCCGGGCAACCGGCGAGGCCGCGCGCAGTTCATCCGGAAACGCCGCACACCGGTATTCCTGCGCCCTTCAGGGCGACAGAAAAAGTGCGCGGTGTTATTTTTGTCACGGCCAGGCGTTGCTTTCCTCTACGCTTGGCTATAATTCGCGGGATTTTTCCCAATTGGAGATCTGCATGGAAAGCATCGAACAGCGCGTCAAGAAGATCGTCGCTGAACAACTTGGCGTGAACGAAGCCGAGATCAAGAACGAATCCTCCTTCCTTGACGACCTCGGTGCCGATTCGCTCGACATGGTCGAACTGGTCATGGCGCTCGAAGACGAATTCGAGACCGAGATCCCCGACGAAGAGGCCGAAAAGATCACGACCGTGCAACAAGCGATTGACTACATCAATTCGCACGGTAAGCAGTAAGCTCAGCCTATATCCTTCCGGTTGCCCGACTTTCGGGTTCAACCGGGAAACGGGGCGGTTTCAGGAATTTGCCGTGTGGTCCACATGCGGGAAGGGCGTAGTCATGCCCGACCCGCTTTCGCGTGGGCCACACGTGCAGCGCATCCCGAAAGCCGCCTTTCTTTTGTCTGTTTGAGGAGTCATCCGTGAAGCGACGTGTCGTCATCACCGGCCTTGGTATCGTTTCTCCCGTAGGGAACGACCTGACCACCGCTTGGGACAATATCGTCAACGGACGTTCTGGCATCAGCCGCATCACCCGTTTCGATCCCTCGGCCATCACCACGCACATTGCTGGCGAAGTCAAAGACTTCGACATCAGCACCTATGTCTCGTCCAAAGAAGCCCGCCAGATGGATACATTCATCCATTACGGCCTGGCTGCCGGGATGCAGGCATGGCGCGATTGCGGCCTGGAAGTCACCGAAGCCAATGCCGAGCGCATCGGCGTGATCGTGGGCTCCGGTATCGGCGGTTTGCCGCGCATCGAAGAAACCCAGGTCGAGTACCTGGCCAAGGGTCCGCGACGGATCTCGCCGTTCTTCGTGCCGGGTTCGCTGATCAACCTGATCTCCGGTCATTTGTCCATTGTCTACGGCATGAAGGGTCCGAGCTACGCCGTCGTCTCGGCCTGCACCACCGGCCTGCATTGCATCGGCGACGCTGCGCGCCTGATCGAATATGGCGATGCGGACGTCATGGTGGCGGGCGGCGCCGAATCGACCGTGTCCCCGCTGGGCATCGGCGGTTTTGCCGCGATGCGCGCGCTGTCGACCCGTAACGATGATCCTCAGACGGCCTCGCGCCCCTGGGACCGCGACCGCGACGGCTTCGTGCTGGGCGAGGGCGCTGGCGTTCTCGTGCTGGAAGAGTACGAGCATGCCAAGAAGCGCGGCGCGCGCATCTATGGCGAGCTCGCGGGCTATGGCATGAGCTCGGACGCGCACCACATCACGGCTCCGGACAAGGACGGCCCGCGCCGCGGCGTGCTCAACGCGCTGCGCAACGGTGGCCTGAATGCGGATGACATCCAGTATGTCAACGCCCACGGTACGTCCACGCCGCTTGGCGACAAGAACGAAACCGATGCGCTGAAGCTGGCGTTCGGCGATCACGCCAAGAAGCTGGTGGTCAACTCGACCAAGTCCATGACCGGGCACTTGCTCGGCGCAGCGGGCGGCATCGAGGCGGTGTTCACCACGCTGGCCGTGTACAACCAGGTGTCGCCTCCCACGATCAACATCTTCAATCAAGATCCGGAATGCGATCTGGATTACTGCGCGAACGAAGCGCGGCAGATGAAGATCGAGATCGGCCTGTCCAATTCATTCGGCTTCGGCGGCACCAACGGCTCCATGGCCGTTCGCCGGGTCTGATTTGGAAGGCTCGGACGCAGGGCGCTGGTCGTTTCAGGTGCCTGCCGGGCAGCCGCCCGGCGTCCGCGCGCTTGGCGGCCTGGCG